>CAZHXU010000168.1:0-4021 GCA_964536535.1 uncultured Fusobacteriaceae bacterium
AATTGATATAATTCTCTTTTTAATATAAAATTTAGTGGGGTGAATTATGAAAAAATATATTATTTTAATGCTATGTTTAGTTTCTACAGTTTTTTCTGTAGATATTAGTAGAGTAAAGGAAGAGATGATTTTGTTAGAAATTAAAGAGAAAGAATATTCAAATGAAATAAAAGAATATTTTGATTATTACAAACTAACTTTTGATAATACAAAACATTATTTTGGCTATTTTACAGAAAAAGATTTGAAATTAAGTGGACATATTTGGATACCAAATAAAAAAGATATAAAAGGAACTTTGTTTGTACAACATGGTTACCTTGATAATATAGGTTATATGCAAAAACTAATAAAATACTTTTTAGATTTAGACTTTGCCATAGCTGCTATGGATCTGCCTGGTCATGGTTTGTCTTCGGGAGAAATTTCTGGTATCGATACATTTGCTACTTATGGACAAGTTTTTGCTAGTTTTGTAAATATATACAGCAAAAATCTGCCTAAACCTTATTATGCCATAGGACATAGTACTGGAGCTTCTACTCTCATCGAGTACCTATATAATGAAGACAGTATCTTTACCAAGTCTTATTTAATATCTCCATTAGTTAGAACTACCAAGTGGAAAACATCAAAATTTTTATACTATCTATCAAATCCACTTTTAAATAGAGTTAATCGTGTTTATAGAGATTCAAGCCACGATGAAAATTTTTCTTTATTTCAAAAAGATGAACCACTAAAGATAGATTCATTAGCTTTTTCTTGGTCAAAGGCCCTATACAAATGGGAGAAAGAGTTTAAAAAAAGAGATATTCTAAATGAACCTGTTATGGTAATCCAAGGAGATAAAGACGGAGTTGTTTGGCATAAGCATAATATTCCATTTTTGAAGGAAAAGATAGAAGGAGTAGAAGTACGGTATATTATTGGTGCAGAACATGCTTTACCAAATGAAATAGACAAATACAGATTAAAAGCATTTGATTATATAAAAAATGATATTCTAAAGGAGAAATAATGTTAAAAACACACAAAAGATTAATACTTAATCTACTTAATACAATTATATTATTACTAATCCCTACTTTTATAGTAATACTCACACCATTTTTTTCCTTTATAAAATTTGGTTATATTGCATTTATTTTGTTGGCATTTTTGGTATATGGTTCATATATAGCCAAAAGAACAACTAGTTTGTTACAAAAAGTATTTAAGCCAAAATCAACTATTAATGCTAGTTTGCTATTTATAATGTTTGCTTATATAAACTTTATACTTATATTTGGAACTTTATATTTTAACTTAGCTGTTTTATCAAATACTTTTACACAAAAAAACACTATAGAGCTTTATGTAAAAGAAGGAAAAATTATGGAAGATATTTATATAGATAATAACAGTGTCATAAGGGGATTACAAAATCAAGTTTGGAAGATAGATTTGGATAGAGTAGAAGATATTAAAAATACCCATAAAAATTTTAAAAGAGCTTTAAAATTTGACTTTAAAAGTGCCATAGGTTTATTTAATGAAACATTTTATTTTAGTGCTATTACTATGAGTACTATTGGTTATGGAGATTATGTTCCTGTTTCTTCCTTAGCCAGATTTCTAAGTGTACTACAAGGTTTAATTGGTCAAATTATTCTAGTTTATGGTGTTGGTTTAGCTTTTTACAAAAAAGATTAAATAAAGTATTAGTATCCAATTGAAATTTAGAGCTGATTTTTAATGTCAGCTCTTTTTTATTAGAATGTTTTATCTAATAATTATTCATGTTTACAGTATTTCTTCTTAACTTTCTATTCAAAATCTCAATCTAAAATAAAATTATCTACAATTGATTCTTTTGTACTAAATTATGTCAATTTTTTTTAGGTACTTAAACAACAAAAATTCTACACTTTTATGCATTTAATAGTACCCAAAAACTTCTAGTGCCTTATTTAAAAGGATTTTTTCTAGGTACCTAAACTGTAATTTTCTGCATTTTATATTTTTATACAAATTTCTTCTACTCCTTCCCCTCCTATTTCATACATTTTTTCCTTTTACTTTTGTAAATTAATTTCCTAAATGATATAATAAAATCCTATAAAGGAGGTATTATGAATATTTTATTTATATCCCTTCTACTCACTTACATCCTAGTCCATACAGCTAGATTTTATTTGGGTACAAGGCATTATAAAGAAGTTTTGAATAACAAAAAAATTAATATAGAAAAGGGTGAAGTAACTATACTCCAGCCTATACTTAGTGGTGACAAAGATTTATTTTATACCCTTAATGAAAATATAAAAAAGATTCCTTATGCTTCATTTTTGTGGTTAGTAGATAAAGATGATATAGAAGGAATTAAAGTAACAGACAAATTAAAAACTCTTTGGGAAAATGACAGAGATATAGAGATTATGTATATAGACAAAGTACCCCAAGGAGTAAATCCAAAAGTATATAAGATGTCTTTTGCACTAGATAAATTAAAAGAATTTGTTATTGTTTTAGATGATGACACTATTATAAAAAAAGACAAACTCCCTTTAGCTATTGATATCTTGAGAGAAAAAGATATGTTAATTACTGGGCTTCCATGTTATGAAAGTTCTAAAAGTATCCTAAGTAATATAGTTGGAGGATTTATAAACTCAAACTCACTTGGTACCTATATGGCTACTGCAAAAGTTAATTGCCTCTATACTATTAATGGCATGTTTTATATTACTCGGACTTCTACCCTAAAGAGAATAGACGCCTTTTCTAATATAATGACTAAATTATGTGATGATTATGAAATAGCAAAAGTTTACACTAAGAATAATATTCCTTTAGTCCAATCAAATATTAATTGTATTGTAAGTACAGATGTAAAAGATTTCATCCATTATATAAACCTTATGAAAAGATGGATGGTTTTCGCAAATAGATATATTAATAAAAACCTTTCTATCAACTTATTTTTATTAGTAATACTACCTAGTATGTTACCACCTATACTTTTATTCCTAAGTATATACAATCATAGGGGATTTTTACTTTTGTTTATTGTTCATTTAAGCAAATGTATAATTAATCTATTAATCAGAAGATATTTATATAAAAATAGAGAGTATCTAAAAAACATCATCTATGAAATTATTAGTGATTATATGCAGTTTTTCCATTATTTACACAGCATTATCTCTCCTAATCGAATAAAATGGAGAGATAAATATATCAAATTAAAAAAGGATAGTTTAGCATATGGAGATTTTTAACTATATCAACAACCTTAAAAAAAGCAATAATACATGGAGAGATACTAGTCATAAACAAGTATTTTTATTAAGTGGTCAATCAAACTATAAAAACTCTCATTTATGCCCCAAACAAATAGCTTTGTTAAGGGTATTTAATGAAAAATCATATGTATTTTGCCCCATTGGTTTTCCCTTTAAAGAAGAGTTTTCAGAGGGGATATATTATGAACCCCATGTAATTATTGCTTCTATTCGAAATATCAAACAATATCTATTATTACTCTTTAGTAAAAGATATAAAGATTTGGTAAAAAAGCACCTAAGAGATATTATTCATAAAGATAAAAAACAAGTATTTATTACCCAAAGCCAAGGTTTAAGGATGTTAATGTTACTTGATAAAGATATATTAAAAGACATAAGAGTAATTGCCCTTGGCCCAGTAACTTTATCAAAATATAGATATAATATTACTGTTATTAAGGGAAAAAAAGATTATATCTCAAGAATATTTGATTTTAACAAAGCAGACTATATTCCAAACTGTGGTCATATGGATTATTTGGAAGATGAAAATATAAAAAAAATAATTAAAACCATTATAGATTAACTATTTACTTATTAACTATTACTTATTAACTATTACTTATTACTTATTACTTATAAGTATGTTCTTTTAAGAAAGGAAAAGATGAAGAAGATATTTTTTATAGCACCACCATTTAGTGGTCACTTATACCCACAAATCAACCTTGCTAATATGATAAAAGATAAGT
>CAZHXU010000168.1:4121-6650 GCA_964536535.1 uncultured Fusobacteriaceae bacterium
TTTAGTGGTCACTTATACCCACAAATCAACCTTGCTAATATGATAAAAGATAAGTATCAAATCAAATTTATTAGTGGTTATAGTAAAGAAAAAGTCTTGAAAGAAAGAGGTTTTGATACTTTTTCTGTCTTAAAGCATAAACCCTATGCTATAGATAAAATTGCTAACTCAGATAAATCTATCTCAAATAACCCTATTAAATTATATAAACAATTTAAAGAAAATATGTCTTTATTAAAAGAGATTATTGAAGAGTTAGATGAATTATGCCAGAGAGAAAAACCAGATTTAATCATTGCTGATTTTGTCGCTCCCCATGGGGGAATCATAGGTGACAAATATAATATTCCTTGGATAACAACTATACCTACTCCATTTGCTATTGAAAATATCGATGGAACTCCTTCATATGCAGGAGGTTTAAAACCTCTAAATAATAGTTTTGGCAAAATAAGAGATAGTTTTTATCGTTTTTTTATACATAATATCAAATCTACTTTTGCATTTTTGGCAAAATCATATATAAAAGATTATCTAAAAAGTATTTATAGAGATGATGGCACAGAAGTTATCTATTCTCCCTATTCTATCTTAGCTCTTGGTATAAAAGAGTTGGAGTTTGAGAGAACATGGCCAAAATCTTTAGTTTGGTTAGGTCCTTCTCTTGATAAAGAAGATTCACATAAAGAGATAGATTTAGATTTTGATAGATTTGAAAAAAACATCTTTATAACATTTGGAACTCATTTGGAATGGGCTAAAGATAAGTATATAGAAGAGATTAAAAACCTTGCAGAAAAACTTCCTAATTACTTTTTTGTACTATCTCTAGGGGGAAGTAAAGGAGTAGAAGGTTTTGTTAGTGATAATTTTAAAGTTATTAATTATTTATCTTATGACAAACACCTACAAAACTTTGACTTAGTAATACATCACGGTGGAGCTGGTATCCTTTATCATACACTAAACAAAAAACTCCCATCTATTGTTATCCCTCAAGACTATGATCAATTTGATTATTCTGCTAGGTTAGAATATTATTCACTAGGATTAAAAGCAAAATCTTTTGGTGAAAAAAACTTAGTAGAAAAGATAGAGTTTTTATTAATGGGTCCCTATGATAAAAATATAGATACCTATAAAAAATACATAGATAGTTATAAACAAGAAGAGATATTTATTGGAGAAATAGAGAGATTAATAGGTGATTAGATGGGAAAAATTATTATTACTGGCTCTAGTGGGCAAGTAGGGAAAAAACTATATAAAAAACTAGTGGAAATGGGATATGAAGTAATCGGAATAGATATAAAACCTTCTACTTCTACCACCTACCTCCTAGACCTAACAAAATCCTCTCTATTGCATTTTGTTAATAAAAACGATACAATTATCCACTTAGGTGGAATCTTGCCTCAGATGACAAGACAGAAGGATTATTACAGACATAATCACCTAAGTACCAAAAAGATAATAGATAACATAAAAGAAATAGAAATAAAAAAGTTTATTTATCTTTCTACTAGCGGATTATATACAGACAAAAGAGACTCTAGCTACAGAGAAGAAGATATCTGTAATACAAAAATCCATCCCTATGTAGATAGTAAATACCTTGGGGAAAAAGAAGTTGAAACTTTTGACAAACATCTTATCCTGAGATGTCCTCCTATTATCTCCTTAGAAGATAAATTCTTAAAGGATAAGTTTATAAAACTAAATAAAACTATAGGTATTCCTCTTGTGGCAAAGGGAGAAAATGTATTTTCCATTTGTTACTTAGATGATTTGGTAGATATATTAATAGATTCTATCAATAATGAAAAAATAGGAATATACAATATTAAGAGTAAAGATATATCATATAGGCAGTTGGTGGTAGAAGTTTTGGGAAATAATATTAAATTTATAAATATCCCAAAATTTTTATTAAAATCCCTAGCTTTTATTATGGATTATATACAAAAGTTGACAAAATATACCTTTGACTTAAACTCTTTTGTTATTTATAATCTTATGTATAATCAGATATTAGACACAAAGAAATGGAAGGAAAAAAGATAATATGAGGATAATTATAGATGCTGATGCTTGCCCAAAAGGTGTAAAAAATGCTTGTTTAGAACTTGGAAAAGAATATGGTTATGAAGTAATAATGGTTATCGACCATGCCCATGAACTTAGTGGTGACTATACTATAATACAAGTTCCAAAAGGTGCTGATTCAGTTGATTTTAAAATAGTAGCTATTACCAAAGAGGGAGATATAATAATTACCCAAGATTATGGACTGGCTTCTATTGTTCTTGCTAAAGCAAAAGCTATACTTAATCCAAATGGTTTTGCATATACTCAGTTTAATATAGATACTCTTATGTTCCAGAGGCATACTAATGCAAAAAACCGTAAAGCTGGTAAAAAAACTAAAGGTCCAAAAAAGAGAAGTAACGAAGATGATATCAAATTTAGAGAACTTTTAGAAAAAACTCTTAAAGGATAAAAAATCACTTTGATGAATATTTTTCATTT
>CAZHXU010000169.1:0-6640 GCA_964536535.1 uncultured Fusobacteriaceae bacterium
CTTAGAAGTTATATTCAAATTTTGCAAAAGCAAAATCAGCATTATCATATTGACCAAAAGTACTATTAGCATCACCATAGTGCCAGTTATAACCAGTTGTTAAACTTATGTCATCTTTTAATTTAAATTCAACTGAGTTTATAAAGATAAAACTTTCATCTTCTACTTGGTATATAAATTGAGATTCTGGCAAAATAGTATCATATTTAAACTTATCGGAAATAGTAAAAACTAACATATTACTTAATTCATTTACTTCTCCACTAAATGATGTATTTGCATCAAATCCATATTTATTTAAGTTTTCTTTTGCATTATCAGCATTTAATATATATTTTCCTAACCACTGAAAGTTAAAGTTTATATTACTAACTCCTAAGTCTTTGTCAAAACCTAATAATAATTCAATTGAATTATTTGGAATCATAGGATTATCACCTTTTGTATCTTCTGTATATCTATAAGCAAACTCTCCTTTTGTATTAAGTCCAAATAAAACTCTACTAAACTCACTACCAAAAGCATAATTTTCTGTGTATACTGTTCCTTTTATTTTATCAAAATCTACCTCTGTTCCATTAATATAACCATTTGAAAGTGCATAATTCATAGCACCCATATGCCCATTTTTTACCATAGATAACATATTTATTCCTGCCAAATTAGCAGTTTTGTCATATCCTCTATAAAGAGTAAAGCCATAGTCTGTTCCATTTTTACTATTAGTATATCTTAGAGCATACTGACCATTGTCATAATCATCACCATTTGAAAGTGCGTCTCTTATTTGACTTTCATTTAATAAACCAGCATTATAGATATTTTGTACTAAACTTGGTGTAAATGGATTTCCATTTTCAAGTTCTAAATTATTTGGTTTAAAATTTGGCGCATAAGCAAAAGTATATTTTCCTTCACCACTAGTATTATAAGATAACTTTATCATATCTTCTCCAATAGTTCTTTCTGCATAAGTAGGATTAAATAAATCACTCATATCCATACTATTCATAAAATCTACTGGATGTATCATATCTCCTTTTCCCCAAACGTTTTTTATACGTCCAGCTTCAAGGGTTAAACTATTATAATAAACTCTTAAGTAAGCTTCATCTATTTCTATATTATCTTCTTCATCATACTTTATTTTGGCGAAAAAATCAGAGTTATCTCTTTCATATGATAGGTCCAAATCCAAATCTATCATAGATTTTGTTCTATCAACAGGTGTTATTATTCTATTTTCTAGTTGAATATTTCCTCCAATATGAAGTTTGCTACTTTCTTCTACTCCAACTTCCCCTCCAAATGAAAAACTGTCATCAAAAGTATCAAAATCTTCCCCATATATATTAGTAACTATTAATAGTGCTCCTAAATAATATTTAAATTTTTTCATCATTTCACCTCTACTTAGCTCTTCCTGTTTTAAGGAATTCTTGTGTAAATCTTTTTGGATTAATATTTACATTGTATTTAATCATTGCATTTCCGCTATTATCTTCTTTTATTCTTAATATAGTTGAATGTCCAGTTTCTTCATTTTTCATAATTGTACTAAATACTGTGTCTATACCTTGGATTTCTTTTATTTCACCTTGAACAGTCATAACTTTTTCAATTTCACCAGTTTTTTTACTGTACATCTCTGCTTTTACTGGTACAAGGTGCTCTTTTGTTATATAAACTACTCTTTTTGCATATTGTGCATCTTCAGAATCAACAGGTGTAGATTCAAGTACATAACAATCATATCCATTTACTTTTTCTTCACCCAAAATTTTGTGTGTATCATCTTCTACTTCTCTTGTTTCCATGTCACCATAAGTAAAATCTGAACCAACAAATGAAGATGAACTATCACTACTTGCAATACGTCTAACTCTTTTTAATCCAGGTAGATATATCCATTTGTCATCATCTGTTCCACTTTTATTCTCTACAGTAAGAAATCTTGTTCCTTTAATAGATGCAGGTGTTCCAAACTCCATTACCATCTTACCAAGATCGTTTTCTTTGTCGTATTTGTATGACCACACATTAATCATTCTAACTGGTTTTTCACTTCCGTCACTTTCTACAAGGACCATTTCCATCATAGCCATCATAGAGTCACCCATATCTTTGTCTCTTACTGCCCTTGCTAACTCTTCACCAGTTGAAAAGTTTGCAAATGCAAAAGTTGATATTAAAAACATAGTTATTAAAAGTTTAATTTTTTTCATTTTTTCCTCCTATTTTTCGATAAATTTCGGTTTGAATATTCCTAATAATACTGGTAAAACTACAAGTGCTCCCATTGATGATGTTAACATTGTAATTGCTACTAATATCCCCAAACTTACTAGTGGTTCAAAGTTTGAAAATGCAAGTACTAAGAAACCAAGTGCTACTGAAACTGCATTGAATATGATGGCTTTTCCAGTAGAAGTAAGTGTATTTTGTGTAACTACTTCTATATCATCTGATTTTTTTCTTTCATCATTATATGCACTTAAGAAGTGTATGGTATAATCTACACCTATTCCTATTGCTATACTTGCTACCATTGATGTTGCAATATCAAGTTTTATTCCTGCAAATCCCATAATTCCAAAGTTTATAAGTAATGAGATTCCAAGGGGAACTATTCCGAATAAACCTGCTACAAAAGATCTATAACTTATTGCTACTATTGTAAATACAGCAATTAATGAGAATAAAACACTATTAATTTGACTTCCAACTATTAAGTTGTTAGTTGCTAAACTAAGATCTCCAACTCCAGAAACATTTACTTTATATCCTTCTGGGAAGTTATTTTTTACATAATCTTCAACATCTTCTTTAAATTCTTTTGTTACTATATTACTAGAATCTTTTAATTGAAAAATCATTCTAGCTTTTGTTGGTTCTAACTGATCATCTACATAATCATCTAATGATCCCGAATATAATAATAAATACTGAGATATCAAGTTTTTCAACTCTTCCATTTCATTTGCACCATATTTTTCCAAATCATATGGAATTTCATTATATCCTTCGCCTTCAAAATTAGTTTCTTCATTGATTAATCTAATCAAATCAGCTACATTAATCTCAAGATGATTACTTTTAGCAAGAGCTTTATTTATTAATTCAATTGGATTTTTTTCTACTTCTTCTACTCTGTCTTCTACTACAACTTCCTCTTCAACATAGTTTTCATCACTAGTAACAAAACTATCTTCAAATGAGTCTTCAGTAAAAGTATCTTCTCCAAAACTATCTTGGTCAAAAGTATCAAATGAATCAAAAGTATCTTCTTCGTTACTATCATAACTTACATAGTTTTCATCTTCTCTACTTTCTTCTTGTGGATAATTCATTGCTTTATTCATACGTTTTAGAAAATCTGTAAAACTTGTTACATTTCCAATATAATCATATGATTCCATAAAATGTTTTTTCATAAGATCCATCTCTACTAATACTTCTGGATTTGTAAGAGAACCTTTTCCCAAATCGCTTCCATCAATCACTACATTTAATATATTAGTTCCACTAAACTCTTTGTTTTGGAATCTATCTGCTTGTACTACTTGAGTATCTGCTCTAAAATAATCTATCATTACATTGTCTATTACTATTTTTTTAATTCCCACTACAGATAATATAACTAATAAAACTAAAGAAACTATTATAGAAGCTTTATTATCTCTCATTTCATGATAGATACCCAATATGATTTTGTTCATAAGTGGTTTTTTATCTTCATCAAATTTTTTCTTAGCTTTTTTCATATTTAATAATGATGGTATAAGTGTTAAAGCTATTAATAAAGCTGAAACAACTCCAATAGCTGTAAATATTCCAAACTCTTTTATAGGTACTATTTCACTTGTAGCAAGTGATACAAAACCTACAACTGTTGTAACTCCTGCTAATAAAACTGGTTTCCCTACATGTTTTAAAGTAAGAGCTAAGTAGTTTTTATAATCTTCTTTACTTACTTCACCTTGATGATGGTTTATCATGTCATAAAAATGACTGATTATATGTATACCATAAGCACTTCCAACAGCTATTAATAATACTGGTATAGTTGTTGCAACCATTGTTATTTTAATGTTCATTATAGACATAAGCCCCATAGTCCATATTGTACTTATTATTACTGTTATAGAAGGTAGTATAACTCCACCTAATCTATGAAAACTAAAATACAGTGATAAAAGTACAGTTAATAATACAAAAGGAATAAGAGTCATTATATCTTTTTGCATAAACTCACCCATTAAAACATTTATAACTGTATGACCTGCTGTATAGATTTCATCACGATTTTTATGTTTTTCTACTATATTTGCTACATTTCCATATATTATCTCTTTTTCTTTTGCTTCATAATTTTCACCTATAGTTAATAAAATCTGTGTTGATTTAAAATCATTACTAACTAAAGATTTTCCATACATATCTCTCCATGATATGATTTTTTCCTTTAATCCCTTTATCTCCTCTTCACTTTGAATATCTTCAATAAGAGGTGCTACTTCCATTCCATCTGCATTACCACTTATATAATCACTATTTATAATAGTAACTACATCAGTAATTCCTTCTACTCCCTCAAACTCCCTTGTTAATGTGTCTATAGTCGACAAGTTTTCTTTTGTAAAAACATCTCCTTGTCTAAACTTTACTGCTACTGCAATAAGGTCACTACTTCCAAATGTTTTTTCTGTTTCATCATTTTGAATACGAGCTGGACTATCTTCTGGTATAAATATCTCTACATCATTATCACTTTGTAGTTTTGGTATTTGTAATGCTAAAAATACCGTTAATACAAGGATAATTGATAATACTATCTTTGGATAATCATAAATCCTCTTTTTCATATATCTCCTCCCTCTTGTTGTGAGTACTCACTCATAACAAAAATGAGTATACGCTCATTTATGAATTTTGTCAATATTTTTTTGAAAATTATTAATTTTTTATTAAAATTAAATAATCTCTTTTTTATTTATTCTTTTAGTTTAGTATTATCAGTAGTTTCCATATGAAAAAAGTATATTTTTCATAGCAAAAATAATATTTAATTTGACAAGCTCTTTAGATTATGTTAAACTTTTCAAAATTAAAAAAAAGGAGAAAATTATGAGATTATTAATTAACAAATTTACCACAACCACATACCTAACCTAGGCTTATCGTTCTGATATAAGTCTAGTTTGTATTTAGATTTATATCAGTGGTTATGGATTTGTTAATAATCTTTTATTATATTAACCACTTATTCTTATAAGTGGTTTTTTTTGTATAAATTTTTATATCAAATCCTTCTATATATAAAAAAAGAGGAGATGATAACATGAATAATAATGATCATAGAGTAATAGGAGAAAAATTAAATTATTTTGCTTTTTCAGAAAAAGTAGGAAAGGGTTTACCGCTTTTAATGCCAAAAGGAGCAAAATTTAGACAAAAGTTAGAAGAGTTTATAATTAAATTAGAAGAAAAAAACATGTACGATATAGTTTATACACCTAGTTTAGGAAGGGAATATCTATATGAAACTTCTGGACACCTTAGTCACTATAAAGACGATATGTACCCAAGTGTAGATATAAGTAATGACAACCATTATCTAAGACCTATGACTTGTCCCCACCATTTTATGGTTTTTGATGCTATACCAAGATCTTACAAAGATTTGCCACAGCGGTACAGTGAAATTAGTACTCTATATAGACGAGAAAAAAGTGGAGGTTTGTATGGTTTAGTAAGATTAATGGAGTTTCACCTAAGTGACGGGCATATCTTTTGTACTTTAGAACAAGTAAAAGATGAGTTAGATAGAATATTTAAGATGATAGATTTTACTATGGAAAATATAGGTTTAAAAGATTCTGTTTCCCTTCGTTTATCTCTTAGAGATAATGAAAAGGATAAATATTCTGTAGGCGAAAAAAAATGGGAGTTTGCAGAAAAGGTATTAAAAGAATATCTTGATGAAAGTAATAGAGATTATAAGATAGAAAGAGGGCATGCTGCTTTTTATGGACCTAAAATAGATGTGCAAATCAAAACTATTCATGGAAAAGAAGAAACTATCTTTACAAATCAATTAGATATGTTTTTAAGTGAGCAATTTGGAATTGTTTATAAAGATCAAAATGATAATGATAAATCTCCAGTTGTAATTCATAGGTCTATTATGGGTTGTATTGAAAGAACTATGGCACTTATGCTTGAAAAAAATAATGGTTTATTGCCATTTTATTTTAGTCCTGTACAAGTAAAAGTTTTACCACTTTCTCCAGCTTTTTATGAAGAAGCTAAAAAATTGGAAGAAAATATATCAAATAGGGGTATAAGGGTAGAAGGTGATTATAATAACTATAGTTTTGGAAAGAAACTAAGAGATAGTAAAGTAGAAAAAGTTCCTTATATTATAATTCTTGGGGAAAAAGAGATAAATGAAGGAAAAGTTTCTGTGCAGAAAGCTCGAGAAAAAAGCCAAAAATTATATGATAAAAATGAGTTCTTGGATTTAATAGAAAAAGAAAATCAAATTCTTTTCCCAAAGTTTAATAGATAAAATCTATAATTTATTTGAATTATGAAAAAGCAATATTAATCACGAATTCCTCAGATTACACAAATTAAA
>CAZHXU010000170.1:0-4705 GCA_964536535.1 uncultured Fusobacteriaceae bacterium
ATTTTTTAGTTTCACGAAATTGTAATAGGATTTTTTACAATAAAAAAATGACTAGCTTTAAACTAGTCATTAAATACTATTTTTTCTCTTCTACTCCTAAACCCATTTTTTCCTTTTTAAGGTTGTACAATTCTTTTACTAGTCCAGCTACAGGAGCAGCCAAAACTATTCCAAGAGGTCCTGCAATACTTCCACCAATAGTAATTGCAGCAATAGACCAAAACATTTTTAAATTTAATTTGTTTCCAAGAATTCTTGGTTCAAGGAACCAAGCGTCAAACTGTTGTACTCCAAGTAAATAAAGAACAACAAATAAAATCTTTTTAGGAAATGCAAAAGCTGTAATTATTCCAGAAAGTAACATTCCCAAAAATGGTCCAAAATAAGGTATGAAATTTGTAAAAGTAATAAATAACCATAAGAATACTGCATATGGAACTTTGAAGAATAAAAGTCCAATAAATGCAATTAAACCAATTATCATTGAATCTAAAGTTTTTCCATGTAGATAACTAAGAAAAACATCATTTAATTTATTACCATAAAATTTTATTTTTTGAGCATTTTCTTTTGAAAAATAAACATCAGTTACTTCTGAAGCCAAATTTTTAAAGTATTCTTTTTGAGATAAAAAGAATATAGACATTATAAATGCCATTGCAAATTCAACAATAGAAAAAGTAACAGAAACTATATTTTCAGCAACTACTTTCAAAGCTTTTTGAGTGATACTAAGAGCTGCTTCATTTATTTTATCCAGTTGATCTTTGATAAGATTACTATCCAAATATGGAATTTTGTCTATGTATTTATCTATATATTTATTTGCGAAATCTTCAAATCTAACAACATAACTTGGAAAAGCTTGAATCAAATCTGATATATTCTTTGCAAGTTTTGGAACAACTAATAAGATAAAAATGACAATACCCATGAGTAGTCCTAAATATATAACTATTATGCTAGTTTTTCTAGATAATTTTAGTTTTTTCTCTAAAAAATCTAAAAGTGGATTTAAGAAAAAGGCAATAACAGCTCCTATAATAAATACAGAAAAATAACCTATAATTTTTTTGAAGAAATCAAAAAATACACTGCCATTATTTATCATAGAAAAGGTTGCTACTGCAAGTATTGCTACTATCAATGTTCCCCAGTTTCTTTTTTCGAATTTCATTATTACCTCCCTGATGCCAGTATAGCATTTTTTTTGTAATATTTCATCATAAATATAGGAGTATATGGAAAGTTTTTTTTGAGTAGAAGAGAGAATATTAAGTTCGATAATTAAATATTTATTTAAAAAATTTTCAAAAGAAAATTATTATTTAAAATAAATCATTATAAATATTTTATATATAAAATACAAATCAATCCTTAACTAAAAAGGGTTAAGAAAGATTTAAAAATAAAACTCAAAAATTATTTTGTTAAAAAAAACTAAAATGATACAAAAAGTCATTTTTTCACAATGATTTCTCAAAAAAAATACAAAAATATCTTTAAAAATGCAAAAGTATAGGGTATAATCTATATGAAGTTAAAATTGGGAGTTAAATAATGACAAGAAAAAATATATTTACATTTATAGTTTTACTGAGCATCTTTCCAATTATTTTTGTATCTACAAAAATAAACAAAAATATAAAATTGGAAAGTTATTTTAGATATGATTATGTAAACGGTACCATTCTAGAAGTTCTAGAAAGTAAATTAGAACCTCATGATATGTACCCATCTAGACTTATTGGACGACAGGAAATAAGAGTTCGTATAGACGAAGGAGAACTTGAAGGGCAAGAGTTTAGAATCCAAAATGCAGTTAACGCAGAACGTAATATTATCGCAAGAGAAGGAATGAAAGCTATTTTCACCATGAGAGAAAAAAATGGTGACTATGATGTTTGGTTATATAGTTATAAAACAGATAATCTAATCGGAATACTTACTTTGATATTTGTTTTAGGCGTAGTATACCTAGGAAAAAAACAAGGTGTTCAATCACTTATAAGTTTAATCTATACTGGAATAGTCCTCTTTTTTGTACTGATTCCTCTAATTTTTAGAGGGTATGACCCAATCTTTTGGGCAGTACTTATTTGTTCATATATAATAATAGTTAGTTTTTTATTAATTGGTGATTATGATAAAAAAACTACATCAGCAATAATAGGAACTATTTTTGGTGTAGCTCTTGCTGGATTTTTAGCATTTATATTTGGAAAATTAGGTAAATTATCTGCAATCTATCAAGATTATGGAAATCAAATTTTGTATTTTACAGCAGATTATAATATAAAAGTTAACGGGCTTATATTTGTATCTATCTTAATTGCTTCTATGGGAGCTATTATGGATGTAGCTATGTCTATTGCAAGTGCTGCACATGAATTAAAAGATGCAAAAGAAAGCAAAGAAGAGTTGTTTAAGTCATGTATAAATATAGGAAGAGATATTATGGGAACTATGGTTAATACTTTAATCTTAGCTTTTGTAGGAAGTTCTCTAAATCTTATTCTTATGGCTTGGGGATTTAGAATGACATTTACACAACTTGTTAATATGCCAGCTTTATCAATAGAGATTATGCAAGCACTTGCTGGCAGTATTGGAATCGTCTTTACAGTACCGTTTACTGCATTTGTATCGGTATATGTTATAGAAAATATATTTAATAACACGGAGGGAAGGAATGAATAAAAAGATTGTTAAAAGTATTGCTATACTAGCTGTATTAGCTGCGTTTGCTGCATGTGGACAAAAAGAAGTAGTTACAGGGAAAGAAGTAGCTGTAAAAGAAGCTTCAATGGATACAGGAGTAAAATTAGTACCTGAAAAAGCTGTAAGTTTTACTATATTACACTTAAACGATACTCATGGTAGAGTAAAACCTGGAAAATATGATGGTATGGGGTATGCTAGAGTACAAACTCTTGCAAATTTAGAGAGAGAAAACAATGAAAATACTATTCTTTTAGATGCTGGAGATACTATTCACGGAACAGTATTTGCTGCTCTTAGCAAAGGGGAATCTGTAGTTAACATAATGAATAAAATGAACTATGTTGCTATGGCACCAGGAAACCATGATTTTAACTATGGATTAGATAGATTACAAGAATTAGAAGATCAAATGAACTTCTCATTAATCACTTCAAATGTTGAATACAAAGACAGTGGAGAAGATGCATTTAAACCTTATGTTATAAAAGAATTACCAAATGGAGTAAAAGTTGGAATATTCGGATTATCAACTCCAGAAACTGCTTATAAAACAAACCCTACAAATGTAGAGGCGGTTAACTTCTCAAGTCCAGTAGAAGCTGCTAAAGAATCAGTAGCTGCTTTAAAAGCTGAAGGAGTGCACTATATTGTTGCATTATCACATTTAGGTCTAGATGAAGCTACATACTATACAAGTATCAAAGTTGCAAATGAAGTAAACGACATTGATTTAATAGTAGATGGACATAGTCATACTACTCTTGATAAAGGAAAATTAGTAGGAGATACATTAATAGTTCAAGCTGGTTTCTATGATCAAAATTTAGGAAAAGTAGAAATAACTATAGATGAAAATGGAATCTCTACTGAAAATGCTGGGTTAATCACAAAAACTTATGCTATGGAAAATGTAGAAGAAGATGCAGAAATTAATTCTATCATTGCTGAAGTAGATGCAGCTAATGAAGTTATTACAAGTGTTGTAGTTGGAGAATCTAATACATATTTAAACGGAGCTAGAGAATATGTTAGAGCAGGAGAAACTAACTTAGGTAACATGATAACAGAAGCTATGTTAGCAAAATCAGGAGCAGATGTAGCTCTTACAAATGGTGGAGGAATCAGATCATCTATCGAAGAAGGAACAATAACTAGAGGAGATTTAGTATCTGTATTACCATTTGGTAACTATGTTGTAGTATTAGAAGTTACAGGACAAGATATTAAAGATGCTTTAGAAAATGGAGTTCAATTCTACCCAGCACCAGAAGGATTATTCCCTCATGTTGCAGGATTAAGATTTGAATTCAATCCAGCTAATGAAGTTGGAAACAAAGTAACTAAAGTAACATTAGCAAATGGAGAAGCTTTAGATTTAGCTAAAACTTATACTTTAGCTACAAATGACTTTATGGCAGCTGGTGGAGATGACTACGGTATGCTAAAAGGTAAAAAAACAATTAACGAATATGAATCATTAGAAGAGTTATTAGGACAATATATCCAAGAAAATGGAATAACTCATTCAGATGTTGATGGAAGAATAACTGTAGTAAAATAATAATAAAAGAAACCGAGTAGAAAAATCAAGTATTTGTGCTTGGGAACATGTTGATAATCAACTAAGAATGATTATAGCAGAAAAATTTACTGGAAAATGCTTAAGTAGAAGTATTGATGATAAGCGTAGTGAAGCTCTTTATGGAAATATCATGGGAACTCATTGTGAAGTAATCATTGAAGAAGTTTAATAATAAGCAGCCTCTATTTCTTTACGAAGTAGAGGCTTCTCTATCAAAATTATTAGAAAATCAGCTAAAAAAGATATAAACAATACATAACTCACTTTCAATAGAAACTTAATCAAGTTTCTATTTTTTATAGAGAAAGTTATTCCATTTTTAATAAGCAAATGATGAAAGATAGATAATTAAATAATATATCTTATAAGTTCTTTTATCGAACAATAATATTAGGAAGT
>CAZHXU010000170.1:4805-6635 GCA_964536535.1 uncultured Fusobacteriaceae bacterium
ATAATTAAATAATATATCTTATAAGTTCTTTTATCGAACAATAATATTAGGAAGTTAAAAAAATCAAATATTACAATATTTAAATTTTCAATATAAAAAAAATTTCTTTTCCAAAAACAATATAACTATAAAAAAATTTTTTTATTATAAAATTTAAAACTATATTGACAATTTATTATTTATAATATATATATTTTAAATATAAAATGCATTTTATTCACAGATTTCAATAAAAAATTCTATAAGAGCAAATATAACAACTCTAGGAACAAGTTATAGTGAAAGTTTATTAACTATAGATATTTTTGGAGATAATGGTGAAATAAATTTTAACTCCAAAACAGGAACAATTATTAATTATTTTCATGATAATAATGTCTATAGTGAAAAACTATACGCTCCGAATTTAAACAATGAGAAGATATGGCAAATTGGATTTTTTAATTTTATTAAAGAATTAAATAATGCTCTTCAAAAAAATTCATTTACTGAGATAGAAAACCAAGCTGTAACATTTACAAAATATAAAAGGTATTTTAAATTATTAAATACAGCAAAAAAGAATAACTTAATGGAGGAAGTAGAATGAAAATGTATGAGATAGAAGATAAAATTTATGGGAAATTTAAAGTCCCTTCTATTATAAATAGTTTAATTATATCTAATCCTATTCAAAGATTAAAGAAGATACATCAAGGCGGTGGAGCTTATTTAGTTAATAAATGCTGGAACACAAAAAGATATGATCACTCAATAGGAGTATTATATCTATCTCAAAAATTAGGAGGATCATTAGATGAAAACATCAAAAGTTTAATTCATGATGTTTCTCATACGGCATTTTCACACGTCATCGATTATGTTATAGGTAATGAATATGAAGATTATCATGATTCAATTTTTGAAAATATTATAAAAAAAACAGAAATAAACTCTATCTTAAGGGATGCTAATA
The DNA here is from genome assembly GCA_964536535.1 of uncultured Fusobacteriaceae bacterium. Classification (GTDB taxonomy): domain Bacteria; phylum Fusobacteriota; class Fusobacteriia; order Fusobacteriales; family Fusobacteriaceae; genus CAZFBB01. The sequence goes on from CAZHXU010000170.1 coordinate 5,761, forward strand.
TAGACATAGATTCAATAATAAAAAATAAGTTTTTTATACTTGATTCAGATTTACCTGATTTATCTGTAGATAGAATCGACTATACTCTTAGAGATTTATATAATCAAAACTTAATTAGCAAAGAAAAGGTTTTAAATTTTTTAGAAGAATTGCAAATTTTTAATGGAAGTATTTGTATTAAGTCAGAATCAGCAGCATTATGGTTTTTAGACTTATATTATAAAGAAGTTTTGGATTTTTTTATGCACCCATTAAATATCTATGCTAATTATAAACTTACAGAGTTGTTAGATAAAGCAATGAAATTTAATATAATAACTTTTAAAGATTTTCAAACAACTGATCAAGATATTATTGATAAAATAGAGAAATCTAAAAATAAAAATTTAATCTCTATTCTAAATGAAATTAATCCAAAAGTTCAGTTAATAGAAGATAATGAAGAATATAATATAAATATTAAATTTAAGCCGAGAATTTTAGACCCATATTTAATAATTGAAGGTAAGAAAATAAGACTTACTTCAGTAAATAAAAAGGCTGAAAAACTTAATGAAAAAGCTTTAAAAAGTTTTGAAAAAGAAATGAAATTAAAGATTATAAAAGGAGAACCAGTATGATTTCAGTATGTATTTTAGCCAAAAATGAAGAAAAAAATATTAGAAGATGTTTAGATAGTGTAAAAGAAATTGCTTCAGAAATTATTTTAGTAGATATGTGTAAATAACCTAACTATCTATATCAGAGAGTTCCAAATGGAACCCTCTAACATAACTAGTTGGTTAATTTACACAAAACTAGGGATACCCTCGATATCCTCCTTTTATTCTTGATTTTCTTCTACTTCTTCCTCTTCCTCTTCAATGTATTCTTTT
>CAZHXU010000171.1:0-6540 GCA_964536535.1 uncultured Fusobacteriaceae bacterium
TAAATTCTTACAAATTAGTACTTTGTATTCATTCTGAGATTGATTTTATAAAAAATCAGTCTTTTTTTATTTTGCTTTAGAAAATAGAGTTTTTATCAAAATTACACTTAACTCTGAAATTTTATTTCATAAAATATAGAGAATTTTATATTCATTCTTTAATTTTTATAAAATTTTTTTATTCTTAATTTTTATTAATAAACTGTTTTACAGGCTATTTTAATTAGTTTATTTGATGATGTCTTTCACTTTTTTAAATTAAAAAGAAATTTTTTTTCATAAATAACTTGATTTTAACGAAGAATGATTGTAATATACTAACATAATCAAAGGGAGGTTTACGATGGATAAATTTTTTAAATTAATTGAGAATGTTTTTATGGGTCCTATGACCAAATTGGCTAATCAAAAACACATTAAAGCAATTCGTGACGGAATGGTAAGTACAATTCCACTTACTATAGTTGGTAGTTTCTTTCTTATTATAGCTTTTCCACCTGTGCCACAAGCATGGAAAGAATCAATGGCTTTATTTCAGTGGATACAAGCAAATATTTTAAACATACTTCTACCTTTTAGACTTACTATGGGTATGGTAGCAGTATACGCCGTTTATAATATAGGTCATAGTTTAGCAAAATCATATAAACTTGACGGTGTATCTGGTGGAACTTTATCATTAGTTGCTTTTATGCTAACAATTATTCCTCAAGTAGCTCAGACTACAGGTGAGAATCCAACTGGTTTAGGATGGGTTTTACCTATGGGTAACCTTGGTGGAGCAGGACTATTTGCAGGAATGTTAGTAGCAATTTATGCAGTTGAAATACTTCGTTTATTTAAGCAAAAAGGATTTGTTATTAAGATGCCAGATGGTGTGCCTGAATCAGTAAGTAGATCATTTGAAGCTTTATTTCCTACTATAGCAGTAGTTGTAAGTATTTCTATACTAACTATATTCCTAAAATTTGATTTACATAAATTCTTCTATGGAATATTTAACCCTATAAAAACTATGGTTAACCATCCAGCTGGTGTAATAGTACTTGTATTGTTAATTACTATGTTATGGAGTTGTGGTATCCATGGTGTATCTGTTATAGGAGCTGTTGCTAGACCTATATGGATAGAATTACTTAATGAAAATGCAGATGCATTAGCAAATGGAATTGACATCTTACCAAATATCGCACCTGAGCCATTTTATCAGTGGTTTGTATGGATAGGAGGTTCTGGTGGAACTCTGGGGCTTGTTATACTTATGATGTGGTCCAAATCAGCCCACTTGAAAAATCTTGGGCGTGCAGCATTTTTACCAGGTTTATTCAATATTAATGAACCGATTATATTCGGAGCACCAGTTATGTTAAATCCATTTTTAGTAATACCATTTATCATTGGGCCTGTTGTAACATCTATTATTACATATATCGCAATGAGTATTAATCTTGTTGGAAGACCTGTTATACTTGCACCTTGGACTTTCCCTGCACCAATTGGAGCATTCTTAGCAACAAATGGTAGTTTTGGAGCAGTAATTTTGGTACTTATAAACATAGCTATTTCAACACTTATTTTCTATCCATTCTTCAAAGCATATGAGAAAAAACTTGTTGCTGAAGAAGGTGGCTTAGAATCAGAAGCATTAAATTCAAATAATTAGAAAGGTTGGGGACATGAAAAAGTTAGCAATAGGATTGATGACTGGAACATCTTTAGATGGAATAGATACGGTACTTATAGAAGTAGAAGGGTACGGAAAAAAAACTAGATACAAAGAATTATTATTTAGAACTTATGAAATCCATAAGGATACTACAGAAAAGATTAAATTAGCATGCAATCCAGAAAAATCAAATGTACGTTTAATTTGTTCTTTAAACTTCTACCTCACAGAACTATATTCCCAAGCAATATATAACATTGTAAAGGAAGCTGGTTTGAGAGTAGAAGATATAGATTTTGTAGGTTCCCACGGTCAAACAGTATGGCATGAACCTTTTGGACAAGGTGAATATTTTCCATCAACATTGCAACTTGGTCCCCCATCATATATTAGTCAAAAAACAGGTATTACAACAGTTGCTAACTTTCGAGTAGCTGATATGGCACAAGGAGGACAAGGAGCTCCTCTTGTGCCATATATAGACTATATACTCTTTAGTTCAAAAGACAAAGGACGTATTTTACAAAATATTGGTGGAATTGGTAATTTGACTTATTTAGCAAAAGACGGTGACATTAATGAAGTAATTGGTTTTGATACTGGGCCTGGTAATATGATTATTGATGAAATTTGCAAAATACACAAAAATTCCGATTATGACAAAAATGGTGAGTTTGCAGCTAGAGGTACAGTAAAAAAAGAAATTTTAGAGTATTTGATGAATCATAGTTATATAAAAGAAGATTTACCAAAATCAACTGGTCGAGAAGAATTTGGACAATTATTTACTAGAGAATTTTTGGCAAGATATATAGATTATGATATTGATGATTTAATCGCTACTGTTACTATGTTTACTGCAAAATCTATAGTTTATCATTATGAAAAATATATCTTTCCTTTAGGTCAAGTTGACGAAGTAATAATTAGTGGTGGTGGAGCATACAACCTTACTCTTATGAATTATTTAAAAAATCTTTTGAAAAATTGTAAAGTATATAGTGCAGAAGAATTTGGTATAAAAGCTGATTCGAAAGAAGCAATTGCATTTGCTCTTTTAGCAAATGAAACATTAAATAGTAGTTGCTCCAATTTGCCAAGTGGAACTGGTGCAAAAAAATATGCTATTTTGGGAGAAATAGGTTTAGGTAATAGATACAAACTTGTAGAAAAGGAGTAATTATGAAGAGATTAGGTATTTCGGTTTATCCAGAAAAAGCAACTGTTAAGGAGAATATAGATTATATAAAATTAGCACATAAATATGGCTTTAAAAGAGTTTTTACTTGTTTATTATCTGTAGATGGCAACAAAGATGAAATTGTAAATAATTTCAAAGAGATTATAAATTATGCAAATTCTCTCCAAATGGAAGTTTTAGCTGATGTTAGCCCAAGAATTTTTGGAGAATTAGGTATCTCTTATAAAGATTTATCATTCTTTGACAAATTAGGAGTATGGGGTATACGTTTAGATATGGGCTTTGGTGGAAATGAAGAAAGTTTAATGACTTTTAATGAATATGATATTAACATAGAAATCAATATGAGTAATGATACTCATTATATAGATACAATTATGGATTATTTGCCAAACAAAGAAAAATTAATTGGTTCTCACAATTTTTATCCACATAGATATAGTGGTTTAAATCGTGAACATTTTAGAAAATGTACTGAAAACTTTAAAAAATATGGCTTAAAAGTCGGTGCATTTATAAACTCAAAAAATGCAACATTTGGACCATGGCCTGTTGATGAAGGACTTTGTACACTTGAGAGCCATAGAGAACTTGACATAGAACTCCAAGCACTTGAGTTATTTAGAGAAGGTATAGACACAGTAATTATCTCAAACTGTTTTGCAAGTGAAGAAGAATTAAAAGCTTTATCTAAATTAAGTATGGATTTAGTTGAATTTGAAGTTGAGAGTATTATAGATAATTTAGATAAAGTAGAAAAAGATATTATTTTCAATATGCTTCACTTTAATAGGGGAGATGTTAATGATAACATGATAAGATCTACTCAATCACGTGTAAAATATAAAGGGCATGAGTTTTTAGTTAAAAATCCAATAGATATAGAAAAAGGGCATATTATTATTGAAAGCTCACTCTATGGCCACTATGCTGGTGAGTTACAAATAGCAAAACAAACTATGAAGAACTCTGGGAAGACTAGTATAGTTGGTAAAATAGATTCAAAATACCACTATTTATTGGATGAAATTAAACCATGGGAAAAATTTAGACTTAAACTTAAGGAAAATTTATGAGAATAATTGGTGTTGATGGTGGTGGTAGTAAAACTCACGCTTATTTAGTTGATGAGAATTTAAATATTTTAGACGAATATTTTTCTTCTGGAACTAATTATTTAACTGTTGGAATAGATAGAGCAGAAGAAATTATTATAGAAATTTGTAAAAAATTTAATTTTGACTCTAATACAATACTTTCTTTAGGTTTAGCTGGATTAAGTAGAGAAAAAGACATAAAAATCTTTAAAAATTTAATGAAAGATTTGAAAATCGAAAATTATATTCTTAATAATGATGTTTATACAGCTCTAATTGGTGCTTTTGAAGGAAAAGATGGTAGCCTTTTAATTGCTGGTACTGGAAGTATTTGTTATTCTCTATCAAATGGCAACATAAAAAGATATGGAGGTTATGGTCATTTGATAGGTGATTATGGTAGTGGATATATGCTTGGTAAAAAAGCTATAAATTTGGCTTTTGAAACAAGAGATGGTCTTGAAGATAAAAAAAACTTGTTGGCTTTGATAATAGACCATTACAAAATAAAAGACTTAGATGAACTTTTGTATATTATCTATAACGATTTTCATAAGGATAAAATAGCAAGTTTAGCAAAAGTTCTAATTGATAATATAAATGTAAAAGGTATTAAAGAAATTGTAGATAAAGAAATCTCTAATTTATTAAAACTAACAAATAAACTTGAAGTGAATAGTAAAATAGCTCTTGGTGGTAGTTTATTAACTAATGATAATTATTATAGCCAAAGAATAAAAAAAGAGTTAAGAGAAAATTTTGATTTAGTCCAAACTAGACATAATGCAACTATGGGTGCTTGTATCATTGGGCTAGGGTGGAAAGGATAAATTATGGTTACTGAAAAAAGAAACTCAAAAAGTAAAGATATCGATAGCTTAGATACAAAATCAATTTTGGAAATAATAAATAAAGAAGATCAAAAAGTCCCTATAATAATAAAAGAAGTTTTGGATTCTATTGCACTTGTTGTAGACAAAGTGGTAGAAGTTATTAAAAATAATGGAAGATTAATCTACATTGGTGCTGGTACTAGTGGCAGACTTGGTGTATTAGATGCTAGCGAATGCCCACCAACTTTTGGAACAGATCCAAACTTAGTTATTGGCTTAATTGCTGGTGGGGATACTGCTCTTCGTAACGCTATTGAAGGAGCTGAAGATAATATCCATTTAGCTAAAGATGACTTAATAAATATTAATTTTTCTAATAAAGATATATTAATAGGAATTGCGGCTAGTGGACGAACTCCTTATGTTATAGGTGGCTTAAAATACGCAAGAGAACTTGGAGCAAAATGTGTTAGTATTAGTTGTAATAAAGATTCTGAGATGAAAAAACATAGTGATTATGACATCACTGCTGAAGTTGGTGCTGAAGTTGTAACGGGAAGTACAAGAATGAAAGCAGGTACTAGTCAGAAATTGATTCTTAATATGATCACTACTTCTACTATGATTAAACTTGGGAAAGTATATGGAAATCTTATGGTAGATGTTAAAGCTAGCAACGAAAAACTGAGAAAAAGACAAATTAATATAGTTATTGAAGCTACTGGAGTAGAAGAAATAGAAGCTCAGAAAGCTTTGAAATTGGCCAAAGAAAATTGCAAATTAGCTATATTTTATATATTAAGTGGCTTAGATATAATAAAAGCTAAAGAAGTACTTGATAGTCATAATGGTTATATTAGAGAAGCTATTAAAGAGATACAAAAGTTATAATCATAATTAAACCTTTTAGAAAAATTAAAACTATTTTAATTATCTAAAAGGTTTTTCTTTTCTTTCATAAAAATATTTTACTACTTCTACTCCTACCTCCCTTTTTATATAGCTTTCCCAAAATAAACTAATATAATTTTTTTTAGATTGTTCTTTTTTCAAAAAAATAGGATAATATTTTTGTAAATAACAAATAAATACACAAGAAAATCATAGAGTATTTATAACATATAAAAAAGGAAAAATATCCATTTGGATATTTTAAATGAAAAGGAGTTTTTATGAAAAAAATATTAAACATATTTATGTTTTCTTTGATTTTATCTACTGGTCTTTTTGCAAATACAAGTGATGATGATTATGGAAACCAAAATGAATTAAAAGAATTAGTTTTTGAATTAGATGGCCAAGAAGAAAAAATATTAGTAGAAGAAAGCATTACTGATAACAGCATAAAACTTGATATTATTTATGATGACGAAATGGAAAATATAAATAACGATTTAAAAGTTGAAGATAATACAGAAGAAAAAAACGATACTGAAAATGAAAAAAAGTTAGAGATTGAGGAGGAGAAATAATGAAATTTTTAATTCCTACATTAATGTTACTAGTATCAATAAGTGTTTTTGCAAAAGGGCATAGCAGCAACAAACCTGCTCCTAGTACAAAACAAGTGAGAGTAGAAAGATCAAATATTATGCCTTTTAACAAAGCAGAAGAACAAGATTATAGAAGATAAGTAAAAAGACTAAATTAGATTTAGTCTTTTTTAATGGATTAAAAATTTTATATTCTTCTTTGTCACTTTTGTCTTGATACAAAAGTAACCAAAAGATCAAGTACTGTTAT
>CAZHXU010000172.1:0-6482 GCA_964536535.1 uncultured Fusobacteriaceae bacterium
GTAGCTGGAATCTAATAAACGATTGAATTTAGGGAGCCAATAGGCTCTTTTTTTTATGAAAATTATAGTGAATAGAAATACTATATAATTTCCTATTTTTTAATGATTTGTTGAGTAAAATTTAAAAATTAATAAAATAAAGAAAAAAAATACGACACATATATGTAGCTAGAAGAATAGGGAGTTTTTAGCTATGAATTGTTATAGTTAAAAGTTCTATATTTTTTATGTTCAAAAGAAGTTAAAATCATTTTTTTGTTGTATTTAGGGAAAATTATAGTATTTTTTTCTTGTTATAATTTATTCTAAGATATATATTTACATGTGCATAATCTTTTATTCTTGAGAATTTTAAGAATCTTATTTGATTTATTTTTAATCTTTAGGAAACTATATTTTTACATATTAAGTTTTAGAAGAAATATTTGAAAAAAGTGAAAAAATTAGATAAGAGAAAATTGTCTGAATCTCAAAAAGAGCATTTTGTATAATACTTTGAAAAGTTTATTTAAAAAGCTATTTAAGGGAAGGACTATTGGTATAAATACTAAATATATTAACATAAATTAAAGGATTTATAGCATAGTTAATTTTAGAGGTACTCTTTTTAAAAGAAATTAATAATAATAAATATTTTATGGTATAATTATACTAGAATATAAATATAAAAAAGTATTTCTTTTAAGGTGAAAATATTTAAAGAAATAAATAACGGGAGAGTGAAATTTTGACTAAAAAGGTATATGTAGTAGTGACTACAAAAAATAGGATTAACTTTCTTAGGAAGGCAATTAAGTCAGTAGAAAATCAAACTTTTAAACCTAGTGAAATAATTTTAGTGAGTGATTCAAATAGTAATTATAAAGATATGGAAAAAAAGTATATTACTGGGCTAAAGGTAAAAGTTACTTATATTTCAAATAGAAAATCAAAATGCTATGGCGGATCCTTAAATACAGCGATTGAATATTTATTATTAAATAATAGAATTGAAGAATTAATAGATTCTTACGTAGCAATATTGGATGATGATGATACTTGGAATTATTCATATTTAGAAAATTGTATAGAAAATTTGGATAAAGAATATGAATTTTTAGTTCCTGGGATAAAGTTATTCCGTAATAATCAAACAATTAAATTATCTATTCCACAAAATTTAGATCATAAAAGCTTTTTAAGTAAAAATCCACATATACAAGGTAGTAATACGTTTATTAAGTTTAGAACGATACTTGAAGCAGGTTGTTTTGATGAAAATATACATTCTACTACTGATAGAGAATTTTTTACGAGAGTAATGTTATTAAATCCGCGTTACAAAAACTTGAATAAACATTATGTTAATTTTAATTGTGAAAATAATAGAAATAGGATTTCTAACAATAAAGAAAAAAAAATAGATGGTTTAGCTAATTTCTATTATAAAAACAATATGTTCTTTGATAAGGCTAGGAAAAAGGAATTTTTAGAAAATATAAAAAAGTTTGATATTAATGTAGCAGAAATTAATGAAAAATTAGAAAAAAAGAAAATAAATGAACCAATTTTTAACGAGACTTTTGATAATAAAGAAAGTGACATCAAAGTAACAATAGGAATTGTTGCAACATATGAGTTAGTTAAAAACTTAATTGAAGATATTGACAGCTTTGCAAAGAATAAAAATGTAGAAGTGGTTGTTATAGATAATTTCAAAAATACTATGATTAGTAATGAATTTAATGAATATTTAAAAAAAATTCCATATATAAAATTTGTAAAAAAAAGTGAACTTAAAAAAAATTCAAATAGTTTAATTTATGGTGATGAAGTAAAGTGCAATATGAATGTCAATCGAGATTACATTAGAGATATTGCAATATCAAGAACAATTTTATTTCATCATATGTATAATATAGAATCAGATGTTTATTGGGTTTTAGATGATGATATGAGATTAGAGTATTTAGATTTAGGTGAAAAAGGGTATGAAAAAATACCTTTTAATCTTTTCAGTTATTTGGAAACTGTTGATTATAAAAAAACTGATGCATTAGTTGGAAAGTATACTAATGACTCACCATTACCTATGCTTTATACATTAAGATCGCAACTAGTAGATTATTTATATAATAATGTTGATAAAAAAAATGAAATTAAATTTTTAAATAAAGATGTATTGTTTAGCACAGATTTTTATCATGATTTAAGCAAGTATAATATTTTTTATGAAACTCCAGTATATAATGAAGGGAAAAAGTCTTTAGAAAAGATTTTTTCAGGAATTCAAGAGTATAGAAAGTTACATAGAAAAATTCCAAGTATTAACTCAAATACTTCATGTGGGGGAAATATATTAATATTCAATAAAGAATTACTGAAAGTGGAAAATCAGTCTATAATTATAAATGGACTTTATGGTCGGAGAGGAGATTCTCTATGGAGAATATTTGCTAGAGAAGCATATGGGTTCAAAATAGAAAATGGAGATTTCTCTACTCTTCATTCAAGAGGAGTAGTAAAGTTTGACTTGTTAAATGAAATAGAAAAAGTAAAAAAAGATATAATAGGACATGCTTTTATAAATGCTTTCACTGATTATATTAGTAAAGAAAAAGATAAAGGTGAGATTGTTGAAATTTATTTTGAATATCTTCAAAGTAGAGTAAATGATTTCGTTAAACAATATTATAGAATTATAGGTTTGATGAAAAGTATTAATAATTATGTACATAAAGTTGAGGAATTGAAACAATTTGAGAATTTTAATATTAATAATTTTATTTCGTACTTTAATGCAATAGAAAAAAGTGAAGTCGAATATGAAATGAAAGAAGTTATTAATAAATTTAAAGAAATTAAAAATAGTATTAATGAAGATATATATAAGAGTTTTATTGGCGATAAATTTTTTGTGAAACAAAATAAGCTTAGATTGTTAGGGAAAGGGAATGAAGGAATAGTATTTACAGATGATAAAAAAGTATATAAAGTTTTTTATCAAAAAGAAAAGTTATTAAAGTTAAAAGAAAATAATTTAAGAAATAAGCTTAAAGATTCAAAGCATTTTTATTGTGTTGAAATTTTTAATGAAGGTTTTGATGTAATAGTATATAAGTATGAAGAATCAGAACACTATAAGGGTGGAAAACCTTCTGAGATGATTAGTTTATTAAAAGAGATGTATGAAAAAAAATTTATATATGGAAATCTGAAAAAAAATAATTTTGTAATAGTAGGAGATTTATTAAAAGTAATTGATTATGGAGAATCATTTTTTGAGTATAGTGAAGATAGTTTTGAAAAAACAATGAAAAAAGCTTACTTACTAGTTAAGTATCCAAATTTACCAGAGAGAGAATATAAAAAAATAACTCAAAAAATTATTAGAGGTAAAGAGCACGCATTACTATATGGATTTGATGAATTTAAACTAGCTATTATCAATAGACATCACGTTATTATTCACGATATTCCTATTATTAAGTATGTAAAAGAGAAAAAATGGTCAAATTTATTAGATTATGGAGCTGGGAAGTGTCAAAATTCAAATAAATTGAGCTTAATGTTTTCTGATAGAAATATATATGCATTTGATATTTTATATGAGCAAGTAAAGGAACGTGCTAAGAATATTAATATAATAGAAAGCATAGAATCAGTTTCAAAAGAAAAATTTGATTATATTTTGTGTAATCTGGTATTATCAATTCTAGATTTTGATAGTTGTGATATGATTCTAGCTAATATTAATAGGGTAAGTAAACCTGGAGCAAATGTATTAATAAGCATTTCTAATCCTTTTTTTACTAATAGTAAAAGTACAGAGATAAAACTTTCAACAGAAGAAGTAGATTTATATAGAAATCAAAAATTAACCAAAAAAGTAAAGTCGACTTCTAGATATAGAGATGATTATTACAAAACAATAAACACTTATAAACACTTATTCAGAAGAAATGGTTTTAAAATATCAAATACATTTGAATCAAATGGTGTTGATTTTGAGAAAAATTTACCAAGTTCTGATTTTTTGTACATTGAGCTAGAAAAAATTAGTGATATCTTGTTATTAGAAGATGTATCTTTGTTGATAAAAGCAAATTTAATGGAATATAAAACTATAAGGAAACAAGTTGAAAACTTAGTAACATCAATAGAAGTTGGATGTAAATTCAAAGAAAAAGTACTCTTAGTTGATGATTTTGATAATATCCCAAATAGACAATACAGCGAAAAAAATGGAAGTGTTTTTTTTGATGAAATAGATAATTTGTTGAATAATGATTATTTAGATAGGGTGATTATACCAAAGGGGGACCCTAGTCAAATAAAAGAGATTTATAAAAAATATTTTGATATTGAATGTTTAAAACCACATTCTCAAAATGGACAACAATTATTTACAACTCTTTACGGGTTTGAAAATATACTAACGAATAAAGTTCTACAGGTAGATTCTGATATTATTGTGAGAGCAGAAAAAAGGGAATGGGTAGAAAAAGCAATAAAAAAATTAGAAGAAGAAAACGTTCTTACAATTTCTTTAAATATCCCAAATAGTTTAGAGAAAAAAGAATTTTATGGAAAAGAACACAGAGTTGAAGTAAGGGGAAGTTTAATTGATTTGAATAAATTAAATAAGAACTTACCTTTAGAAAATAGTGTGGAAAATGAAGTGATGAATCTATCTTGGCATAGATCATTAGACTTTCTTATAAAAAAATCTGAATTAAAGTCTTTAAGGAGTGCAGATAATAATTTTTATTTTATACACCCAGAAAATAAAATTAAAAAAAATAATAATTTTTATAATAAAATAATAGATTACAATGAAAAATTTAATAGATTACCTAGTCTTCAATTTGATAAAGTAAATATTATTGATGATAAATCAAAATGGGAAATTAAGTCAAACGATGATGTAATAGTTTTTTCCCGTGGGAAAAATACCAATATGGGAAAATTAAAGAGATTTTTTGATAGTTTAGAAAAACAAACATTTAAAGATTATAGGCTGATTTATATTGATGATTATTCTGATAATTTTACAGAAGAATATGCTAAGTTTAGATGTGAGTTCTTTAAATTAAGTAAAAAACCAATTTATATACGGAACTATAAAAATAAAAAGATGGTTAAAAATTTATTTTTAAGTATGGGTATAATAGAAAATGATAATGCAATTATTATACATGTTGATAATGATGATTCTTTAATTTGTGCTAATGCAATAGAGTTAATTCTGGAAAAGTATAAAAAAGGTCATGATGTTACACTTGGTAATTGTTTAAGGGTTGATAAACCTATGAAAAATTATTTTTATGGAAATTCAAATGCAAAATTAATAGATTATACTAACTATTGGATACATCCTAAATCTCATCGGAGATATTTATTTGATGGCTTGTCTCTTGAAGACTTTAAATTTGAAGGTAAGGTATATGAAGTGAACAGTGATATAATAATGATGAAAAATATTATAAAAAAGTCGAAAAATCCAACATTTATTAAAGAGCATCTTTATTTATTTGATCCATCTCAAGAAAATTTGGAAGAAAAAAATGAATATGAAAGAGGCTTAAAAGAGAGAATAAAGAAATTATTAGTAGAGAGAGAGGAAAATAAATGAGAAAAAGTCAAGTTACAGTTATTGGTGGTGGGAATTATAAAGAGGGAAGTAGGCAATATAATAGTGCAATATTAGTAGGGAAAAAATTAGTTGATTTGGGATATAGAGTAGTTACAGGTGGATTTGGAGGAATAATGGAAGCAGCTCTAAAAGGAGCAAAAGAATCAGAATGTTATCAATCAGGAGATACAATAAGTATTCTTCCAGGATTTGACCCAGATGATTCAAATGAATTTGCAGATATTGTTATTCCTACAGGGTTAGATTTGTATAGAAATGTAATTGTCGCAAATTCTCATGCAATAATAGCAGTTGGCGGAGGTGCAGGCACTTTAAGTGAAGCTTCTCATGCTTGGGCAATGAAAAGACCTATATTTGTGTTGGAAGAAATGGATGGAATATTAAATAGAGTTGGTGTGAAGTCCTTTGATAATAGAGAACACTACAATTTTGAGAATGAATTGATATATTTCAAAGAAATTAGCAATTTAGATGATTTGTTAGCAGAGAAAATAAATTTGTATAGTAAAAGGCATAAATCTATTAGAAGAAAGGAATAAGAGTTACTTATAGTTTGAAAGTGTCTCTAGCTTTATTTAATTTAACAACTATTTATGTTAGAGAGTTACATTTGTAACTCTCTTTTTAAATGCACTCTTTTAACTTTTCTTCAAATTTCGGTTCTTTGTCAAGTGGTGTTGGTAAGAATTAAAAACAAATAAATTACTGTAGAGACTTTTTTAGTGCTATGCTATCAAAGTTTCTTTTATATTGGTTAAGTTACAAGTGATAAAGATTCTTCTTCTAAGGTTCAAGAAACTATAATATCCAAAAGCAGTTCTTTTAATTACTTTGATTTTATTGTTTA
>CAZHXU010000173.1:0-6388 GCA_964536535.1 uncultured Fusobacteriaceae bacterium
CTGGTAATTGAACAGAAACACCTGGTAAGTTAACACCTTTGTTTTCTCCTAATTCACCACTGTTGTTAACGATACATTTTACTTCGTTTCCAACGATTTCTTTAACTGTTAATCCTACTAAACCATCATCTAAAAGGATAGTATTTCCAGCTTTTAAGTCAGCTGTTAAACCTTCGTAAGTAACTGCAACTATGTTTTTGTTTCCAACAACAGTTTTATCAGTAGTAATAGTGAACTCTTGTCCTGCTTCTAACATTACATCGTCACCGTTCTCTAATTTAATAGTTCTTATTTCTGGTCCTTTAGTATCTAATAATACAGCTACTCTTTTTCCTGTTTCTTTTACTATTTCTCTAATAGTATTGATTCTTCCACCGTGCTCTTCGTAGTCACCGTGTGAAAAGTTAAGTCTCATAACGTTCATTCCAGCGTTAACTAACTTCTCTAACATTTCTTTTGATTCTGATTTCGGTCCAATAGTACAAACCATTTTTGTCTTTTTCATTAACTTATGACCTCCTGCTTAATATAAAATTCTCTATTTTATAAAATACTTCTACCCACATCTTCCTGCAAAATATAGGTTTTGTATTAAATATCTATTTTCCTAAAACTAATGCTAAATCAAAGTCTTTTTCACTAATTCTTTTCTTAGCTTCCCAAGCATGTGAAATAGGATAAGTAACTAATTCATTTGATTCGATACCAACCATTTTTCCACTTTCACCTTGTTCTAATAGTTCAACAGAATATGCTCCCATTTTAGTTGCAATTATTCTATCTAATGCTGATGGAGTTCCTCCTCTTTGGATATGTCCAAGTACAGTAACTCTCATTTCAGATTTAACTTTATCCTTAAGATCTTTAGCTATTTCAAACGCACTTCCAACACCTTCAGCTACTAATATAATATCATGTAACTTACCTTTTGCTCTTCTCTCGTTAATTTGATTTGCCAAATCATCTATCGAATGATTTTTTTCAGGTATTAATAATCCATCTCCACCACCTGCTAAACAAGAATATAATGCTAAATCTCCAGCATTTCTACCCATTACTTCAAGTAAATATGTTCTTTCGTGTGATGTAGCTGTATCTCTTAATTTAGAGATAGCATCTAATATGATATTAAGTGTTGTATCATAACCAATAGTATAATCAGTTCCAGCAATATCATTATCGATAGTTCCTGGTATTCCTATTGCTTTGATTCCGTGCTCTTTGTATAACAAATCAGCTCCGTGGAAAGATCCATCTCCACCTACAACAATAAGTCCTTCGATTCCGTGAGCTTTTAAGTTAGCTGCAGCTTCTGCTCTAACTTCTGGTTGCTTAAACTCAGGTAATCTTGCTGTTAATAAGAATGTTCCCCCTCTATCAACAACTCCACTTACATCTTTTGATGTCATTTCAAAAATCTCATTATGAAGCATTCCAGCATAACCTCTTTTTATACCAAAAACCTTCATTCCTTTACTCATTGCATACTTAGCAGCTGCTCTAACTGCTGAGTTCATTCCTGGTGCATCTCCACCACTTGTTAATATAGCTATATTTTTCAAGGCTAATACTCCTTTCAGAAAAAATTTACAACTAATTCTCTCTATTCTTATTAAATTATTGTTTACACTCCGTTTTATTATATATCAATTTATATTTTTTTTCAACGTTTTTTTTCTTTGTTTACAGGACTTCAGCGTATTCTCCTATAGTCCTGAACTTCTCATACCTGTTATTTAATAATTCTTCAGTATCTAATTTTCCTAATTCTTCATATGCCTTTAGTACTTGTTTTTTCAAATTAGCTGCTGCTTCTGAATAGTTTCTATGAGCTCCACCAAGTGGTTCTTTGATTATATCATCAACAATGTTAAAAGTCTTTAAATTTTCACTAGCTAATTTTAAATCTTCTGCTACTTCTGGTGCTCTTTTTGCATCTCTATAAAGAATTGTAGCAAAACCTTCTGGTGATATTACAGAATAAAAACTATTTTCCATAGCATAAACTCTATCTGCAACTGCAAGACCAAGTGCTCCTCCAGATCCACCTTCTCCTATAACAACAGATATAATTTGAGTTTCAAGTGCTGCCATTTCCATAAGGTTACGTGCAATTGCTTCACCTTGTGCTCTTAATTCTGCGTCAACGCCTGCATATGCTCCTGCTGTATCTACCATAGTTAATATAGGAAGTTTAAATCTTTCTGCTAATTTCATCAGTCTAAGAGCTTTTCTATATCCTTCAGGTCTAGCATTTCCAAAAGACCTCTTTAGATTTTCATCTAAATCTCTTCCTTTTTGTGTTCCAATTATCACAAATTTATTTCCGTCGATTTTTCCTATTCCACCAACTATTGCTGGATCATCTGAATAAGCTCTATCTCCATGAAGTTCTACAAAATCTTCTACTATTTCTTTTATATAATCAAGTGTATATGGTCTTTTTGGATGTCTTGCTAATTTAACTTTATCCCAAGTTTTTAATTCTCCATATATCTCAGCGATTTTTTCTTCTTTTTCTTTTACTAATTTTTCAATTTCACTTGTTAAATCAATAGATTTTTCCTTAGAAAAACTTTTAATTTCTTCTATCTTTTTTTCGATTTCTAATATTTCTTTTTCGAATTCCATTTTAGCCTCCCTCTTTACTAGATTAAGTTTCCTAATACTTTTGCTATAGTATCTTTTAAGTTTTCTCTCTTAGCAATAATATCGACAACACCATGTTCTAGTAAAAATTCTGACTTTTGTAAACCTTCAGGTAATTTTTCACCCATAGTTTGTTCTATTACTCTAGGTCCTGCAAATCCAATAAGAGCTTTTGGTTCTGTTATAATAACATCTCCAAGCATTGCAAATGAAGCAGTTACTCCTCCTGTTGTTGGACTTACTGGTACAGATATAAATGGCAATCTAGCTTTTCTAAGTTTGTCTAATGCAGCTGAAGTTTTAGCCATTTGCATAAGTGATAATATTCCTTCATGCATTCTTGCTCCTCCAGATGTACTTACAATTACTACAGGAACTTTTTTTTCTATTCCTCTTTCAATAGCTCTTGTTAGTTTTTCACCTACTGCAGATCCCATACTTCCACCTTGGAATGAAAAATCCATAGTTGCAAAACTTATTTTGATTCCATTCATTTCTCCAAGACCTGAAACAACTCCAGATTTTAATCCACTTTGTTTTTGAGCCCTTGCTACTTTTTCGTCATAACCAGGAAATCCAAGAGGATTTGCACTTACTACTTCTGTATCGTACTCTACAAAAGTCCCTTCATCAATAAGTAATTCTACTCTTTCATGTGCTCCCATTTTAAAATAAAAATCACACTTTGGACATTTTTTGTAATTACTCTCTATATCTTTTTTATATATAATTTCTCCACAATCGTCACATTTTACCCATAAATTAGGAACTACTGTTTTAGCTTGTGCCTTTACTCCATCACTTGCCGAAACAGTTGCATACTTCTTCTTACTCGAAAATATTCCCAATGTAATCCTCTCCTTTTTAATTCAACAATATTACATATGTTATATTTTATTATCTCACACTATTTTACAAAATTTTTTGAAATTATGCAATCAATATTATTAATCACTAGTCAGTATAAACCTTCTACCCCCTACTTCCTATACTAATATAACATATCTTAACTTATTTCAATATTTCTTTTATTTAATCCATAAAATAATAATATAAAAGGACTAATTAAAAAATAATTAGTCCCAGATTTAATCCTAATGGAATATTATATTAAGTAATGCTAAAGCACCTATTACCCACATTGCTGGTTTTATTTCTCTTCTATCTCCCGCTACAAAAGTTATTAGTATATAAGAGATAAAACCAAAACTTAACCCTGTACTTATACTATAAGTAAGTGGCATAGTTGCAATAGTAATAAATGAAGGTATTGCAACTTCAAAATTACTAAAATCTATTTCTTTTACATTTTTAAACATATATACTCCTACTACTATAAGTGCTGGAGCTGTTGCAAATGTTGGTACCATTCCTATTATTGGTGTAAATAATGTTGCTACTAAAAATAGTAATGCTGTAACTAAAGAAGCAAGTCCTGTTCTAGCTCCTGCTGCTATTCCTGATGCTGCTTCTATATATGTAGTTGTTGTACTAGTTCCTAATAATGACCCTGCAATAGTTGCTACTGCATCTGCTTCAAGTATCTTTCCTACTTTCTTTATCTTCCCATCTTTACTTACCATTCCTGCTTCGTAAGCACAAGCCATTATACTTCCTACTGAGTCAAATAAATCAACAAACATAAATGAAAATATAGACCCTATCATACTTAACTTTAATGCTCCCATCAAATCAAGTTTGAATGCTATTGGTGCTATGCTAGGAGGCATAGAAATAATTGAACTTGGAAGTGATACTTCCCCTGCCATTATTCCTAATATAGTACTAGTCAAAATTCCAATTAATAAAGCACCTTTTACTTTTTTAATTTCTAAAATAGCTATTAAAATAAGCCCAGCCATACCAAAAATAACTGGTTTTGTAAGTGGTCCTAATCCAACTATAGTTGCAGGATTTGATACTACTAATCCCATATTTTGCATTCCTATAAATGCAATAAATACACCTATACCTGCAGATACTGCTACTCTTAATGAAACAGGTATTGCTTCAATAACTTTTTCCCTTACTCCTATAAGAGTAAACAATAAAAATACTACTCCTGAAAAGAATACTACTCCAAGAGCTTCTTGCCATGTTGCTCCTTGCCCTATTACAAGTGTGTATGCAAAAAAGGCATTTAATCCCATACCTGGTGCCATTGCAAAAGGAACATTTACCCATAATGCTGTAATAATCGTTCCTACAAATGAAGCTAAACATGTAACTGTAATTAATGCGCCTTTATCCATTCCTGCATCTCCAAGTATATTTGGATTAACAAAAATAATATAAGCCATTGTGATAAACGTTGTTATTCCACCGATAACTTCTGTTTTGAAGTTTGTACCATGCTCTTCCAACCTAAAAAAAGCACTTAACCCACTTCTACCTTGTGTTTTATCCATTTTCCTTTAAACCTCCTGTGTAATATTGAAAAAGACAAAAAGTTAAATTTTAACTTCTTACCCTAAACAATATAAAAAAGTCCCATTAAAAACTATAGTTCTCAATAGGACTTTGCCAAGAACCATAGTCAGGAATTTTTACGCTTTCCTGGTAGAGACTCCCTTTGCATATTCAAGGGATTATATGGATAAAATTTTATTCTTTTACGTACAATTGTAACATTTTTGCAATTTTTTGTCAAAATAAAAAAAGACTTTTAAATAAAGTCTTAAGTTATAATCTTATTCTGCATATTCTAGTTTATCGATAAATTCCTTTGGAATATGAGTTTCTACCAAAAGGTCTATTTCTGGTATCTCAATTTTATAAGAATGTAGAAACATTCTTTCAGATTTTTCTCCGTTATATTTGGTATCACCAACTATAGGGTGTTTCAAATGTGATAAATGGACTCTTATTTGATGTTTACGTCCCGTTTCTAATATAGCTTCTACTACACTATACTTCCTACTAGTATATAGTTCTTTAAAATTAGTACTAGATAATTTCCCACCTTTTTTTACTACTTCCATTTTTTTTCCTGTATTTTCCATATTCACACTAACTTTTATGTGTTTTTCTTCAAGCTGACCTTTAATAAGTGCAAAATAGTGTTTATTAATATTTCTTTCTCTAATAATTTCAGTTAGTTTTCTAGTCCAAACTAAATTTTTGCTTGCTACAACTAATCCACTAGTATTTTTGTCTAATCTATTTACAAAAGCAATATCATTATTTTTATAAAAACTTTTAAAAATTTCTACTAAACCATAATCAAATCCGCTTCCTTTATGCATTACATAACCATAAGGTTTATTGAAAACAACAATATTTTCGTCTTCATAACAAATTCCATTTTTTACCAATTCTTTTTCTTCTTTTGATAAAATAATAAATTCTTCTTCTTCCTTTTTTTCAAGTTTATATATATATAGGAGGTCGCCGAGTAGAAGTCTATAATTTTCTTTTACTTTTTTACCATTTACTCGAATATCTCCTTTTTTAAACATTTTAAAAATAAGATTCATCGGTTTATCTTCAAGTAACTTTTTTACTAACCTATCTACTCTACTTCCGTCATAGTTTTCATCTATTTTAATTTCCATTTTCAACTCCTATTTTTCTTTTATTTTATCATTATAATTTGATAAAATCTATATTTTATATAAAACATAAAAAAGCAACATTAACCACGAATTCCTCAGATTACACAAATTAAACTTTTAGAAATCAAATGAATAATTATATCTTTTGTAGGGGTTTATTGCATAAACCCGGGCAAGCACAGAGG
>CAZHXU010000174.1:0-6349 GCA_964536535.1 uncultured Fusobacteriaceae bacterium
ACATTCACTAAATTTCAAAACTCGCTCTTAGAGCTCAAACACTTGAAATTCTTAAGGTTCACTCTATTAACTTAATCTAAATTTCTTATAAAGGACAAAAAAAGTTAAAAACCAAAGAATACTTACGTTCTACTAATAGCCAACTGTATAAAAAAGTTTTTGATTCTCTGGAGGGGCAAGTTCTTATGTTCTCTACCCCACTACAAAAGATATAATTATTCCTTTGATTTGTGTAATCGGAAGAATTTTTGGTTAATATTGCTTTTTTATATTTTATATAAATTATAGATTTATTAAAAAAGAATGGCTTTAACCATTCTTTTCTTTGTAATTATTAAATTTTGAACATATTCAAGTCATTTATTAAATCTTCCATTTTATTAGATAAAGTTCTTAATAAAGTTAATTTGTTTGAAAGATTATCTGAAATTCCTTCTGCAACTTCTAAGTTACTTGTTTCTTTAGATTCTATCTCAGTTGCATTATCACTTATAACACCTACAGCTCTACTAATCTCTTCTGTAGCAAGTTTTTGTTCTTCTACCCCTACTGATACTTCCTTAATCATATTGGCACTTTTACTAATACTATCTTTAATATTATTTATTTTGTTAGAAGCTTTTTCATTAAGCTCAAGACCAACAATAACGTTACTCTTAACAGCATCAGTAAGCCCTTTTAAGTTTTCAATTTCACTATTAATCTCACTTACTATATTATCAATTTTTACAGTTTCATCATTTGTTTTTTCAGCAAGTTTTTTTATCTCCTGTGCAACAACAGCAAATCCTCTTCCAGCTTCTCCTGCTCTAGCAGATTCAATAGCCGCATTAAGAGCAAGTAAGTTAGTTTGTTCAGCAAGTGTAGTAATAGCAACTGTAATACTTCCAATATTTCCAGATAAACTAACTAATTGGTCAACTCTATCATTAGTTTCCATAACTTTAAAACTAATTTCGCTTATCTTTTGAGTTAGAGCACCCATTTCTTCTACACCTTCATTAGCAAGATTCATAGAAACACTAGCAAGATTAAGATTTTCATCAACATTTTCTTTCATAGAATCTGCAGTAGCTGCAACTTCTTCTATTCCAGCAAGTGTTTGCTGAGTACTTGCAGTTTGATTTCTAATATTATCCATAGTGTCCGATATAGCTTCTTTTAATTTGTTTATACTAACTGATGAATTTTCTTCTACTATATTAGTAAAGTCTGTAATCATCTCTTCATTTCTTTCGCCTACTTCTACTGCACTTGTCATCATATGTGAGATTACTCCACGCATATTGTCACTAAAAGCGTTAAAACTACTACTTAATTCTCCAATTTCATCATTCCCTTTGTAATCTGATGAAACAGTTAAATTTCCATTTGTCATTTCTTTTATTAAAAGATTCAAATTTTTAATTGGTCTTACTATTTTTTTATCAAGTGAAACTTGTGCAAGTATTACAATAATTATATTTAATAGGAGGCCAAGGGTAGAAGAAACTCTAGTTGATTGATATGCTTTTGAATACTCTGCATAACTAGTTCCCCCCATAAGGTATACTCCCAAGTCTTCATTATATACATGAAAAAGGAATTTTTTATCACCTTTAAGTTTATATTCAAACTTTCCATTTTCTTTTATTTCTGTACCTTTAAAGTAAGAAAAATCTGATAAAACTGTATCAATTTTTTTGTGTTCATGTTCTTTGTTAGAATGAACAATCACGTAACCATCTGATTTTCTTGAAAGAGCAATAAATCCTTCTTCTCCAACTTTCAAGTTTTTTTCTTTTACTAATAAATGATCTAAATCAACATTTAAACCAACTACACCATAACTAGTCCCATATATTTTTACTTCTTTTGTTATTTGTAAATACTCTTTTTCTTCGATTACTTCATAAGAAATATTGTATTTTTTTCCTAAAGCATTTTGATACCAATCTTCTTTTGCATAAGAACCAAAAGGTCTTTTTCCATCTCTAGGTTCACTATAGTATTGTCTACCATCAAAAAAGAAAAAGTTTCTATAAGCTTTATCTCCCTCAGCTAATTTTCTTGCTTGTTCAAATGCAAGAGTTGGATTTGTAGTTATTGAAATTAGACTTTCAATAGCACTCAAATCTTTAATAACTGATTCCAATTTCAGTTGTACTTCATCATTTACACTTTTGACTCTGTTTTCTGCATCAGCAAGTCCTGTTTGTATACTTTTGTCTAAGCCTAGTTTATAGTTTATAATATTGACACTTAATGTAACAACAAGTATAAAAATAAACCATGTAGACATCTTCTGTCTTAAACTCATCTTAACAACTCCCCTATATTTGTGTTATTTATTATGATACTATATTTACTTAAAATGTTCAATAACTACTTTATTTTTCTGTTTTAGAACATATCTTGCCTGAATTATAAAAAAAATTAACCAATCAAAAGTTGTTGATGTCATTATAATATTGACTTTAATTAGTTTTTAAGTTTGTTAAAACTTAAATTAATTTAAAATAAAAAAGGTCTTTTAATTTATTTTTTCAAATAAAACATGAATAATTCAAACTATAATCTGTATTTCTTCTATAAAATAATTTTTTCAAAGTTGATAAAATTTTTTAAAGATGTATTTATACTTGTTAATCTCTAAATCCTATGGTATAATTTACTTCGGAAATTTGTAAAACAGTAGTTATTTTTAATAAAAAAATTTGGTAGTTTATGTAGAAAAATGTAGGCATTGGGAGATTAACTTGAAAGATAAAAAACTATTTTTAATTGATTTTTTCTTTATCAATTTGGGATTATTTTTGACTGGGTATGGATTATGTAATTTTTTAGTACCAGCAAAATTAGCTGCAGGGGGAGTAAGTGGATTATCAACAATAATTTATTACTTATTTTCAATACCGGTAGGTTGGAGTATGTTTATTATTAATATTCCTATATTTATACTTGGAATAAGTACTTTTGGAAAGTCTTATGCACTTAAGTCTATTTATGGAATTGTAATGTTATCAACATATAGCAATCTTGTTCAAAGTCATTTAGTATTCGAAAAATTTGCTACTTTAGCAGCAAATAATCAAGCAATAGGATCAGCTTTAGGTGGAATTACAATTGGTTTAGGTCTTGGATTTGCACTTGGATTTGGAAGTAATACAGGTGGTACAGCTATAGTTGCACAGGTTTTAAATAAACACTTTAAATTAAAAGTTGGTACTTGTCTTATGATAGCAGACGCTATAGTAGTGAGTATAGCAGCAATGGTTTTTGATATAAAAAGTGCATTATTAGCAGGGATTTCTTTATTATTAATGGGGCAAGTGATAAACTTTATGGTTGCGTTTGTTCAAAAGACCAGATTTGATAATAAAGAATCAAATGTAAGTGCACAGCATTAATTATAAAATTTAGTCCTAAAAAGACAATATAATAGAATAATTATGAAAAAATAAAAACGGCTAAATTAGTCGTTTTTATTTTATATATTATAAATTTCTAGAAGTAAAAATTAAAAAAATGAGATTTGAAATTTAGAATAAAATATTAAGTTTTGTATAAAAATATTTTGATGCAACTATTAATAAAAACAACCTTTTTTGATGATACTATATTTTAAATATATATTTTTTATGTGAAACTCTTCCATTTTATAAAAAAATGAGGTAATATTGTAATGAAAATATAAAGAGGGGGCGGTCATATGGATAAAGATCCAGCAAACGTTATACCAATAGATGTTATGTTTGAAATACAAAAGATGGTTAAACAAGGTTGTTCCGTAGAAGAAATACTAAGAATTAATCTAAAGAAAGATTTAGAAGCTTATATTCGTGCCTATATTACAAGAGTGAGAAATACAAAACCAATCGTTTTTCCAAACTAATCTAAGGCCTGAGGCCTTTTTTTTATGCATGAACTTATTTCTATAAAGAGTAGTTAGTTCAAAAATATATAATTATCTTCTTAATTATTTTTCTGAAAACTTCAAATACAATTGATAGATACTTTCTTAAAAAGCGAAATTCGACTTAAAACTTACTATATATATGCTATAAAATTTAATAAAAAAAAGAGTAGTTTATCTACTCTTTTAATCCCATTCTTTACTCAAGTTTTCTAAATTAAATACTTTTTTATCTTTTTTGTTTATAGAAGATAATTTAAAAACTGGATCGATACCTTTTTCTTTTTGTTTTTCATAATCTTTTAATAGAATAAATGCAACTTTTCCTAATTTTACAATTGCAATTAAATTTATAACAGCCATAAGTCCCATAAATAAATCAGCTAAATCCCATACTAGTTGAATTTTACTAATTGAACCAAACATAACCATAGCCAATACAGTTATTCTATAAAAAAGAACAGATTTTTTATTGTTTCTAATAAATTCAATATTTGTTTCTCCGTAATAGTAATTTCCAATAATTGAACTAAATGCAAATAGTAAAATTGATATTGCAACAAAGGTATTTCCCCAACTTCCTACTTGACTACTAAGGGCTCTTTGAGTTATAGCAATTCCTTCTAGACCTTCTACTCCAACCCAGCTCCCATTTGATATGATTACTATAAAAGCTGTAGCTGTACATATAAGCAAAGTATCTACAAAAACTCCAAGTGCTTGTACAAATCCTTGTTTAACAGGATGACTTACTTTTGCAGCAGCACCAGCATTAGGTGCACTTCCCATTCCAGCTTCATTACTAAACAAACCTCTTTTTACTCCTTGTAGCATTGCTACTCCAATACCACCACCAAACAATTGTTTTACACCAAAAGCTCCACCAAATATCATTTTGAAAACTTCTGGAATATAAGAGATATTTTTACCAATTATGAAAACAGCAACTAAAATATATATAATAGCCATTATAGGCACAACTATTTCGCTTACATGAGCAATACGTTTTGCTCCTCCAAAAATGATTAATGCAGTAAAAAATGTAATAAATACTCCTAAAAATGCTCTATTAATACCAAAAGCTTCTTGGAAAGCAAGAGTAATTGTATTTGATTGTACAGCATTAAAAACTAATCCAAAACATATAGTTATAAGTATAGAAAAAACTATCCCCATTTTTCTATTTTTAAGACCTTTTTCCATATAATATGCTGGTCCACCTCTAAATGTTCCATCTCCATTATCCACTTTGTAAACTTGTGCCAAAACACTTTCTACAAAACTGGATACAGAGCCAATGAGAGCTATAAGCCACATCCAAAAAACAGCTCCAGGACCACCAATACTGATTGCCATAGCAACTCCAGCTAAATTTCCTGTGCCTACTCTACTAGCAGTACTCATACAAAAAGCTTGGAATGAAGATAAAGCTTTTCCTTCAGTATGTTCTTCTATATCTTTTATCTCTTCTTTTGTACTATCTTTTAATAACTTAAACATTTCGCCAAAATGTCTAAATTGTAAAAATTTTGTTTTTACTCCAAAATAAAGTCCTATACTTATCAAAGCTCCTATAAGTATATAAATCCATAATATGTCGTTTAATATACCGACAAAAAATATTAAATTT
Organism: uncultured Fusobacteriaceae bacterium; assembly: GCA_964536535.1. GTDB lineage: Bacteria > Fusobacteriota > Fusobacteriia > Fusobacteriales > Fusobacteriaceae > CAZFBB01. The sequence goes on from CAZHXU010000174.1 coordinate 5,526, forward strand.
TCCATATTCACACACACTCCCAAATTAATTTCACTTAATATTTTATCATAACAGATACTTTTAATCAAGTATATGTTTTCTTATTTTGACATTTATAAAATATATAGTTTCTATTTTTATTGAATTATAAGACTTTCAAATAGCTTTCAAAATACTTTTTAATATAATTTTTATTATAAAAATATACTTTATTTGAAAGAAAACTTAAAAAATAAAATTTAATCAAATCAATAATAAAAAGAATAAAGATATATAAAAGATATTTTATATTTTTTGTACTAAAAAAAGATATTATTAAGACAAGTGACCTAATATTTGATATGATCTAATTGTAAAATATACTAAATGAAATAGGGGGGGAAATATGAAACAATCTATAGTTCATATAGCATTAGTAGTAGATGATTATGATGAAGCAATTGAATTTTATACAAAAAAACTGAAATTTGATTTGATTGAAGATACTTATCAAGCTGAACAAAATAAACGTTGGGTAGTTGTATCTCCAAAAGGATCTATAGGAACAACGATATTATTAGCAAAAGCTTCAAAACCTGTTCAAAAAGAATTTGTTGGTAATCAAACAGGTGGAAGAGTATTCTTATTTTTAAATACAGATGATTTTTGGCGTGATTATAATGACATGGTATCAAAAGGAATTGAATTTGTGAGAGAACCTAAAGAAGCTGATTATGGATTAGTAGCTGTTTTCAAAGATTTATATGGCAATTTATGGGACTTACTTGAGTTAAAAGCAGAACATCCAATTTCAAAAAGAATGAAATAAAATAAGAGCATTTAGCTCTTTTTTTATTGTTTGTAAA
>CAZHXU010000175.1:0-6262 GCA_964536535.1 uncultured Fusobacteriaceae bacterium
TTCATTTCGTTAACTTAATCTAAATTTCTTATAAATGTACATTAAAATCATAAAAGTCTGCGTTAATCTGCGTCAAAAAATTTTTATGCTTTCTTTCTATCAAAATACTCACTTTTAAGTATAGACATAATTATGTGGTCTACATATCTTCCTTCAAAATAAAGAGCTTCTCTCATTCTTCCTTCTTCAATAAAACCAGCTTTTTTATAACAGTTAATAGCTCTTTCATTTTCACTATGTACTAATAACTGTAATCTATTTATATTAATAGTTTCAAAAACAAATTTTTGAAGGAGTTTAAGAGCTTCTTGCCCATACCCCTTGCCTTGCAAGTCTTTTTTCCCAATAACAAGACCTAACTCAGCACTTCTATCTTTTTGATTAATTTTGAATAAGTCAATTTGACCTATATAACTTCCATCTTTTTTATGAGCAATAACAAAACCAGTTCCTTTATCCATCATGTGGTTAATAAAATCCCGAGTTTTCTTTTCACTATGGGGATAATCAAAGATTGAAGATAGATATTTTGTTACTTCAATATCATTTGCCCACCTTCTCAGATTTTCAAAGTCTGATTCTCTGTACTCTCTGAGCATTATATTTTCACCAATAATTCTAGCCATGTTATCACTTCCTTTATTATAGAGTTTACTGTATTAAGAAAAAGTATAACAAATTTAACCTTAAATTACAATTTGTTATTATAATTTTAGGGAAATAAAAAGACTGATTTTTACATCAGTCTAAATAAATCTATTAATCAAGCTCAAATGAATTTTCTATTTTTTCATACATATCTTTATATGTATCATATGTGTCTTGTGAAGCTGTAAAAGCAAGATAATATACAGTAGATTCTTTGTAATTCATAACTAATTTTTGTCTCATTTTTGAGCCACTTACTTCAACATCTATTAAAATATAGTTGTTTCCTTTATCAATTAAGGTAACTTTATCATAAGTATCTTTTAACATAGCTAAAGTAGAATTAAGAGATAAAGTGATAATCATATCATTAATAACTACACCTATATCTGTACTTGTAAAGTTTATATTCTCACCAGTACTAAGTCCTTTTTTATTTACAACTAGAATGTTATAAACTTTATTTTCTCCCTCTGGTGAATAAATACTCCATTCTTTAGGGACTTTAATACTACTACTTTCAAGTTCTATTAATTGAAATTCTTGTGCTAAAGTAGTAAAAGAAAGAATTAGAGTTATAATAAAAATTTTTATTGTATTTTTCATATATTCTCCTACTTACCTATTCATATTTAAATGAATTTTCTATTTTTTCAAAAACTTCTCTATAATTGTCAAACTCACCATTAAATGTAGTAAAAGTAAGAGTATAAAGAGTATCTCCCTTATAGAAAATCTTCAATTTTTGATCAAGGTCTAATCCTTGAGTTGTACCATTTAGATAAATATAGTCTTTACCTTTATCTAACAAATCAAGACTATCATAAACTCCTTCTAAATAAGCAAGAGTACCATCTAATGTAGCAGAAATATAAGCATCATTTAATTCTACCCCAAGAGTAACAGTGGCAAGATTAAGGTTAGCACCATTTGGAAGTCCTTCTTCATTTGTAATATATACAATATATGAAATATTGTTTTGATTTACTTCTGTAACTATCCATTCTTTAGGTACACTTATAACTGTTCCGTTGCTTTTTACCTCTTGTAGGTTTTGTCCGTATAAAACTATTGATAAAAGTGGCAATAGAATTAATATTTTTAATAATCTTTTCATATTAAATATTTCTCCTTTATATTTTATATTTAACACTTATTTAGAACAGAAAATCTATCAAGTGTTTTTTTATATTTGGATGATATAATTATACTTTTAAATGATAAAAAAATAAAGAGAAATAAAATATTATATTTTCTTTCTAATTTAAGTTAGGAGAATAACTCAGTGATATAACTTTACTTCCCATATCAAAGATGACATAAATCCCTTTATTTTCTGCTTATGGATAGTTTATATATTATATAATGTCATTACTTTGATTAAAGTTAAAGTTATTCTCCTGAAAAAGCTACTTAGTGTAGCTAATTTAAGAATAACATATTTTTTATATTATTTAAAGTTTTTAATATAATTTTTTTATTTTTTTAAAAAATTTATAAAAGTGAATAATAATTATCAAAAAAAAAGCAGTTACCTGCTTTTATAAAAATAGTCTATAGTTAAAAATAATTAGTCCAAATATAAGTAGTCCAATAAAATAAGGATTTTTTATAGATATTGGTTTTGGGTCCACTGCTATCTCTTTGCCTTTGTGTATATTAATTTTTTGTGATTATAGGTTTATCTAAGAATTCAGCTAGAAGTTTAGCATCTTTGATAATAATATCTTTTTTACTATGGTCTACTATGTTAACTCTGCTATAGTCATTCATAAGTAGATTAACTTCATGGCTATGAGAAACTCTTTTTCTCCCTCTATCATCTTTTCTTGTTATTTTTTCTGTTATAATTTGAATGCCCATAATCTTTTCAAGTTTTAAACCATTTTGGGTGTTGCTTTTGTTATATGAGTTAATAAAATATCCTAATTCTTTATCAAATATCATAGGCCTAGCAGTTTTGATAGTAGTATTAATCCCTCCAAAGATAAGAGCCATACAAAATAGAAGTAGCATAAATGAAACAAAACCTAATCCTTGGTCAGGTAACAAGAATACTGCAATTAATATCCCAACAATAGCAGCTAAAGAAGTAATCAGAAGATATGCAGTGTTTGGAATAAAAGTTAACTTATGCCCTTCTACTTTGGCGTTCCTAGTACAAATGTCCACACCACCACTTACTAAAGGCTCCCAATTTATTTTATTCTTATCCATAACCCCTCCTTTTAAATGTAATTTATTATTCTAATAATATTATACTATTTTAGAAAAGCAGTGTCAAAAAGAAAAAAGCAGTTATCTGCTTTTATAAAAATAGTCTATAGTTAAAAATAATTAGTCCAAATATAAGTAGTCCAATAAAATAAGGATTTTTTATAGATATTGGTTTGGGGTCTTCTGCTATTTCTTTGCCCTTATAAGGTAGAAGGTAAGCAATAGCTAACAATATGCCTAGATGTAGCTTGCTCACATCTGATAATGATGGCAATGCTAGTAGTAACCCAAGAAAGTAATAAATCCCTAGTCCGATTTGTACTTTTCTATTTGGCCATAAAGCCAAAATTCCAATAAGTAGAACAATGAAACTTTGTAAAAGGGAAGTATATAAATTATCTACAAATCCTTGATTATAGTTATATACTAGTCCTATCATTGAGCTAATTCTTTCAATTAAAACTAGTCCTACAAAAAGTTCTTTAAAGGATAAGTATTTTTTCATATATAACCCTCCTAAAGTATAAAGTGTTTTATAAAAAAATAACAAAAGTAAATAATGGCGAAGTTTTAAAGAGATTACTCTATATTTATTTTAATGCTATCAAATATTTTTTTATGAACTTCTTTATAAGTTGAACTTTCAGAGGAATAAAGACAAGAAATAATAAATATTAATTTATCTTTTGAATAAATATCTTTAATTATATAGTATACCTCATCTTGATTAGGTAATTTTTCTTTTAAGATTATTTCGTCTTCTGTTTTGGAAATTAATTCATAATTATCGAATGATTCTTTAAAATAATTTTCAAAATGTTCAAAAATATTTTTTTTGAATTCACCCATATCTACTTTAGTAAAATCTTCTTTGTAGTTTCTAGTTATAATGAAACTTTGGTCGTTATTTTTTTGGTTAATAAAGGAAGCAGTATCCTCTTCTATCAAAGTCCAATGTTTAGGTAAGTTAATTTGATAATGATTCAAATTTTTAACCTCCCACTTTGTTTTTATAGCAAATGGTATATTAAAAAGCAGAAATATACCTAAAAAAAATAATACTTTTTGTAACTTCTTTTTGCCTTTAAGTCTAGTTAATGATTCTAAATCCATTATAATAGTCTTTCCTTTAAATAATAAAATGAAAGCAGTGAAGGAATTGTGTATGAGAAGTAATGATAATATTAAATAAGAAATTATATCGTGGTTCTTGGATTGTATAATAATGAGAGTAGTTTGAATAAAAATTAGAATAAAACCAAGGTTGAGAAGACCTAGTATTATTTGCAAAAGTCTATTTCCATTTAAAGAGCCTGCCATAAAAAGAATGGATATAAAAAAAATTAGTAGAGTTATTGCTGATTTTTCATATTGATTTGAATAGTATTGAACTGCAAATAGACTAATAATCCCTAACAATATTGCAAAAAATGAAGTTAATAAAAATTTTTTTAATATATTTGTTTTATCAAATTTCATAAATTTCCCCTTTACTTAATATAATTTTATTATAGTATATTATCAATAAAAAGGTCAAATAGATTTATATTTGAATATGGGCAAAAGTGAAATTATATAAATGGCAAAAATCAATCGACTTCTATCCTAAAGTAGGATATAATAGAACGTATATCAAAAAAAGAAAGGGTGAAGATATGAGACTTAGTAGAATGTTTGTAAAAACTTACAAAGAAAGTCCAAAAGATGCAGAAGTAATAAGCCACCAGCTTATGTCTAGAGCATCAATGATCAAAAAAAATGCTAGTGGAGTGTACACATATCTTCCCATGGGATACAGAGTTCTTAAGAAAGTGGAGAACATTGTAAGGGAAGAGATGAATAGAGCAGGCGCTCAGGAAATATTAATGCCCGTACTTTCTCCAGCAGAATTATGGCAAGAGTCAGGTAGATGGGACGTTATGGGTGCAGAGATGATGAGAATGAAAGATAGACATGGAAGAGATTTCTGCCTTGGACCAACACATGAAGAAGTTGTAACTGATATAGTGAGAAATGAAATTACTTCATATAAACAATTACCAGTAAACTTATACCAAATCCAAACTAAATTTAGAGATGAAAGAAGACCTAGATTTGGGCTTATGAGAGGTAGAGAGTTTCTGATGAAAGATGCTTATTCATTCCATCTTGATGAAGAGTGTTTGGACAAAGAATATCAAAATATGAAACAAGCATATAGAAATATATTCGATAGAATGGGACTAGATTATAGACCAGTAGAAGCTGATGGAGGAGCAATTGGTGATAGCCAAACAGAAGAGTTCCACGTATTAGCTGCTTCGGGAGAAGATGATATCTTATTCTGTAACAAATGTGATTATGCTGCAAATAGCGAAAAAGCTACAAGTGGATTAAAGTTTGATAAATCAGAAGATGCACATGCAGAGTTACAACTGGTTGATACTCCAAATGCAAGTAGCATAAGTGATGTAGCAGAGTTATTAAAAGTAGATGAAACAGCTACAGTAAAAGCTATGATGTTCAAAGAAGAGTTACCAGAAGGTACTAGATACTTTATGGCATTAATCAGAGGAGATTATGCTGTTAATGAAATCAAAGTAACTAATGTAGCAGGAGCAAAAGTAGAACTTGAGTTAATCGGTGAAGGAGAGTTCCCTAAACTTGGTTTAACAAAAGGTTTTGTTGGTCCAATAGGTGAACTGAATGAAAAGATTACTATTATTGCTGATGATTCAGTAATGGCTATGACTAACTTTGTAGTTGGTGGAAATGCTGAAGACAAACACTATATTAATGCTAATTTAGGAAGAGATTTTGAAGTTGCATTTAGTGGAGATATAAGAGAAGTAAATGTAGGAGAGCCTTGTCCACATTGTGATGGTACTCTTGATATAGCTAGAGGGATAGAAGTAGGACAAGTATTCAAACTTGGACAAAAATATGCCGCTGCTCTTGGAGCAAAAGTACTTGATAACAATGGTAAAGAGCAAGTAGTAACTATGGGATGTTATGGTGTTGGTGTAAGTAGAACAGCAGCAGCAGCAGTAGAGCAAAACTTTGATGAATGGGGAATTATATGGCCAAAAGCTATAGCTCCATTTGAAGTAGATGTAATCCCAGCTAATACAAAAAATGAAGAGCAAGTAGAAGCAGCTGAAAAAATCTATAAAGGATTATTAGACGCTAGAGTAGACGCTTGTATTGACGATAGAAATGAAAGAGCAGGATTTAAGTTTAAAGATGCTGACCTTATTGGTTTCCCAGTGAAAGTAGTAGTAGGAAAGGGAGTAGCCGAAGGCAAAGTAGAAGTGAAAGTAAGAAGAACAAATGAAGCTTTTGAAGTAGAGATAGAAAAAGCAGTAGAGTTTGTAACTGACTTATTATCAAAAATAAACTAGTTTGATGAGAGTGCCAA
>CAZHXU010000176.1:0-2876 GCA_964536535.1 uncultured Fusobacteriaceae bacterium
GGCTTAATAGCCCCTTTTTTCTATATTATAGATTAATAATTTAACTGTTATTTTTTAGATAAGTTTGATAATAGAGGATTTTTTCTTCTATATGATTCAAAGTTTTATTAAGAGCATCTACTTTTTCCAGAGTAGCATCTCTATGAGATTTTAATATTTCTATTCTTTGAGGAATATTATCTTTACCTTCATACCATAATTTAGTTATTTCTTTTAATTCTTTTATTGGCATATCTGTTAATTTTAGACATTTAATAAAGTTTAGTATATCAATGTCTTTTTTACTAAAACTCCTATGACCAGAAGTGTTTCTAGTTACTTCTTGTAAAACTCCTTCTTTTTCATAATATCTCAAGGTATGAGAAGTAAATCCTGTTTTATCTGATACTTTTTTTATATTCATAAAATTCCTCCTATATTACTAAAATATATAGCTTTATAAAAGTAATATGTCAAGTTTCTAATAATTTATAAGTTTATTAATTTCATTTATAATATTTTCTGGAAGCGCTCCTAACTCTATAGCTTTAGAATTCTCTAATGCTTGTTCAACAGTACGAATTCCAGGAATAGGTAAGGTATTTTTGTGAACACCCATAATCCAACCTAATGCTCCTTGAGTAAGGGTTCTATTACCAACAGTTAATAGTTCTCTGAGAGCAGATAATTTATCAAAGTTATTTTTATTATTTATATTTTTATTCCAACTATTAGAATTTTTTCTCACATCATTTTGAGCTAACTGACTATTTTGATTATATTTTCCAGTCAAGATACCCATAGCCAAAGGACTCCTATTAATACTTAATAAACTATTTTTTTCAAGATAATTTTGCAGTTCTTTATTATGCTCAAAAAGGTTTAATTTGTTTTGGATAGTTAAACAATTTTCAAATTTTTTGATGCTTTTAACTTTATCTAATGAATCTGTACTCCAACCATATGAACCAATTTTCCCCATTTTTACAAAATCTTCTAATCTTTCAAAGAGTAAATGAGCTTTTTCAATGTCTAAGTCAGCAATATGTAGTTGATAAAGATCAATATAATCTCTGTCTAAACGTCTAAGTGTTTCATTTAGTTGAAATTCTAACATATCAACATTAAAATCTTCTACCCAATAGTTCTTTTCCTTTTCTGATATGGGATATCCAAATTTGCTGGCGATAATTACATCATTTTTCCCTTTCAAAGCTTTACCAAGAATGTATTCGCTATGTCCACATCCATAAGTTGTAGCAGTATCAAAAAAGGTTACTCCATTTTCATATGCTGTATTAATAGCTTTGATAGATTCTTTGTCATCTACTTTCCCCCAACCATTAGCGTGTATACCTTTATATGAAAAAGGTCCACCAATAGCCCAAGTCCCCATACCAATACTACTTACTTCTACTTGTTTTTTTCCTAATTTTTTCATATTTTTACCTCCCTTTATATAAAGAGGATAATACTTAGAGTTAACTCTAAGTCAAGGTTAATTAAAAAATATTTTTTAAGAGCAGATTAACGCAGCTTTTTTTTGATAAAACCAAAGAATATTTGAGTTTAACGTAGAACCGAACTGTTTAGTATATTGATTTTTTATAGTGGTAAGTCTCTGTGTTTGCTCTGGTTTATACAATAAACCCCTAATTTTTCATTTGATTTGTAAAAATTTAATTTGTGTAATCTGAGGGACTCGTTGTTAATATTGCATTTTCATAGTTCATATAAACTAGAGATTTTATTTCATTAAATTTAGATTGATATAAAAAAATAGTTGTAAATAAATTAAAATAAGAAAAAACTCGGCTTCAACAACCGAGTTTAAATTATATTAATTCAGGATCAAGATCAAATAAAGCAGGTCCACCACCAGTATGTAAGAATAATACATTTTTATCTTTAAAATACTCTTTTTTGCTAAGGTCTAATAATCCTGCAAAAGCTTTTCCAGTATAGATATGATCTACAAAAATTCCTTCTGTACGAGCCAATTTTTTAATAGCTTCTACTCCCTCATCACTGGGTACACCGTATCCAATACCGCTATATGCATCAAATAATCTTATGTCTTCAAGTTTGATATCAAGGTCCCATCCAAATACTTCCAAATAATGGTCTATTTCTTTCTTTACCATTTTTGCATACTCTTCGGCACTTCCAAGAGTATTTGTAACAAGGACTCCAAGAGGTTTGATACCAGTTTTAAATAACTTTTCACCAATAACTAAAGAAGCAATAGTGCTTGCTGTTCCAACTCCAGTTAAGATATAGTCTATATCAAGCTTTTCTTCTTGAAGTTGTTGAAAGATTTCTAAAGTAGCACTTACATAACCAGCAATACCAGGAGGTGTTTTCCCACCACCAGGAATAATATATACTTTTTTTCCAAGAGCTTCATACTTTGCTTTTAACTCAAGTACTTTTCTTTCTCCCTCTTCATCAAGAAGCCTATTAAGTTCACCTTTACTTAAACCTTCTTTGTTTTTTATATCTGCAAAGTGTATATCAGCACCTAAAACTTTATTAAGGAATAAATTTCCCTTATAAACAGGTGGTTCTTCACCAACAAGAACAGCAACACCCTTTAAACCTACTTTGTTAGCTGACGCCATAGTTAATCTAACATGGTTTGATTGTACACCACCACTTGTTATAACAACATCAGTTCCTTTTGAAAGAGCATCACCCAAAATAAACTCAAGTTTTCTTACTTTGTTTCCACCAGCTCCAATACCATTTGTATCGTCTCTTTTTATATAAATGTCATTTTTAAATTCTTTTGATAAATTATTTAATTTTTCTATAGGCGTTTTAACATTACCTAATTTTACCCTTGGTAAATCCTTTAAATTCATTGTAGCACCCCTTTTATAATTAATAGTTAATAG
>CAZHXU010000176.1:2976-6212 GCA_964536535.1 uncultured Fusobacteriaceae bacterium
GATGTTTATATTTTTTGTAAAGCTTGTTCTAAATCATCTATCAAATCTTCTACATGTTCCAAACCAACAGAAATTCTAATAGTTTCTGGCTTTAATCCTGCATATGCTTGTTGTTCTTTTGTCAGTTGCGCATGAGTAGTACTTGCAGGGTGTATAATCAGAGATTTTGCATCGGCTACATTTGCAAGGTGTGAAAATAACTCTAAACTATCAATGAATTTTTTCCCTTCAGCAACCCCACCTTTTACTCCAAAAGTAAAGATTGAACCTGCTCCTTTTGGAAAATCTCTTTCTAATAAGTTTTTATATTTACTGTCTTTACTTGCAGGATGACTTACCCAAGCTACATTAGGATGTTTATCCAAAAATTCCACTATTCTAAGTGCATTCTCCACATGTTTTTCCACTCTAAGAGATAATGTTTCAATCCCTTGTAAAAGCATAAAAGCATTAAATGGACTAAGGCAAGCACCAAAATCAGTTAACATACGTTTTTTAAGTCTAAGACTATATGCTTTATTTCCAAAATCAGAATACTTTTTTCCACCAATATTACTATCAGCCACTTGGAACATAGGGAATTTTTCATTGTTTTCAAAAGAAAAATTTCCACTATCAACAACTATTCCACCTATTGTAGTACCGTGTCCACCCAAAAACTTTGTAACTGAATGTACAACAATATCTGCACCAAATTCAAATGGTCTATACAAATATGGAGTAGCAAATGTATTATCAACAATCACAGGTAATCCATGTTCATGTGCAATTTTACTTATTGCTTTCAAATCCAAAAGTTCTGCATTGGGATTACCAATAGACTCTAGATATATTGCTTTTGTTTTTTCATCTATACCCTTTTCAATCTCATCAATATTGTGTGGATCAAAGAAATTTACATTTATACCATATGGAGGTAGGGAGTTGTTGAATAGAGTAGAAGTTCCTCCATAAAGATTTTTTGCAGCTAAAATATTATCTCCCGATTGTGTTATATTAAGTATGCTTGCAACAATAGCAGCAGTTCCACTTGCATAAGCAGTTCCGTCGATTCCACCTTCTAATAATGCTATTCTTTTTTCCAGAGTAGCTACAGTTGGATTTGAGATTCTTGTATATGTGAATCCAAATTTTTCAGCTGTAAATAGTTTTTCTGCTTCATCTGTATTCTCTAAAACATAAGAAGCTGTTTGGTATATAGGCAAAGCTCTTGAATTTGTTTCTTTATCAACAACTTGACCTCCGTGTAGTTGTAGTGTTTCAAACCCTAATTTTTCTTTCATAATACCCCCTCTAATAAAAAAATCCCTTACAAGAAGTAAGGGAAAGTAGACAGAATCTGTTGCTTATCTATCTGAAATTAGCACCAACACCATATAGGCAGGTTGCTGAAACTTCTTTGGGTCAGTCCCTCGGCTTCTCTTGATAAGATTTATTTTTATGAGATTGTATCATTCTTTGGCAGACAAGTCAAGTATTAATTCCTAGTAAAACTATATGAAAAATAAATTTATTATAACTTGAATTCTCTTCTTTTAAATAGTAATATTATATTTATATAATTCAAAATAAAAAGGGAGTAACATGAAAAAATTAATTTTATTGACAATGATGATGGGGGTAATTGGCTGTAGCAACGTAGGAAAGTATGAATATCCAAGTGATAAAGTTACAACTTTTGAATTTAATAGAGCAGAAGATTTTGTTACTTATGACATTGTAACTGAAAGAATAAAAGAAAGTGATTTTATTGCTTTAGGAGAAATTCATCATACAACTATGAATAATGAATTCCAACTAGCAACAATTGAATATCTTTTAGAAAATTGGGATTTAAAGTATCTAATATTAGAAGTGACAGAGGGGCAAGCTTATTTTTTAAATAAATACATTCAAAATAAAGATGAAAAGTATTTAGCTTATTTAGGTTATGGAAATATACATAAAAGATTCCCTACATTAAGAACAAAAGAGAGAATGGAGTATATAAAAGAACTTAGTAAGTTATATGATAAATATAAATTTGAAGTTGTTGGATTTGACCCTATTAAAAACCCTGCTTATTCAACTCAAATTATGTATATAGCAGAAGTGTTAAAGGATATGAAACTACCAAAGGATTTAATAAATAGTGTCGAATTTATAATAAGTTTTTCTGATGGGTTAAAGGAAGATATTTTATTAGGAGATTCAAATGGTATTAGATATTCATATGTAATGCCACTGTTAAAGCTAAGAGAAGAAATAAAAAAATATGAGGATAAAATAAATAAAGAAGAGTATGAAAAAATAGATGATTTATTATATGCTTCATTACTGTATTACGACAAAGAAATTGTAGAATATTATAATCCAGAAGAGAAAAATGGATATTTTTTAGATAATAGAGAAAATTATTTAACTAAAAAACTAATAAATTTTAGAGAAAATAACGAAAAAAAGATGTTGGCTATTTTTGGTGGCTCACATATAACTAATGAATTTGGTATGTTTAATAATTATAATAAGATTTATCCTTCTAACAAAGATTTATATATATACCCTAGATACTTTAATTCAGAGTCTTTGGGAATAGACTTGAAATCATTTGAGGTTAATTATGATCAAGAATATCCAGATTTGAAGAAAAGAAAAAAAAGATACAGGGGCTGGATAGGTCAATATAAAGCTAAACAAAAGTATATAGAAGTGGAATTTGATGGAAGTAAAGCAAATACACCTGTTAAAAATTTCAATTTAAAAGTTAGTCAAGAAGATGTTAAATATCCTACTGAGAATAAATACTATTCTAATGGGAATATAAGGTATGAGTATGTAAAAGAAGGAAATGAAGAAAGTATGACTTGGTATGATACAGAAGGAAGAATAGATTATCAATTAGGAAGAAAAGATAAAAAAAATCACGGGAAATTAGTAATTAATTATGAAGGAAAACCTTTAATGGATTCAGAGTATATAGATGGAGATTATGAATATGGGATATTCTATTACCTAGAAGGTGGAAAGATAATGGAATATAAGTCTATTGATGATATTAGTTTTAGCTATAAAGATTGGGATAAAAAAGGAAAACTGTTATATGAAATAGTTGAAAATAAATATTAATTAAGAATAAGGGAATTAACTTTTAGTTGATTCCTAATTTTTATAAAAATAAAACTTCAATAGATAAATTCAATAATTATGGTGTGTCACTTCTTGATTGTAAAGACTTGAAAAGAATAAAATAAAAAAAT
>CAZHXU010000177.1:0-6168 GCA_964536535.1 uncultured Fusobacteriaceae bacterium
TAAACTCTGACTTTTCTATTATTAAAATTTATATAAATTATGATTTTTCTACCATAACAGGGATACTCTGTGATAAGAGTACTTGTTTATTGTATTTTACTTTGAAAGTCCAGTGACCTTCAAACAATTCTCCTTCTTCTACCACAAAAGCACATGTGTTTTGCTTCCTAGCAAATGCAATATCTGGCCATTTGGTCTCAAGGACTACATTACCATCATAATCTGTTACACTAACTTCTACTACAATATTTATATTGTCCCCTCCTTCTACAAATAGACTCTGGTCTAAAGAGTACATACAACCAATATATGAACCTATAGTAGCTTTTCTATTTAGATTAGGTGTTGTAAGGGCAATATTCTTTTGAGGAATATAATTCTTAGAAAAACCAAAAATTCCAAAAGATAAAATTGTAGCTTTTGGTAAGTCTTCTTTTCCCTTTACCAAATTCATAATTTTACCAAATACACCTGTTTTTTTCTCTTGAACAAAAGAAAACTTCTTTTCATAAAGTTTTATACTTTTGTCTTCATTCCAAAGAATAAAATGAAAATCACCAGGGATAAATTCGATAGGAAGTTCTGGAGAAAATTTTATAGTATATTCACCAGCATTTTGATAAGAAATCTTTTGCATGTTTTTCTCCATTCTCTCACCTGTAATTACATTAATGAAAGGCATGTATGGGTGGTATATTTCTCCAATACCTTTTCCATTGTATAGTCTAAATTTGATACCAAAATCTTTTTTACTTTTATCAAAGGGAATAAACTCTCCATTTTCAATAGAACCTTCATTTAATATTTCTATTTTTTCTTCTAAACCTTTTGTCAAATGAGTAGAAGTATTAAATATTTCTATACCATTTTTAAATAAACTAAGTTTGTATTCACCTTTACTTGTGTAAGGGATAAAAGCAGTATGTATTTCATTATTTTTTACTTTAATCTTCCATTTACTTTCTGTAATACTTCTACTAATTCCATATCCCCCTTGAATATTGACTCTTCCTTCATCAAATTCATCCAAAATACTACGATTAACATGAGGATGTTTTATAACTAATTCAAGTTCTTCAAGAGGTGTATTTGACATAGGAACAAATTGGAAATAGATAAATTTATTATCAGTATAAGTGTTTTTAAAGTCAACTTTTATTTGCTCTTCTATTTTTGGTTTTTCTATACCCAACAATGCTTCTTCAACTTGTTCTCTGGAAACTCTAAGTTTTGCATTTGCAAAATATGAAATAATTGTATCTGTTATTTCTGTAGTATCTCCATAATAGGGTTTTACTATTTGGTGTTTGTAAGTAATAAGCCCCATAAATAAAAGCATATTATCACTATTACTTAGATAAGTATTTAAACCATTTGAAAAATTGCTAATAATTTTTTGCAAGTTTGAATGACTACATTCTAAATAAGCAGCAAGAGTATCTCTATTCCATCCAATATTATTAAAAAGTGATGCTACTAGAGGGAATAATATGAGAATTTTATTTTCATTCCATTTTGGATTAATATATGATGTAAAGTACCTTGTAAGATATGGATATGCAAGAGAAGCAACATAAATCATATCAAGTCCAAAAAAGTAATTTTCTTTTGTTAAAAATTCATCTTGTTCATCAATAGTTTTACTAAGTTTAACCAATTCCCATATGATATTTGCACATTCTTCTTCAAGATTCAAATCTATTAATTTTATAATTAAAAGTAATTCAGTTCCATAAAGTTTTGAAAAATGTGTAAAATTGGATAAGAGTTGGTTATTGTTTATATCTTCTATAGAAAATTCATAATTATTATTTTTATCAATTATTTTTAAGCTATAATCTTTTGGCATATAGTCTCTAAAGCTTCTAAGCATTTTTATATATTCTATACTTATTTTTTTAAATTCGGTTTTTTCATCTATAGTTTTATTGTAATTGATTATGTACATTTGTCCCCCTAAAGAAATAATATTTCATATATTTTAGCATTTTATCAAAAAAGGAGCAAACTATTAGTGCTTTAGAAATAGTTGAAGTAGAAAAAAATCAATATATAGAAATTTCATAAAAAAATAACATTGTAATTGGTTTTGTATAATGGTACAATAAAATAGTTAGTCGGCAAATTAATTTTGGAGGTTAAGATGGAAGAGAATCTTAGATTTAGAAAAGTATTTAAATTATATTTTTATAATAAGAGAAAGATACTTGAGAAGTTTGGTTTGTTTAGAGGTCAACCACCTATTTTATTTATTTTGGGTAAAGAAGATGGGCAGACGCAAAAAGAGCTGGCTGATAAAATGGAAGTTAATCCTGCAACTATATGTAAAATGGTAAATAGAATGGAAAAAAATGGATTTATTACTAAGAAAAAAGATGAAGTAGATAAGAGAATAACAAGAGTATATCTTACTCCATATGCAATAGGAGTAAAAAGTGAAGTAGAAGAAACAGTTGATGAACTAGAAAAAAAAGTATTTAAAGGTTTTGATAAAAAAGAAATAGATCAATTAAATACTTATTTTGAAAGAATGATAGAAAATTTGCATGAAAAATAATAAAGGAAAAATTTGATTTTTAAGGTGATTTGGAAATTTTGATATATTAGAAAATACAAGTTATTTAAAGACAAGGATTGGGAATAGGAGGCTGTAATGAAAGATTTTAAGAAGATAATGAAGTATCTAAAACCATATTGGTTATGGGCTTTATTAGGACCAATATTTATGGTAGTAGAAGTAATAATGGATCTTTTGATTCCAAGACTACTACAAGTTGCTGTAGATAGTGGTATAGCTAATGGTGATAATACACTAGTTATAAAAAGTGGTTTATATATGCTTTTATTTAGTATATTAGCTTGGGTTGGAGGAGCTCTTTGTACATACTATGCTACAAAAGCAAGTGTAAGTATGGGAACAGATTTGAGAGAAGATTTGTATAAAAAAGTATTAAAATTCTCTTTTGATAATTTGGATAGGTTTCCAACAGGTCACCTTATAACAAGACTTACTAATGACGTTAAACAGATAGAAAACATAGTGCTTATGGCTCTTAGAGTTCTTGTAAGAGTACCTCTACTCATAGCAGGGAGTTTGTTTATGGCTTATAAAACAAGTCCAAAACTATCTATAATCTTAGTAGTGTCATTACCTGTACTTATAAGTAGTATAGTTATAGTTATAAAAAAAGCATTTCCTATATATAAAGAAGTACAAGGGAACTTGGATAATGTAAATAAAGTAGCTCAAGAAAATTTGTCTGGTATGAGAGCTGTAAAAGCTTTTGTAAGGGGAGAGTTTGAAAATGAGAGATTTGCAAAAGTAAATGAAAGTTTGATAGAAAAAATGATAAGTGCAGGAAAAATTATTGCTTTTGAGATGCCATT
The DNA here is from genome assembly GCA_964536535.1 of uncultured Fusobacteriaceae bacterium. GTDB lineage: Bacteria > Fusobacteriota > Fusobacteriia > Fusobacteriales > Fusobacteriaceae > CAZFBB01. The sequence goes on from CAZHXU010000177.1 coordinate 3,388, forward strand.
TATCTTTTTAGTACTATATACAAGTATATTTAGTGTTTTATACTTTGGTGGACATGGTGTACAAGAAGGCACACTTGCTATAGGTCAAATAGTAGCATTTATTAGTTATTTACAAATGTTACTTATGTCACTGATGTGGTTTGCTATGTTATTAGTTCATCTATCACGTAGTACAGTAAGTATAGGGCGTATAGGAAAACTACTTGATGAAGAGATAAGTATAAAAGATTATTTTGAAGATAATTTAGAAATAGAAAATGGTAGTGTTGAATTTAAAGATGTATCATTTAATTATGGAGAAGATGAAGATGTATTATCAAATATAACATTTAGAGCAGAAAAGGGTGAAAAGATAGCTATCTTAGGAAGTACAGGAAGTGGGAAATCTACACTTGTTCATATGTTAAGTAGGTTTTATGATGTACAAAAAGGAAGTATAGAGATAGATGGTATTGATATAAAAAAATACCCTTTAAAAAACCTTAGAAAAAATATTGGTTTAGTACTTCAAAATCCTATGATATTTAGTGGGAGTATAAGAGACAATATTACTTTTGGAAAAAAAGGTGCAAGTGTAGATGAGATAGAAGAAGTGGCAAAAATCGCTTGTTGTCATGACTTTATATTAGACATGGAAGATGGATATGAAACTATCTTGGGTCAAAAAGGTGTTAACCTTAGTGGTGGTCAGAAACAAAGAGTATCTATTGCTCGTTGTTTATTAACAAAACCTAAAATCCTTGTTTTTGATGACAGTACTAGTGCTGTTGATGCAAAAACTGAAGGAAAGATACAAGAAGGTTTGGACAGAATAATGAAGGGTGCAACTACCTTTATTATTGCCCAAAGGATAAGTAGTGTTTTGGGAGCAGATAAGATACTAGTTATGGATAAGGGAAAGATAGTAGATATGGGTACTCATGAGGAGTTATTAGTATCTTCAGAGATATATAAAGAGATATATAGTTCTCAGCTAGGAGGGGATATAGATGCGTAGAATGGGTAGAAGAGTTCCTGGAAAAGAAGTAGAAAAAGCAAAAGATCCCAAAAAGATACTAGGTAGAATTTGGAAGTATCTAAGTAGAAGTAAAGAAAAACTTTATATATCAGTAGTTTTGGTAGCTATGGCAGCAGGATTACAACTATTAGTACCATATTTTATGGCAAAAAGTATTGATGAATACATTATACCAAAAGAATTAGATGGTTTGATTAATATACTTTTATTAATGGGTCTAATACAACTAGCAACAGAAGTATGTAATTATCTGCAAGCAAGGATTATGCTTGTGATATCTCAAGGGACTGTTGGAAAGATGAGAGAAGATTTGTTTTCAAAGTATCAAACTCTACCTATAGCTTATTTTGACAAGAGGCAAAAAGGTGATTTGATGAGTAGGATTACAAATGATATAGAAAATATAAGTAATACTCTTAGTCAAAGTGTATCGGAAGTAATAAGAAGTATTATAAGTATAAGTGGTGCTTTAATATTTATGTTTTTACTAAATTGGCAATTAACTATAGTAACAATTTTGACTGTGCCTATGGTAATAATTACTGGTAAACTTCTTGGTAAATATACTAAAAAATACTTTGGAGTCTACTTGGGGAAACTTGGGAGTGTAAATGGTGCTATAGAAGAGGATATTACAGGGATAAAAACTATTAAAGCTTATGGGCAAGAAGAGGCTAGGTTAAAATCTTTTGTTGAGAAAAATAGAGAGATGAAAGATTATGGAATAAAAGCACAAAGTATATCAGGGCTAATGGGGCCTAGTATGAACTTAGTTAATAACCTTAGGTTCACTATGGTAGTTGCTTTTGGAGCATGGTTTAGTCTACAAGGTATAGTAACTATTGGGATAATAACAAGTTTTATTAATTACTCAAGACAATTTGGAAGACCTATATCAAATTTAGCCCAACTGTATAACAATATTCAAAGTGCCCTTGCAGGAGCAGAAAGAGTATTTGAAGTACTTGATGAAGAGAGTGAATATATAGATGAAGGAGTAAAGCTTTCGAGGGTAGAAGGGAAAGTTACTTTTGACAATGTAAACTTTTCATATGAAGAAGGTAAAGAAGTATTAAAAGGTATAAGTTTTGAAGGGAAAAAAGGTGAGAGTATAGCACTAGTTGGGCCTACTGGAGCTGGGAAAACAACAATAATTAATCTTATATCAAAATTTTATTCTATTAATAGTGGAAAGATAGAGATAGATGGAATAAATATAGATAATATAGAAAAAAACTCTTTGAGAAAAAGATTAGGAGTAGTTCTTCAAGATACTTATTTATTTTCTAGTACAGTTAGAGAAAATATAAGATTTGGTAGATTAGATGCTACAGATAAAGAGGTAGAATGGGCTTGTAAGATGGCTAATGCACATGACTTTATAGAAAGGTTACCACATGGGTATGATACAGAGTTATCTGAAGATGGTGGGAACTTGAGTGAGGGACAAAGGCAACTACTTGCTATAGCAAGGGCAATTTTGGCAGACCACGATATATTAATACTTGATGAAGCTACAAGTAATGTTGACACAAGAACAGAAAAACACATACAAGATGCTTTATTAAAACTTATGGAGGGTAAAACAAGTTTTATCATTGCACATAGGTTATCAACAATAAAAGAAGCAGATAAAATTCTTGTTATAAATAATGGAAAAGTAGAAGAAGAAGGAAATCATAAGGAACTATTTGATAAAAAAGGTTTTTATTATGATTTGTATATGAGTCAATTTAAAGATAAAAAAGTAGTATAAAAAATTA
>CAZHXU010000178.1:159-6158 GCA_964536535.1 uncultured Fusobacteriaceae bacterium
GAAAGTTTATAGAAACTTGATTCTTTTGTCAACTATTAACTATTACATATTAATTATTAACTAAAAAAGGGGTATTTATGAATAAAGTATTATATAAATTAAGAACAGACCAAGAGGGGACTTTTCTTGAGAGACCAAATAGATTTATATCAAGAGTAGAATTAGATAGTGGTGAAGAAGTCGTAGCCCACGTTCACGATAGTGGAAGGCTTAAGGAACTTTTGTATGAAGGTAATAAAGTTAAGATACGTAAAGCTGATAATCCCGAAAGAAAAACTGCTTGGGATATGATATCAGCAAAAGCAGAAGGTGAAGACATCCTTATTAATTCTGCTTTTCATAGATATATTAGTGAAAACCTGTTAAACAATGGAGAATTATCTCCTTTTGGACCAGTAGACAAAGTACAAGCAGAAGTCAAATATGGTAATAGCCGTATCGATTATCTCCTACATAAAGGTGGGGAAAAGATATGGGTAGAAGTTAAGGGAGTATCTCTGGCTGAAGACGGCATAGCTATGTTCCCAGACTCACCTAGTGAAAGAGCTCAAAAACACCTTGTGGAACTTATGGAGTTAAAGGAAAAGGGAGATAGAGCAGGAGTTTTGCTTCTTATTCTTCGTAAATCAAAAGAGTTTAGACCAAAGTGGGAAACAGACCCAAGGTTTTCTGAGTTATTCTATAAAGCTAAAGAAAAAGGAATAGAGATTTATCCTGTTCAATTAGCTTTTGAAGATGATGAAATAGTATATAAACACCTTATTCCCATTGGGGAAAATAGACACTTGGAGGGAGTAGATATGGATTATAGAGATATAAAAATTGGAGATAAATTAGAAAATAAAGATATAGCAGAAGCATTTGCTTGTAGTAACCAAGGTGGTATACGTAAGAGTACAAAAACTAATACTATAGTTTGCCTTGCTAAATTTACAGACTGTTTGTACAAACATAAAAAAGATGGAGATACTGTATTATTTACAGGTATGGGAAAAAGTGGAAATCAAGTTATCTCTAGACAAAACAAAGCTCTTTTTAATGCTACTAAAGAAGGGTATGACATACATCTATTTGGAATGTATGAAAAGGGAGTATATACTTATGAGGGTAGAAGGGTAATAGATGGAGATTTGTTATCTGATAAACAAGTAGACAAAGATGGAAAAGATAGGGAAGTAATAGTTTTCCCTCTTAAATTAGTTAAATAAAGGGATAATAGAACGCTGATTTTTTGGATTAGTTTGATTTACACTGAATATTTATAAAGAATTCAAATGGTTTAGATTTTCTACTCATTAAATTTATAGCAGGATATATTAATATACTTTGAAGATTATCTTATCTATTATAAATAGGAGGATAAGATGAAACATAAAGATATTACTTCAGATATAATCAAAAGTTTTTATAAAGTTTACAATAATTTAGGATATGGATTTTTAGAAAAAGTTTATGAAAATGCATTATGTCTAGAATTGAAAAAAATGAATTATTTAGTAGAAAATCAAAAAAGTATACAGGTATTTTATGATGGAGAAGTAGTTGGCAATTATTTTGCTCATTTATTAATTAATAATAAAGTAATTGTAGAACTTAAAGCTACTAGTTCTCTTTGTGATGCTCATAAAGTACAAGTGATAAATTACTTAAAAGCTACAAACAAAGAAGTGGGATTGTTGCTAAACTTTGGTGTGAAAGCAGAGTTTAAAAGAGTCATTTCCTCTAATTCTGTGTAAATCCAAATATCCTTTAAATCAGTGTTCTAATAATATATGGAGTGATATATGATAGAAGAACTAAAGAGAAAAGATAAAGAGTATCCAAAGGGAATAGAAAAGATACATAATATAGATGAGTATAGATCCCTTATTCATAAGGAAATTAGTCTTTTGGGTAGAAGTTATGAAGAACTATATAATATCTATGAAGACTTGGGTGGGGAAAAATTAGAGTTTCCTCTACGTACATATAGACACCATAATCAAGGAGATTATTTAACTCCTGATTTTTTAATGGGTGAAAATAAACTTATAACTAATGAAAAAACAAAGTATCAAAACTTTTTTAAGGATATAAAAAATGAATTAAGATCATGTACCTCATTTTCTTTTATGGTTAGTTTTATTAAAAACTCTGGGATACAACTTCTACTCCGAGAGCTTGACTTCCTAGAAGATATGGGTATAAGAGGTAGGATTATTACTTCTACTTATCTAAATATAACCGATACAAAAGCTTTGTATAAACTTCTTAACTACAAAAATATAGAAGTAAAGATATACAATGAAGATAAAGAGAGTTTTCATACTAAAGCATATTTATTCCAAAGGGAAAATAAATTAAGCTCTATTATTGTTGGTTCATCTAACCTCAGCCACAGTGCCCTATGTAGCGGTAAAGAATGGAATATTAGGCTAAGTGAGAGTTCATATGAAGATTTATACCAAAAGAGTCTTGGTGAGTTTGACAAAGTATGGAACTCACATGAAAACTATAGTTTAACAAAAGAGTTTATAGATGCTTATGAAATCCATAAAAAAAAGTATGAAAACTTGTCTTTAGATAGTTTTTCATTTCATCAAAAATCTATAAAAAAAGGTATAGAAGCAAATGTAATGCAAAAAGAGATACTTAATAACTTGTCCAAACTAAGGCAAGAGGGTAAAAACAAAGCTCTTGTTATAGCTGCTACTGGAACGGGTAAAACATATCTTAGTGCTTTTGATATAAAAAACTTTGGTGGGAAAAAAATACTATTCTTGGCCCATAGGGAAGAGTTACTTAATAACGCAAGAGATACATACAAATTAATCTTTCCCCACATGACCCTTGGAAAGATAGCTATGAGTGAAAAAAACTATGATGCAGATATCATTTTTGCCACTATACAATCTATGAAAAAAGATAATATCCTAAAGTATTATGAAAAAGATACTTTTGATTATATAGTAGTAGATGAGTTTCACCATGCAGGAGCAGATACTTATCTAAAGATTCTTAAATATTTTGAACCAAAGTTTTTACTGGGCCTAACTGCTACACCTGAACGTATGGATGGCAAAGACATAATGGCTATTACCGATTATAATATAGCTGGTGAAATAAGGCTTCGTGACGCATTAGAGCTTGATTTATTAGCTCCTTTTCACTACTTTGGTATAGCTGACGAACTCATTGATTACAACACCATTAAAAAAGTAAATGGTACCTTTGATACTAAAGATTTGAGTATAAAACTTAGTATTAATGAAAGGGTCGATTTTGTTATAGAAAAGATTAAACACTATGATTATGATGGTGACAAACTAAGAGCAATTGCTTTCTGTGTAAATATAGACCATGCTATATATATGTCTAATGAGTTTAATAAACGCGGGTTTAAAACAGTCTATATTACAGCTAGGGATAATCAGAGTAGAAGGGTAGAAGTCCTTAAAGAATTTCATGAGGGAAAGATAGATATTATCTTTTCAATAGATATCTTTAATGAAGGAATAGATATTCCAAAAATAAATATGCTTTTATTCCTAAGACCTACTAATAGTTCTACTATATTTATACAGCAATTAGGACGTGGTCTTCGTAAAATAAAGGGAAAAGAATTTGTAACTGTCCTTGATTTTATTGGTAACTACAATAGAGATTACCTTTTAAGTGAGGCATTTGTAGAAAAGGGTCTTAATACCTATGACAAAGAGATACTTATAAGGCAAGTTAAAAATGAGTTTCATTCTATACCTGGCAGTTCATTTATAGAGCTTGATAGAATATGCCAAAAGAGGATACTTGATAACTTAGAAAAGATCAAACTAAATAGCACTTCTACCCTCACAAACCTTTACCTCCAAGTTAAAAATGATTTGGGTAATAGTCCAAAGTTATTAGACTTTTTATATGGTACAAGTATAGATCCAAAACTATTTATTGGACACTTTGGAAGTTTTTATCAGTGTAAAAAACGTATGAATGATTTGTCAGCCCTTGAACTATCCTTTGATAATAAAAAGATAGATATTCTTGAAAGGATAGAGAGTAAACTTCCTATCAAATGGACCTTTGAATACCTCTTATTATATACCTTATTAACAAGGGAAAAAATAACTATAGATAATCTAATAGAAGAAGCAAAAATTTTCTTTAGTGCTACTTTTGATAAAGAGTTTCATAGGGAAGTTATAGAGTATTCATTAAAAGAAATGAGTACTAGTGAAAAAAACTGGGATTTTGCCCTTGTGGATATAGATGATAACTATATAAGTTTAGGAAGTATACTAGTAGAAGGAGTAGAAGATTTAGGATTTAAAGAATATTTAAAGGATAGTTTGTTATATGGTTTATATAGATATAGAGATGAATTTAAACCAAGTATAAATAGTGACGAGCAGTTAGTAAGATACCAAGATTATTCTCGTGCTGAGTTGCAACACCTACTTTTATCACCTGCACAAAAAGGAAGTTGGCGTGCTGGTTATGCCATAGCCAATAAAGACTTGTGTTTATTTATAACTATGAATAAAGATATAGATACACAAGAACATCTAATGTATGATAACTTCTTTCGTGGAGAGGATTTGATACAGTGGATAAGTCAAAATAAAACATCCCATGCTTCGCCCATAGGGCAACTATACCTAAACCACAAAGAAATGGGTTATAAAGTACACTTGTTTATAAGAAAGTATTCTACTTTTGGTTCAAGTGCTATGAACTTTATCTATTTGGGACAAGTTGATTATCATAGTAGTCATGGTGACAAACCTATGTATATTATGTGGAAGTTACAAAATAAGATGCCAGAAGAGTTGTACTTAGATTTAGTAAGTAAATAAAGGAGTATTTATGAGAAAAAAGTTGAAACAAATTATTTTTGCAAGTCCACCTATATTAATACTTCTTTCATTTTACCTGCTAAAATATCCTTTATATATAAGTCTTTTGTTTATATGTGCTACTTATATATTTACCCTTAGCGAAAAGTTTGACAAGTTTGAACACCATAAATATAGACAAATAATCTTGTGGTTTAGCGGTAGATATATAATACTTTTTCTATTTTTATCTATGGTTTATGCACCTATGAGTATAGTATTTTTTATCTACAAACCTAGTATCATTTGGTTTAAGAGTATAGATACATTTTTAGCTATTGTTTTTTTTAGTTACTATTTTTATGGTTACTTTAACTTTAAGAGAGTAACTATCAAAAAATATATAGTAGATACTTTTAATCTTGAAAAAGAGATTAAAATTGCTTTTATATCCGATTTGCATCTAGACTCATTTAAGGATAGGAAGTATCTGAGTAGAAGGATAGATTTAGTTAATGAAATAAAAGCTGATTATATCTTTATTGGAGGGGATATTTTTGATTCATATGAAAGTATTGTTTCTTTTGATTTTGTAAAGGAGTTTCAAAGGTTAAATGCTCCAACTTTTTATATTTGGGGTAACCATGACTATTATGGTCATATAGATAAAAATAAAAACTCTCTTTTAAAGAGTAATATGACTCTACTTGAAGATGAGTTAGTCTATCTAACAGAGGAAGTTGTACTAGTTGGTAGAAGGGATCATAAATCAAAAAGTAGAAAAGATATAGAAAAACTTATAGGTGGAATTAAAAAGAAGATAATCATACTAGACCACAAACCAGTTGGAGTAAAAAATATAGCAGAAAATAAAAATATCAAAATGCAACTAAGTGGTCATACTCATGGGGGACAAATCTTTCCCGTTACCCTTCTTTATTCATATCTTTATTACATAAATAAAGGGATGAAAAAGATAAATAATACTACTTTTATTGTTAGTCAAGGAAGTGGTGGGGCCTTTACCCCATTTCGAATAGGGACAAATAATGAAATAGTAGAAGTAATTATTAAATAGGAATTATGGCTGGGAGTAGAAGTAACTAATAATTTTGTGTAATTTAAAAGACCAACTAATATTGGTCTTTTAATATATAAATATTTTTTATCTAAATTTAATTGGGTCAAGTG
>CAZHXU010000179.1:0-6111 GCA_964536535.1 uncultured Fusobacteriaceae bacterium
AAACACATTGTCAGAGAAGATAAAAAAGAAGATAGTGACGAGTTCTTTTCTTGGCATGCAGACAAGTTTGTATACAATAGGAAAACTGGTCTAATAATAATGAACAACCTCACAAGATATATCGTTATCCTATATGATATTAAAAAGAAAGAAATCGATAATCTTCTACCTTTATTCATCAACCAACTCCGAGTTAATATGGAAATAGACCACATAGAAAAAAAGTATATAGATAGTTTTATAAATGATTTAAAAGAGATTACTTTTTCTAAAACTAATAATCGTAGTATTTTGAGTCAACTAAGTGATATGCAACTCATTCTTAGCTACAGATTACCCGATTATGACACCCTTAAGCAAAACAACCTCAATATACTAAATAGTGATTCAAATGATATACCTATGAGTGCACTTGAGAAGTTGGGATATAGTTCATTTCCTAATAAAGCTTTAAAGTCCGAGTTAGAAAAAAGATATCCTTAGAAAAAGAGTATCCTTAAAAAACTTGCTAGCATAAAAACATAATATTCTTCTTGAATTTATCCTTGTAAAATTATATACTACTTTTACATAGAAAAGAGGGACTTATGAGAAAAAGTTTGAGAGAAAAAATAATCAAAATATGTAATGAAAAGATAGAAAAAAAAGGAGAAGGAGTAGGAGTATCATTCTATGCTTTCTTTAAAAATAAAAATGATGACCCAAAATTACTAATGGAAGCAGCAACATGGTGGATAGAAACACATCAATTAGACCATTTTGAAAAAGCCAAAAAAGTAATCGAAATCATAAAGCAAGAGGGGGATATATGAAATTAGCAGAAGCTTTGATGTTGAGAAGTGATTATTTAGAGAGAATTAATAAACTAAAAGATAGAATAATCAATAATTTGACTGTGCAAGAAGGAGATAAAGTCAGTGAAGACCCAAATCCACTTATTGCAGAATTAAATGATGTTGCAGACAAATTAAATGAGATTATCATAAAGATTAATAATACCAATAACAATACTGCATTTAATGACAAATTAAACCTTTCTAGTGCTCTTACTTATAGAGATACACTTAAGAAAAAGAGAAATAATCTTGAGCAAATTGTACTAAATGCTAGTGGAAGTCATATGAGACTTAGTAGAAGTGAGATTAAGCTCGTTAAAACTGTTGATGTTTCAGCTTTACAAAAAGATATAGACAAATTATCTAAAGAATTTAGAGAAATAGACACAAAAATACAAGAAAAAAACTGGTTAACAGATATTTTATAAAGAAAAAGTTGGTAGTACTAGAATATAGGTGAGTATAAACCTTGATACAGGTAAAAGATCACTCTGGTGCTTCGCAAAGCAGAGGTCCATTGACCATTATAGTTTATGCAAGGTACAAATTACATGAGTACAATTTAATATTTATAATTAATTACCATATACTAATATATTCTGTATGAGGGTGGTTTGGGGATAGTTCAACTTATGTTGGACTTTTTTTATTAAAATAAAAATACTTTTTAAGATTTATAAAAAAATAATCTATACACATATAATTGCAAATAAAAATCTATAAATTTCTTTTTTTATTATGAATCTTGAAATAAAATTGCTATAATAAAAAATATTATTAATATGAAAATAATGAAATATATTGGAGGACACAATGAAAAAATTACTATTAGTTTACATTTTAATACTGTCTACTATCTATCCTTTAGCATCAGGTACAAAACCAAATATAGTAAGAAACAATTTTAAAAAAATTAAAAATGGACAAATTCTTTTAAGATATAATCAAAAAGGAGAAGTTGTTGAACAATATGTCTTGGGAAAAAAAAGATATAGTTATGATTCTGACAACAATTTATCATATTACAATATTAATTACTTTGATTCTTCTCATAACATCATTAAGAGGATTTCATATAATCCAAATAATGAAATCGATTTTGAAATAAATTATACTACAGATTCTAGTGGGAAAATTCTAAGTGTTTCTAACGCTAACTTCTTGGATACTTATCATTATGACAAAAGTGGGAAAATCGAAAAAATAACTATGGGGCATAAAACTACTTATTTTTCATATAATGAAGATGAAACAATTGCTTCACTAAATACAGGAGATTTTACATATAAATATACCTATGACCATAATAAAAAAGCTCTAAAAGAAGAAGCTTTTGATAGTGATGGAGAACCTATATTTTTTACTGAATTTCAATATGATAATGAAGGATATATAAATACTTTTGTTTATTACAATATAATCTATGGTGAGAAAGAATATATGGGGAAATTAGTTATAGAGTACGAATAATAATTTAAATATTTGTATTTTATATTTCTTTTTTTCAAAAAGTTAAGTATACTTATATCAAATAGGAATATATTGATTTTATTGATTCCAAGAGGAGGCTATATGCTAAAAAAAGATATTATTAATATAATAGATACTTTACTTGAGAAAAAATATTCTGATTCTTTAGAAAAGAATTTTTTAACTTCTACTCTAAAATCCAAACTCCCATTTCATAAGGAAGTTTTAGAAATCATTGCTTGGAATGAAAAAAAACTTAATGCTGAAGAAATCTATGAAAAAGCTGAATCAATTTATCGTTTAGAATCTTTTGGATTTCATAGGGATATTTTCTTATAGGAGTTATATGGAGCTGATTAAAAAAGAAATTAAAAAATTAGTTGGTTTTACTTATATTATCTTTATGCTTTTGTATTTTTTTAGGAATAATCTATATAAAATTAATAACCATTTACTAACTTTTTTTCTGGGTATTACTCCAAATTTATTCCCAAGTTTTTTATTTACTATAATTCTATACACTAATTTTGCCTCTAAAAAAATCAATAAAAATAAGCTACTTTTTATAGTTAATTTAAGTAATTTATTTTTATTTCTTTTAATTGAATATTTACACCTTTTATTCAATTTGGGATATTGGGATAATTATGATATTTTAGCTAGCATTATTGGTATTATTTTTGCCAGCTTTTTCGTAAAGTATAATAAAAATAATAATTAGAGAAGGACTACTTCTCTTTTTTATTTATTTATCTTTTGAAATATGTTATTATATTAAGAAATTATTTTTTGGGGGATGATGATGAAAAAGTTACTTTTTATACTTATAATAATATTTACACTAGGATGTGAAAAAGAAGTAGAAGCTGATAAAAATGTGGTTAGTTTTACTCAAGATGAAATTTCTTATATAAAAGAATATATAAATGATAATAACAATTTATTTTATGAAATAGATTATGATTTGTCTAATATGTCAAAAGAAATAAGCAAAGAGCAAAATTTTTATGCTGTTGAAATAAAAGGTCTTGAGGGATATTTATATATATCTTTTTCAAAAGAAAATGACATATACACAAAAAGGTTTTATAATGGTATAGACCAAGATAAATCTTATGCTTATTCCACTACTAATTTTGATGAACTTTTTAGATGGAATATCTACTCAAATAATATGAGATTATATATGTCTAGTGTCGAAAATAGTTTTGATAACTATTTTGAAAAAGATATTACTTTAGGTTATATGACTTATAATCTTAACCCTTTAAATTTGAGTATATCTTTTGCAGATTTAGGTGATGATTATTTGGACTTTCCTTTAAGTATCAATTATAATAAAAAAGACAAAAACTTTTATCTGATTAATTATGATGAAGTTTTACATAAATCTAGTAATTTAGATGAGTTAATCGCTTTTATGAAAAGCAACGATTACGTTACAAGTATGTTATACTAAAGGAGGGCTTATGAAATATGTTAGCAAGAGAGATTTTGGACAAGGTATATTAATTTTTGGTATTTATATATTTTCTAGTATACTTGCTCTTAAGCAAGAGGGCTTTGACTGGATTTTGATTAGTATACTTTCTTTATTATTCCTTTATCTACTAAGTATTTGGTTTGGAACTTATTATATAATAAAAGAAAATTATCTCTATGTTCATTGCTCTATTTCAAAAAGGAAGATAGATATACTTAGGATAGTAGAAGTAAAAGAAATATTTAGTCTTATTTCTGCTCCAGCTTGTTCATTTGATAGAATTAGTCTAAAAGGAAACAAATTAAGAGTTATTATTTCGCCTAAAGAAAAAGAAGCTTTTATAGCTCATCTATTAAAAATAAACTCTCATATTACTTTTTCAGAGAGGTAGAACAAAATAATTAGACAAAAAAGAAATAGGAGTTTTTATGAAAAAAATAATAGTTTTTTTAACAGTATTATCATTATTTACAGCTTATTGTCTCTATGAGTCTAAAACTAAACCACATAGTGATTTTTTAGAATTAGAAAAAGTATATAGTGATAGTCCAAGTAATTTTGATTCATTTGATAACAAAACCTTTTTAACTCTTGGACAAAATGACATTGTAAAAATAGAAAGTAATTTTATTAAAGGAAAAGATATTGAAGATACTTTTATTAATAGTCAACAACTTAAAAAAATGAAAGATGATTTGATTAAGTTAAAAGTAGAAAAAGGGGTTATTATTTCAAAAGATGGTTCTTATATTGAATATATATTTGATTCAGCCAATGAAAAAATCGATGAAAAAGATTTAGTTTTTAATTTTTCTGAAAAAAAACTAGATACAAAATCTTTTAAAAAAATAGATAATCTTGATTTGCCAAAAGAGGGCTCTTTTCTTATATACCTTTATCTAAATGATAGTTGGTATGTATATGATGAGTATAATAAAGAATAATAATAGGGGGATTATTGTGTTACTTTATACAACAAAAAAATTGGATGTTGAAAGAGTTAGAGATTTTTATTGTTCATTTGCTACATGGAGTGTTAATGATTCTTTGAATCATTGGGAAGAGTTATTAAAAAACTCTACTTGTGTTGTAAGTGTTTGGGAGAAAGATGAACTTATAGGTATGGCAAGAAGTCTTAGTGACCAAATTAGATGGGCTAATATACTTGATTTACTTGTTCATCCTGATTATAGAAATCAGTCTATAGGTTCATTTATCATTTCTAAGTTACTTGAACAAAAAGAAATGCAAGTAAAATCTGTTTATTTAGCAACACAAACTCAAGAAGAATTTTATAATAAATTTGGTTTTGACAAAGCAAATGATGATTATTCTTATATGGTTAAAGTTAATAAATCAAAATACAAGTACTTTTTGCCTGTAAAAGAATAATTATAAGTTTAGAGGTGATTAATATGACTAAAGAAGATATTATTAATAATATTTCTAAAAAAGACTTTGATAAAGATTATTTTGTCAATTTAGCTCTTGAGTCAGAAAAAATTAGAGATATTTATATAGAACTTTTATTAAACCATAAACATATTATGGTTTATTATCATGTTTTTTATGTTTTAGATACTTCTACTCAAATTAACCCCCTACTTTTTTATGGGTATTTTCCTCAATTTGAAAAATTATTAACTTATTCAAATTCATATCACAGAGATATAGGTATTAGGCTCATTGCTAATTTGACTATAATTGATCAAAAAAAAATGTTTGAAAAAATTGTAGATAAATATTTGAATTTATTCTTTGATGAAAAATATATGACTAGCGAATACCTTGTTAAAAACCTGGGATTAATTATAGAATCAAAGGAAAAATTAGCTAAAAAAATCTGTAATTTTTTAATTGATAATTTTTCTCTTGTTAAATACAAAGAAAAGCAGAAAGATTTATTAGAAGGGTATATTATTACTGCTCTTGAAAAAGCATATATTAAAAACATAGAAAAAGAATTAATAAAAAACTATGTTAAAGGGGTGGTAGGGAGTAGAAGCCCCAAATCCAGAAAAATTGCTAAAGAATTTTTGAAAAAATATAATTTAGAAAATTAAATAATTTAGTTGAAATTCTTTACTAGAGATTCAGGAAACTTAAAAATCTCTATTATAATCTAGTTACAGAATGCAGTATATATTAAAAGAATTGAAAGTTTTCGTTAAAGAATAATAAAAAGTTTTAGTTCATAAAAAAAAGACTAATTTTTTATAAAATCAGTCTTTTGTTTTTAATCTAAATATAAATCAACTATCTTTTATACTTCTACTCTGATTCTTCCCATTTGATTTAGCTTTGTACAGAGCTTTATCTACT
>CAZHXU010000180.1:0-6105 GCA_964536535.1 uncultured Fusobacteriaceae bacterium
AACAAAATTTTAATTCTTTTTTTCATTTTATTTACTCCCCTTCTTAATTTCTTTACCTTTTTCTATTAATTCCTTCAGATTTATCTCTGTTTTTTTATCTTCCAATGAAAAACAAGATATATACTCTACATTCCCCTTACCTCCAGTTATTGGAGATACATCAATAGCTTCAAGGTACAGCCCACTTTCTCTTCCACATTCTATTACTTTTTCTATTGCCATAAGATGTTTAGAAAAATCTTTTACAATTCCACCTTTTGCAATATTTTCTCTACCTACTTCAAATTGAGGTTTAATAAGAGCCATTAATTTCCCCTCTGAATTTAGATACGCCCCTAAATCTGGCAGAATTTTTGTTATAGATATAAAACTTACATCCATAACCATAAAATCTACTTTATTTCCATCTAACATCTCAAAGTTGAGATCTTTAACATGAGTATTTTCAAGAGATTTTACTCTTTTATCTTCTCTTAATTTATATGCTAATTGATTAGTTCCTACATCTAAAGCATAAACAAATTTTGCTCCATTTTGTAAAGAACAATCTGTAAATCCACCTGTACTTGCTCCTATATCTAATACTAATTTGTCCTTTAAATTTAGATTAAATACTTCTACTGCTTTTTCTAATTTTAACCCTCCACGGCTAACATATTTTAACTGCTCACCTTTAATTCTTATTTCTGGGTCTTCATCTATCTTAATCATTTCTCCAGCTTTTTCAATTCTTTTATTATTAACAATTACTATTCCTGCCATAATGGCTCTTTTTGCTTTTTCTCTACTATCAAAATATCCATTTTGAACTAAAAGAATATCTATTCTTTCTTTCATTTCTACTCCCTTTAATACTGATTTTTCCTATTACTGTCTTTAAGTAATTAAAGACAATAATAGGAATGTAACAAGAGTTTAACCTTGTTACTACTTAAATAAAGATATCTTCATGGAATAAATAATCCATGAGAGGATTTTTAAGCATTAATTCTTCAAATCCAAATTTATCTACTTTTTTTATTAATTTCTCTGTTTCACTAATTCTTCTAGAGAAACTATCATCTCCATCTGGTACATAACCATTAATTCTATAATAGTTTAATAATTCTCTATTAGTTTTTAGCCTTAGCTGCTTTTTAGATTTTTTTAACCTATCTTCTATTATACCCGATGTTTGACCTGTTATTTTAAGAATCTCTTCTTTTTTAAATCCTTCATCCATCAATTTTACTATTTGTTTTGCTCCTATAGGAGTTATTCTATGATAAGTTGCACTATATTTATCAGCTTCATGTACAATTTTAGCTTCTTTAGTTACTGGGATTACACTTCCCCACCTTCCATGATGAGAGAGTATAATATGAATTATTTTGTCTTTCATACTACTAACTAATCTAAGTTTTGTAAATTTTTCTACATCACTTAGTATTCCTCTAGCTTCATTTTCAACTACTTTTGGCTGCTTTTTCATAACTCCACTATGGCTCAAATTTTCTCCATTTAACCTAAGTGTCGCTTTTGTACTATCATGAAGTATTACCCCTGCTACTATACTAAAGAAATCTAAATCGTCACTTGCTTCTTCAAGATTAACATATTTTTTTCTTATTAATTTTATAGCAACTTTTAATACATCATATGTATGTGCTGATACTGTTATTCCCTTATCATCTACCAATTTTAATTTTTGAATAATAGGATGTAGCAATAGACCATTTATAAACAATCTTGTTTTGTCCTCTTGTCGCACGCTATCTCCTTTCTTTAATTCTTTCTAAAAGTTTTTCTCCTCTTAGACCATATTCTTTCATAAGTTCGTCTCTAGTTCCATGAGGAATAAATCCTTCTTCTAAACCTATTCTTTTTAGTTTAGTATAGATATCATTATCACTTAGATACTCAATTATACTAGATCCAAAACCACCCTTTTTTACCCCTTCTTCTAAAGTAATTATTTCTTCATAATCTCCAAATTTTTCCCTTATAAAATCATAATCAAGGGGTTTTACAAATGGAGCTGCTACTATGCTGTAGTCCTCTAAAGAATCTTCTACCCTAATTACTTCCTCTAACATGCTTCCTGTTGCAACTATAAGTTTTTTCCCTGTATTTTTATATGTCCACCATTTTCCAAAAGCAAATGCTGGTTTAGTACTAATATCAAAACAACTTCCTTTAGCTATTCTAACAGCAATAGGTCCTTTGTCATAATCTTTAGCAAATTCTATAGCTTCTCTTAATTCTTTACATGTAGTTGGTGCAACAATAGTCATGTTTGGAACTGTTGACAGATAAGCTATATCAAATATTCCTTGATGTGTTTTTCCATCTTCTCCAACTATTCCAGCCCTATCAAGTATAAATTTCACAGGAGCTTTTTGTATAGCTACATCATGTATAAGTTGGTCATAAGCTCTTTGTAAAAATGTAGAATATATATTTACAAATACTTTTTTCCCTGTAAATGAAAGACCAGTTGCAAAAATTACTCCATGTTCTTCTGCTATACCTACATCATAAGATTGATTTTTATATAATTCAAAGAACTTACTAAGCCCTGTGCCTTTTATCATTGCAGCTGATATGGCAACAACATCTTTATCTTTTCCTCCCAGTTCAACAAGAGTTTCCCCAACGATATTAGAATATGAATTACTACTCTGTCCCGTTTCTCCTGTTTCTCTATCAAAAGGTGAGATTCCATGGAATTTTTCCATATTTTCTTCTGCATACTTATAACCTCTACCTTTTATTGTTTTTATATGAATAAAAGTAGGTTTTTTATTATTTTTTGCTAATTTAAGTGCTTCTTCTAAACCAGTTATATTGTGTCCATCTATAGGTCCAATATAATCAAATCCAAAAGTTTCTAATGTACTACTTGGGCTTACAAAACCTTTAACAGATTTTTCTATTCTAGAAATAAGATCTGCCATGTGATTTCCTACTACCCCTCTTCTAATAGCACTTTCTACATCTGTTTTTACTTCATTATAAAGTGTAGTATTCATTATTTTTCTAAAACCTCTAGAAAATAAACCTACATTTTCACCAATAGACATCTCATTATCATTAAGTATTACTATTAGATTTTCTGGTTTAATGCTAGAAATATGGTTGATTGCTTCAAGAGAAACTCCATTTGCAATACTTGCATCACCAATTATAGCAATAGAATGATTATTTCTATCACCACTTGCAGTTCCAAGAGCTGCTGAGAGTGAGTTTCCTGCATGACCACTTACAAAATGATCATGGATACTTTCATCTCTACTAGTAAATGGTCCTAAACCATGTCTTTTTCTAATTGTATCAAACTTGTCTTTTCTATCTGTAAGTATTTTGTGTACATAACTTTGATGACCTACATCCCAAAAAAACTTATCTTGGGGAGAATTAAAAACTCTATGTAAAGCTATAGTAAGTTCGATAACACCTAGATTTGGCCCTAGATGTCCTCCATTTTTACTTACTACATCAATTAATAATTCTCTTATATCAACAACTAGTTCTTCTAGCTCTTTTTTATTCATTTCTTTTACATTAGTATTCATTTATATACCTCGTCTACCCAAATAAGTATCCTCTCATTGCTATAGCAACTAAGACTCCTAAAACAGCTCCAGCAAATACTTCTGCTGGTTCATGACCTAAAAGTTCCTTTAAGTGAGTATGTTTTATTTTAAGATTTTCTCTTTCCATTACAACTTCTAATAGATTATTTAGTATATTAGCATGCTTACCTGCTGCACGTCTAATTCCCGCTGCGTCATACATAGTTATTCCTGCAAAAATAACTGCTATTGCAAATTCTGCAGATTTATAACCTTTTATAAACATAACACATGTTGCTAAGGAAGTTACAGTAGAAGAGTGTGAACTAGGCATTCCACCTGTTGCAAAAATTCTATTCCACCTAAAACCTTTCCCTACAAAAGCTGGACTAATTACTTTCCAGAATTGGGCCAAAAAAGCAGCAACAAATACTATATCAAGAATTCTATTACCAAAAATAATTCCGCCTCTCATCATTTCCCTTTCCTTTTTAAATTACGAAGAAAAACAGAGTAGAACTCTGTTTTTCTATTTAATACCCTTAAGTTCTTGAGAAACCAAAGGTTTTTCTTCATTTTCCTTAAAGAATATCATTACACGACCAATTATTGCTACCAACTCTGAATCAGTTTTCTTAGCCAATTCTTCTCCAATTTCTCTAACTTCATCTTTATCTGTATCTAGATTTTGTAAGATTTTTACTTTTACTAATTCTTTTGCATTTAATGCATTTAACAAATTTTCAGCCAAAGTTTCTGTTAATCCATCTTTTCCTACTCTTACTATTGGATCAAGATCATGAGCTCTTTTCTTTAAAAATGCTCTTTGTTTACTACTTAACATTTATACCTCCATTATAATCGGTAAGATTATTGGGTTTCTATTAGTTTTTTCATACAGGTATTTACTAGCTGTGTCCTTTATAGTTCCCTTTAATACAGACCATTCTGTTATTCCTTTTTCTTCATGTTTAGAAAGTTGGTCTTTTATTTTATCAACAGTTGTGTTTATAAGATTTTCTGATTCTCTTGAATAAACAAATCCTCTTGTTATTATATCTGGACCTGCTACAACTTTTCCACTTTCTTTATCTATAGTCATTACAACTATTACTATTCCATCTTGTGCAAGATGTTGTCTATCTCTAAGTACTATATTTCCAACGTCTCCTACACCTAATCCATCAACTAATGTAGCTCCTGCTGGAACTTTTCCTGCTATTTTACAATCTGATTTAGTAAGTTCTACTTTAGCTCCATTAAATGAAATTATTACATTTTCTCCTGGAACTCCGCACTCCATTGCAGATTGTTTATGAGCTTTTAACATTTTATATTCACCATGTACTGGCATAAAGTATTTTGGTTTTACTAAGTTTAAGAATAATTTTTGCTCATCTTTACTTCCATGACCAGATACATGTATTCCTGTTACTTTTTGGAATACTACTTCTGCATCATGTTTTAATAAATTATTGATATTACTGTAAACAGCTTTTTCATTTCCTGGTATAGGAGTAGCCGAAATAATTACAGTATCTCCTTCTTTTATTTTTATATGTTTGTGCATTCTTTTTGCAATTCTACTAAGAGCAGCCATAGGCTCTCCTTGAGTTCCTGTACAAAGTATAACAACTTTTTCATCTTGCATACTTTCTACATTTTTAAGGTTTACCATAGTATCAGCTGGTACTTTCAAATAACCCATTTCTGTAGCTATATCAAATACTTTTACCATACTTCTACCATCAATAGCTATCTTCCTACCTGTAGAGTGTGCTATATCAACAATCTGTTGTAATCTATGAATATGAGATGCAAATGCTGCAATTATTATTCTTCCATTTGCTTTAGCAAATTCAGTTTTAAATGCTTCACCAACACTACGTTCACTAGGTGTAAACCCAGGTATTTCAGCATTTGTACTATCAGATAATAATAAATCTACACCTTCTTCACCTAAAGCTGCTAATCTTTGGAAATCCATTCCAATTCCATCAACAGGAGTTAAATCAACTTTAAAATCACCAGTATGTACAATAGTTCCTGCTGGAGTTTTTATTGCTATAGAATAAGCATCCGCAATTGAATGAGTTACTCTTATAAATTCTACTTCAAAGTATTTACCAATTTTAACTATTTCTCTTCCTACTACTTCTCTCATATGAGCTTTGATAGTATTATTTATAGCTCCATCTACTTTGTTCTTAGCTAATGCAAGTGTTAGTTTACCACCATATATAGTCATATCTTTTTTTAATGTATTTAGTAAATATGGTAATCCACCTATATGATCTTCATGACCATGAGTTAATAATAAACCTTTTACTTTATCTACATTATTTTCTAGGTAGCTATAATCAGGTATAACCAAATCTATTCCTAACAAATCATCATCAGGGAATGTAAGACCTGCATCGATAATAATAATCTCATCTCTGTATTGAATCAAAGTCATATTTTTCCCAACTTCTTCGATTCCACCAAGAGGTATTACATATACTTTTTCTTCTTTTTTAGGTTTAGGTGCAACTGTTTTTTTCTCTTGTTT
>CAZHXU010000181.1:0-6098 GCA_964536535.1 uncultured Fusobacteriaceae bacterium
CTAATTTATATAAAAATTAGCCTCTACATTTTTTAATTAAATTGTTTTATACATATCTTTTATATCTTTTCTTGGTGGTGCAGGTACTTCTTTTACCCTTCTACCCACAGGCATAATAGCTCCTATTTCATATTTGTCTTCTAGAGATATTATTTCTTTTGCATTATCAAAGTCATAAGCTCCAACAACAACTGTTCCTAATCCCATTTCATAAGCTCTAAGAGCTATATTTTGACAAGCAATACCAAGATCAAACATTCCCCAAGTTCCAACACTATTAAAATCTATATCTTTATAATATCCTGATTTCCCCTTTTCATAACAAGCTACTAAAATAAGGCTTGCTTCTAAAGAACATTTTGTTGCTGGATTTTTTGGATAACAAGTTTCTACCAAATTTTTTATTACATTTTTGTCCCTTATTGCAACAAAATAAGGTGTTTGAGTATTTGCCCAACTCGGTGCAAATCTTGCAGCTTCCATAAGTTCATTCAAATCCTCATTTGTAACATAATAATCATCAAAAATTCTCGTACTTCTTCTTTCTAATATTAGCTTTTTTCCTTCCATGTGTCCTCCTTAATCTTTTATAAGACTATAGAGTAATTCTATCTCTTCCTTCCAGATACTGTCGTCTATAGTCTCCAAAGTAATAGGCATGTTGTCAAATCTAGAATCATTAATAAATTTCTCAAAAAAATTCATTCCAAGTAATCCTTTTCCAAGACTTTCATGTCTATCTTTTTTAGAACCTAAACCAAACATAGAATCATTTAAGTGTATTCCTTTTAGATACTTAAATCCTACTATATTCTCAAATTCTTCAAATACTTTGTCATATTCATCTTTTATATCATACCCAGCATCAAATGTATGACAAGTATCAAGTAAAACTCCTATTCTACTTTTATCTTCTACTTTTTCGATTATATCTCTTAAATGTTCAAACTTCCCACCTAATGTATTTCCTTTTCCAACAGTATTCTCAAGAACTACTGTTACATTTTTACTATTTTTAAGAGAGATATTTATCGCTTTTGCTATCTTCTCTATTCCTTCTTCAACACTAATTTGACCCAAATGACTTCCTGGGTGGATATTTAGGTATTTCAAACCTAATTGTTCACATCTTTTAATCTCATCTTCAAAAGCATCAAGAGATTTTTGCCAATTTTCTTCTACTGGATTTGCAAGATTTATAAGATATCCTGCATGTGGCATGATATACTCTGTAGTATAACCATTTTTTTCAAGTTCATCAAACCATTTTTTAATTAATTTTTCATCATAGTCTTTGGCAACCCATCTTCTTTGGTTTTTAACAAAGATTGCAAAAGCCCTAGCACCAATCTCTTTGGCGTTTTTAGGAGCATTAAAAACTCCACCTGTTGTTGATACATGTGCACCTATATATTTATTTTTTATTTTTTCTTCTCTAGTTATATTATTCATTTTATACCTACCTTTTTTTCTTCTTATTTTATTATACCAAATTTATCTACTTTTAAAAAGTAAAAATCCCAAATCAAAGTGGTTCACAAATCTTCCATTTGTTAGAGTTAAGATAAATAAACTTTTAAAATAAATCTCATAAATTAAAATAGAAGAGGAGATGATAAAATGAAAAGAGTAGTTTTAGTAGTAGGTCATAGCTTTAAGCAACAAGGTGCAATAAATTTGGAACTTGGTATAACAGAATACGACTATTGTATGAATTTAGCTTTAGAGCTCTTTAAATACGAAGAAGATGAAGAAATAGATTTGATTTTGAAAGCTCGTAACAAAAGTTATGAAAATCTTATAAATGAAATAAATACTCTCAATGCTGATTTAGTCATTGAACTTCATCTAAATGCTTATAACAAAATAGTCCAAGGAACAGAAGTTTTGTATGCTAAAAGTTCTAGTAGAAGTAAAGAAATCGCTCAAATATTTCAAAATGAACTTGTTAAAAACCTTGGTTTAAACAATAGAGGTATTAAAGGTGTAGAAAAAAATGCTAATGGAGCTCATCTTCTTTATGGAACTATTTCTCCTTGTATAATTGTAGAACCATTCTTTTTAGATGCTACAAATTATTTGTATGAAAGAGAAGTTTATGAAGCAATAAAAACTTCTATAAAAATAGCTAGTAATTTATTATAAAATAAATCCTTTATTTTCAATTAGCAGTCCTTTATTAAGGACTTTTTTATTTCAAAATCTTATATTTATTTATAATCGAAAAATAAATCTAAAAAAACTAAATATTTTCTTTTAATAAGAATCTATTTTTCATAAAATCTAGTAATTTTCTCTTTAATTTCTTATTTCTTAAAAAAGTAAGTATACTTTATCCAAAATACTAATAATTTCTTTCTATTTCTACAAGAATCTAGTCTTTTCCCTTTATTTTAGAGTATAAAAATGCTAAAATTTTAGTAACAAATCTTTACAAAGGAGTTAAGATGGAATTTCAATTTTTGAAGATAACTGATTTACCCATAATAGACAATGATACTTGTTATGTATCTGATTTTATAAACCTTTTAAAAGAAGGATATACAAAAGAAGATATCCTTGAAAAAAGCCCATTATTTCTTAAAGAAAGGGGATTTTTTGAGGGTTTATGTCCACCGCCAAAACCAATACTCAAAGAGGAAAAAGAAACTCTTACATTTTATAAAAACCTAAGTGTATCAGCCAGTGAAAAACTAAGAATAGATGGTTATTATGACTGTGTTGATACTTCAGGAGAGTTTTTTAAACTATATAAAGAATTTAATGAATATAATATAAACCTTTCTCTAGAATTTTTTGATGATAACTGGAGAAAAAATATATTTTATGCTTTTGAACAAACAAAAAGTAATATGGATACTTTTTTAAAGGAGAAAAATTATTATATATCCTATGAAAAATCTATAGAGCATTTAGATTTATCCCTTGTTAAAAGCTATAAAACTATAGTTTTTTTCAACAAACTTTTTTTTAGCCCCTTTGAAAAATCCCTTATAAAAAAACTAGAAGAGTTAGGATATGAGATAAAAATAATACTTCAATGTAAAGAAGAAGAGTTTTCTAAAGAAAAACTAGAGTTACTTAGTTTTTCTGTACCAGATGAAGATTTGGAAGATATAAAGTTATATGAAATAAAAGAAGTTAATCAAGCACTTGTTAATATTGATATAGATGAAAAACAAAGTATAGTAATGAATGACCTTGCTAACACAAAACTTTCTACTAGGATAAATAATACTTTAGCTACTTTCCCTAGTGATAGTTTTGAAGAGACAAAAATCTATAAGTTTCTGATTATGATAAATACACTTTTAAAAGAAGTAAAAATAGTTGGAGAAGAAGTAGCATTTAGATTAGAAGACTTTTTTAACTTTGTAAATGACAGTATTTTTGCAAGGTATTTTAAACTTGGACCCTTTGAGAAAGATATAGTTAAAAACTTAATAGAAAGAGATTATAAATATATCTCACTTTCTATAATAGAATCTCATATAGAAGAAATACATAGGGAAAATAGACTTATTAATACATTAAAGGAGCTAAGTTTTATCGAGTCATTTAAGACCCTTAAAGATTTTAAAGGGTATTTTTCCGAAGATGATACTCTATTTAATTTTGATTATGAATCTTTATACGACAGATACTCAAATTCATTTGATATTTTTATAGATGAAATATGTCAGATAGAACCTATAGAAACTCTTGGTATACTCAGATTACATGAAGAGTTATGGGATGGGTATTTTGACCACAAAAGTGAAGGTTTATTAAGACTTATCCTAAAATACCTACAATTTAAAAAAGTTTCATTAATAGATGAAGAAGAAAGTATAAAAAACTTGGCATTTTTAGACTTTGAAAAATTAGATATTATAAAAAGAGAAAAGATAAACTATATAGGTTTGACAGAAGGTACTCTTCCAAGTAAAGATAAAGATTATTTTTTACTTTATGAAAAAGAAAGGGAGAAACTTTCTCTTCCCCTTAATAAACACAAGAGATTAAAGGAGAAGTTTAAGTTTTATCTTTCTATCTATAATAGCCAAAATACTTCTTTATACCTACTTAAAAACGAAGAAAAAAATATTACTGAATCAAGTTTTGTTGAAGAATTAAGAGCTGTGAAAAAACTTGAAACTATTATCCTTGATAACTTAGACTACAAAGCATTTGCAAAAGAAGTTTTTGGAACAAAAGCTATACTTCATGAAGATAATTATATTGAAGAGAAAGATTATTTATTAAAGGAGCATAAAGACTTTATAAATTTAAGTTATTATGCTTACAAAAACCTTGTAGACTGTCCATATAGGTATTATCTAAAGGATATAATAAAACTAAAGGAACTGCCTAAAGTAAGTGAGAAGATGGATGTAAGGTATCTTGGGATACTTGTTCATAATATTTTTGAATATGCTTCTAATCTGATTAGAAAAGAGGTAGAAGGTGGAAATTGGTCTATTAACTACAAAAGTTTAGTTGAAAAGTCCTTTAATGAATGTTTTAAAAAACACCCTCTTAAATATCCTATAAAATATTCATCATACTATGAAAAGATTCTTTTCCCCATAGTTAAAGAGTCATTAATAAACTTTTATATGGAACTTAGTAGTTTGTATAAAAGTCCAAATAAATTTGAAGCTGAGTATGAAATCAAGAAAAAAATACTTAATATAGATAATGTCACTATCTATTCTAATGGAAGAATCGATTTATATTTGGAAGATGGTGGTAGAAGTGTTTTTATCGACTACAAAACAGGTAAGGGTGGTTTAAGGCAACTTGACTTCTACTCCCACATCCTCCTAGGTAATAATAATAGCGACAAATACATATACTCTGTTCTTGACCAAAACTTGTCAGACGAGAGAGAAACATATGATAAGGAGCTTATGATTGAAGAGGTAGAAGAGAGTTTAACAAACTTTATAAAAGATACAAGGTATAGAAGAACTGAAAATAAAACTAATTGTAATAAGTGTGAGTATGTTGACATATGCCACATGAGGTTAGGAGAATAATATGAATAAAGTATTTAAAGCCAGTGCTGGTACTGGTAAAACATATAGTTTATCTCTTGAATACATAGGTGCCCTACTTCGTGGTGATGCTTTTGATGAAGTTTTAGTTATGACTTTTACACGTAAAGCTACTGCTGAGATTAGAGAGAGGATACTAAAGTTTCTGCAAAAGATTATTACAGGATACTTTAGTACAGATGAAAATGAAAAAAAAGAAGCTCTTAATCTTTTAAGTTATATAGAAAAAAATCTAGATATAGAGATTGATGCTGAAAAAATAAAAAATCTAGAAATAATCTATCTAGATATCATCTCAAATAAAGAAAAGATTGAAATATATACCATAGATGGATTTATAAATAAATTATTTAAGAAGATAGTTACTCCTCGTAAACATATCCTTTCATATGATATGGACGAGTCTGAAGAAGTTTTTGAAAAAGTATTAGATACTATAGTAAACAATGAAGAAGATTTTATACTATTTGAAGAATACTTTAAAGAAGAGAAAAAAAGGGATATAGAAGAGTATTTAGCCCTTATAAAAAACCTTATTTATAGTAGATGGAAGCACTATTTAGTTGGTGGTTATAAAGAAAGGGAAAAGTTAGCATATGATAGTATCTTTTTCCAAGTAGAAGAGTTAATTTTGGCCATAAAAGATTTTGCTGAAAAATCAGATAAAGATATAGATAAAGTTTTTAAAGCAAATATAAAAAAGTATCTTAGTATGAAGGATAGTAAAGATAAGGAAAAATGGCTTGAAAATAATATGAAAGATTTAGTTGGAGATACTATTTGGAATGGTAACCAAGTAAAGGGTGCAAAAAATGCTAGTTACAAAGAGCATTTTCAAAGTTTAATGGATAAAATCTGGGAAGATATTAGTAAAAGTATCTATAATAACAAGATTATTCCCTTTGAAAAACTCTATTTCCAAGTGGCAAATGTAGTTTATGCTAGATATGATCAACTTAGATTTAGGGAAAAAGTCTTTTCATTTAATGATTTATCCTTTTATACCCTTGTGGCTATGCTAGAAGGTGGTTATGTAAAGGATAAAAAACTAACAGATAA
>CAZHXU010000182.1:0-2027 GCA_964536535.1 uncultured Fusobacteriaceae bacterium
TTAGTTTAAATACAGGATAAGTATAACTATGCCCATTTAGGTTACCCTAAATGGGCTTTTTTATTTGAGAAAAAGGGGGAGTAATGAAATTAATACTAAAATACTTAAGAGGAAAAAAAATTAAATACGTAGGTGCTATTTTGATAGTGATTTGTATAGCTTTGATAGATATGATACAACCACTACTTATAAAAGGGGCTTTTGATTCAGTTCTCGGTACTAAACCGTTTGAAGGAGATATAAAAAAAGTTTTTTATTTCTTGGGAGATAGAGAATTTCTTTTGAAGAACTTTTTTATAATATCTTTAGCTTTGCTTGTTATTAGTGCAGGTCAAAATGTGTTTAGATATTTGAGAGGCCTTTGGAGTGCTGATGTATCTGAGACATTTGCAAAAAAATTAAAAGATGACTTATATAATCATATTCAACATTTACCCTATGATTATCACTTGAAAGCTGAAACAGGTGATTTGATCCAAAGATGTACTAGTGATGTTGAAACAATAAGAAAATTTATTGGGAATCAATTAGTTTCAATAGGTCGTATAGGTTCAATGGCAATATTTGTTCTTATTGCAATGTTTAAACTAAATGCTAAATTAGCAATTTATTCTGCAATATTAATACCATTAATTATGGGATTTTCTTTAATATTCTTTTTTAAAGTAAAAAATGTCTTTAAAGAGAGTGATGAAGCTGAAGGAAGTATGACTACAACACTTCAGGAGAATTTGACAGGAATTAGGGTAGTTAGGGCATTTGCCAAACAAGATTTTGAAATTGATAAATTTGATGTAAAAAATAAAAAATTCACTGAATCACGTATTAAACTAATAAATTTATTTGCAGTATTCTGGTCTGTATCAGATGCATTATGTTTTGCTCAAGTGGCAGTTGTGTTTTTAACAGGTACTTTTATGACACTTAGAGGTGAAATTACACTTGGAACTTTAGTTGCATTTATGTTTTATATAGATAAATTAATATGGCCAGTAAGAGAACTGGGTCGTATATTAGCCGATGCAGGGCAAAGTGCAGTTGCAATAAAAAGAATTGAAGAGATTTTTGAAGAAGAAAGAGAAGAAATTGAAGAAGAAGGAGAGTTTTCTGAAATAAAAGGAAATATCAAATTTGAAGATGTTTATTTTGGATACGATAATCAAAATGAAATTTTGAAGGGTGTAGATTTTGAAGTGAATCAAGGTGAAACAGTTGCAATACTTGGTCCAACAGGAAGTGGAAAATCAACACTTATGCACCTTTTAGTTAGATTATTTGACATTAATAAAGGAAGTATCAAAATTGATGGAGTAGAAGTTAAAAAGATCAATAAAAGGCATCTTAGAAAAAATATAGGAATAATCCTGCAAGAACCATTTTTATATTCAAAAACACTTATGGAAAATATAAGTATTACAAATAAAAATGCAAAAGAATCTGAAGTATATGAAGCTGCAAGTATTGCAAATATACATCATGTTATTGAAGAATTTGAAAAAGGTTATGAAACAAAAGTAGGAGAACAAGGTGTAACTTTGAGTGGAGGACAGAAACAAAGAGTTGCAATTGCAAGAACTATTATTAATAAATCAAAAGTTTTAATATTTGACGATTCATTAAGTGCAGTTGACAGTGAAACTGATAAATCAATAAGAGAAGCTTTGAAAAATAGGAAAAAAGAAGTAACAACATTTATTATCTCACATAGGATATCTACTCTTAGTGAAGCAGATAAAATAATTGTTTTAAACCACGGAAGAATAGAAGCTATAGGAACTCATGAAGAACTTATAGAAAAAAAAGGACTATATAAAACTATATATGACATAGAAAGAAATAATGAAGTAGCATAAATTGCCATACTAGAAAGGAAACAAAAATGGATTTTAGAGTGATTAATTATAAAGAGAATAGGGAGATTTGACAAGAAGGAGAGAAAATAACTAGTGAGTCATTTCCAAAATTTATAAGTAAAGATAAGATACTTTTAGAATACTGGAATGAGTTGTTAGAAGAATTTTCTGAAC
>CAZHXU010000182.1:2127-6098 GCA_964536535.1 uncultured Fusobacteriaceae bacterium
CTTTGAATCCAGTTGAAATTAACGTTGAAGATAACATTGGAATCTATATGGAAGAAAATGTTTGGGTAAATTATAAATTAGAGGAGTAATAATGAAAATATATAAATTTTGGGAATATAATCCAAAGATAAAAAATTTGAGAAAACGAAGAATATTTGATAGAGAATATAATCCATTTAAAAGAAGTAATGAAGTAGATTATATGTATTTGGATAATTTGATATTAGATAAATTATTTTAAGGAGTTTAAGATGAAGTTGAAAAATAAAACATTAAATACAATGGTAAAATTTTTATTGCCATATAGGATACAAATAGGAATATTAATATTATTTATGGTAGGTGTTGCAGTAATAGACGGATTATTTCCATATCTAAATAAATTAGCCATAGATGATTTTATAATCCCAAATAAATATGAAGGAATTAATAAATTTATCTTTTATTATATAAGTTTAATAATTTTTCAGGTTATAAATGTATATGCATTCATATATATTGCTGGATATATTAAAAATAAAGTTAGTTATGATATTAGAAAAAATGCATTTGATAAATTACAACACTTAAGTTTTTCTTATTATGATAAAAATGCTGTGGGTTGGTTAATGGCAAGAATGACAAGTGATGTAGAAAGACTTGGTGAAGCAGTATCTTGGACTATAGTAGATATAATTTGGGGGATAACTCTGACTAGTTTTTATGTGATTATGATGTTAGTTATAGACGCTAAATTAGCATTGATGACTTTTGTCATAATTCCACCATTAGTATTTGCAACTGGTTATTTCCAAAAGAAATTACTAAAATACTCTAGGAAATCAAGAAGCATAAATTCACTTATTACTGGTGGGTTTAATGAAGGGATAATGGGTGCAAAAGCAACTAAAACTCTAGCTAGAGAGCAAGAAGCCTTAAATGAATTTAAAGGTCTTACAAATGACATGAGAATGGCAAGTTATAGAGTACAAAAAACATCAGCTCTTTATTTGCCAATAGTTATTGGACTAGGAACAATAGGGACAAGTATTGCTTTATGGCAAGGTGGAAATGGTGTAATAAGAGGAACTATTACTTATGGAACTCTGTTTGCTTTTATAACTTATACAATGAAGTTTTATGAACCAGTACAGCAAGTTGCTAGAATATTTGCTGAATTTCAGAGACAGTATGCAAGTATAGAAAGAGTAATGCAACTTATAAATGAAGAAATAAGTGTAAAAGATTATGGTGACATAATAATAAAAGAATTTGAAGGTAATATTGAATTTGAAGATGTTAGTTTTAAATATGATGAAGGCGAAAGTGTTCTTAAAAACTTTAATCTGAAAGTAAAAAGTGGAGAAACTATTGCTTTAGTAGGGGAAACAGGTAGTGGAAAATCAACTATTGTTAATCTTGCTTGTAGATTTTATGAACCTACAAGTGGAAAGATTAGAATAGATGGCGTTGATTATAAAGACCTTGATTTAATTAATTATCAAAGTCAATTAGGTTATGTATTACAAAAACCACATTTATTTAGTGGAACAATTGCAGAAAATATTGCTTATGGATCAAAAGATATTGATATGGAAAAAGTACTTAGTGCAGCAAAATTAGTTAATGCTCATGACTTTATTGAAAAACTTGAAGATTCATATGAAAGTCAAGTTGGAGAAGGTGGAAATAGGTTAAGTACTGGAGAAAAACAATTAATTTCATTTGCTAGAGCTATATTTGCAAACCCAAGTATTTTTGTTCTTGATGAAGCCACATCTTCTATAGATGCGCATACAGAAAAATTAATACAAGATGCAATAGAAAAAGTTATAGAAAAAAGAACAAGTTTTATAATTGCTCATAGATTGTCAACAATTAGAAATGCAGATAAAATACTTGTTATTAATAAAGGTGTGATAGTTGAAAGTGGTAGTCATAAAGAACTACTAGAGAAAAAAGGTCGTTACTATAATCTATATTTAAAGCAATTTAAAGAAGAAAAAGAAAAAGATATTCTTGCTTCTTAATGCTCAAATAGGAGGTATATGATGTATTTAGATTACAAAAATATCCTTGTTGATAAAAAGGATTTGAAAAAAATATTTGATTTAATAAAATTAATAATTGAAATAGAAATGGTAATTTTGTATATAAGTATTTAATTAACTTGAAAGGAGTAAAAAATGAATAAAGATTTTTTAGGAAAAGTATGGATTAAATTTATTATTGAGGGGCTTTGTAACTAATTAAGTATAGATTGTTAAAAGTTTAGATTTATTCTTAATTATCTGTCCCTTATTTTGAAAGAAAAAAGGGAGAAAAATGAACGAAAAAAATATGAATAAATTATGTGTTGGTTCATGTATAGATATAAGTATTATTGGAATTTATTTATGGATACTGATAATATTTGCTTTATTAATAAAATGTATACTAGGGTAGGTGATAAAATTCAATATAAAAATAAAAAAGATGTCATTTTTTTATGATAAACCGTATAAAGAAATATTTGAAAATATAAATTTGGAAATTGATTATAAATGGAAAACTGTGATAGTTGGTAAAAATGGTAGGGGGAAAAGTACATTACTCAAACTTATTAAAGGTGAACTTAAAAGTCAGAAGGGAAGTATAGATGCTCATAGGAAGTTTTTGTACTTCCCCTATGAAGTAGAAGACAAAAGTATAAAAGTAATTAATTTGATTAAAGATATTGCTGGTCCATATAGAGAATATGAAAAAAAGATAGAAGAATATCTGAATCTAGGAAGTGATGAAGGACTAGTAAAGTACGGAGAAGTAGAAGAAAAGTATAGAAGTATCGGTGGATATGAAGTAGACAATAGAATAGAAATAGAACTTTCTAAATTAAATCTATCAAAAGAGCTTTTGGGACTATCTTATGAAACATTAAGTGGTGGAGAAAAAACTAAAGTACAATTACTTGCATTTTTTATAAATAATAATACATTTCCACTCTTAGATGAACCAACAAATCATCTTGATATAGTTGGTAGAGAAGTAATTGGGAAATATCTTTCTGAAAAAGAAGGCTTTATCTGTATAAGTCATGATAGTAATTTTCTTAATAAAATCGGAGATCATATTATTGATATTGACGATAAAAGAGGGATTAAAATATCTAAAAGTAAATTTTCTAATTATTTTGAAGAAAGAAATAATATGGAAAAAAAAGAAAAAGAGAAAAATGAAGAACTTAAAAAATCAATAAAAGCAAAAATAAATAGTTTTGACGAAAAAAAATCATGGTCTATGAATAAAGAAAAAGAAGTTTGTGGTGCTTTTGATAAAGGTTTTGTAAGTGCAAGAGCAGCGAGGCTTATGCAGAAAGCAAAAAATGTTGAAAGAAGACTTAGTAAAGAAATAGAAGAAAAAGAAGAGTTGGTAAAAAAGTTTGAAAAAGAATATGAGATAAAATTTATTCATGAAAAAAATTTGGTCAAAGAAATTTTGAGAGTAGATAATTTAAATATTTCATATGGAGATAAACAAGTTATAAATAACCTTTCATTTAATTTATCTGAAGGAGAAAGAATAGCAATAATTGGTAAAAATGGTGCTGGGAAAAGCTCTATTCTTAAAAAGGTAAATGAAGGAGTAGAAGGTGTCTTTTTGGATAAAAGAATGAAGTATTCTCTTATTAATCAAGAGATAATTTACGGAAAGATAAGTCTTAGAGAGCATTTGTATAATGAAAAAATTGATTATAAAGAATTTGGAAGGTTTTTGGCTTCTTTTGATATGAGAGGGGAAATACTAGAAAGAAATTTGGATGAATTTAGCCAAGGAGAAAAGCGAAAAATAGCACTGGCTAAAAGTATTTTTAGTAGAGCACACTTCTACCTCTGGGACGAGCCACTTAACTTCCTAGATTATAAAGAGATAGAGAAATTAAAGAAAGCAATATTAAAATATCAACCAACTATGATATTTGTTGAGCACAATTTAGATTTTGTAAATAGTGTTGC
>CAZHXU010000183.1:0-6088 GCA_964536535.1 uncultured Fusobacteriaceae bacterium
TGTATAAACATATGGCTTTTCTACTTGAGTTACTCCTCCACCATTAGTTACTCTTTCATCTTTTTTACCTAGACAACCACCAAAAATCATTAAAGTTACCAACATTAATATTCCATAAACTCTTTTCATCATTACACCATCCCTTATTTAGCATCAAATGAATATGATAGCCCCAAAGTTATTCTCTTATCCAAAATTTTCCCACTAGTTTTATCTTCAGTTCCATCTTTATAAGCAAAACTAATACTATTAACACTATAAAGAGCTTCTACTTCAAACCTTCCTAAGTCGATACCAGCTCCCAAAGCCCAATATGTACCGTGATCATATTTAACTTCACTCAAACCATATGCATATTCTGCATCAAAATCAGCTGTTTTAAAATTAAGAGCGACTCCACCAAGAGCTTTTCCATATAATGGCCATCCAAACAAGTTAGATTTTAACGAAACATATAATGGCACTGAATAAAATGTACCTTGTGTTCCATTATTTGCCGTTTCCATATTTCCATGACCTTGAAAACCGATTCCTGCTGCTACTTCAGTTCTTTTACTCGGTCTATAGACTCCTTCTGCAAAAGCTTCTAGTCCTATTCCTGTATCAGTCTCACTTGTTTCACTCTCAAGTGTTCCTGGTAACGCCCCTGCAACCTTTAATCTATAGTATTTTTTTTCTTCAAATTCCTCATCTTGCATATCTTTTGCCATAATAGAAAAGGAAGTTGCTAAAATTAAGCAAAGTGTTAAATACTTTTTCATTTTATCCCCCTTATGTAATAATAATTCCCTATAATTATACCACATTTCTTGTATTTTTACAGAGAAATTATTATTTTTCTAACAAATGTTTTATTTTTAATTACAAATTTTATTTACACACAGTTTTTTTTGATTATTTCCTGTTATCAAACAAATTCAGGCTTTTTTTGCATTAGTTACTTTTGATTTTTATATAATTGAATCAATTTAAATTTTATATTAAATATATAATTTTCATATATAACTATATATTCATTTCCACTAAAAATTAACATAAAAAAATGACTAATTTTACTAATTTAGTCATTTTTTTCTCTATTCATAATTAATCTTTTAATTCAAATCTACCTTCTAATGATTTTGCCAGTGTAGCCATATCAGCATATTCAAGGTTTCCACCCATAGGAATACCACTTGCTATACGACTTACTTTTATATCAAAGTGTTTAACAAGTCTACTTATGTACATACTAGTAGTTTCACCTTCAAGATCAGGGTTAAGTGCCATTATAAGCTCTTCTACTTCACCACTTCCTATTCTATCTAGTAAAGATTTAATATTCAAGTCTTCTACTCCTTTACCATTAAGCGGTGATAACTTCCCGTGTAACACATGGTATAAGCCTTTGTAGCTCCTTGCTCTTTCGAGGGCTACTATGTCTTTACTATCTTCTACTACACAGATAATCTTTTTATTTCTATTATCATCAGAGCAAATTTCGCAAATTTCCTCTTCACTAAAATTCCCACATACACTACATTTTTTCACTTTTTCTTTCACATCTATCAGTGCTTTTGCAAAAGTTTCTACTTCTTCTTTTTCCATTTCTAATATGGCAAAAGCAAAACGCTGAGCACTTTTTTTACCTACACTTGGTAGTTTATTAAATTCTTCTATTAATATCTCTAAAGATTTTGTTGCCATTTTCCACCTCTTTGAAGCATTTCTTTTGTACAGTATAACACATATTATGCAAGTTGACCATTGATTAAAGTAGAGATATCAACAAAGTTTCTATTTTCATTTAGCTGTATTACTCCCTTATTTTTCCCTGTTTTTTTCCCTTGATAAAGAGCTATATCTGCTCTTTTTATTAATGTGTCAAGAGTATCTTCTTGGTGCAATTCAGCAAGCCCAATAGTTGTTGTAATTCCTACTTTTTTTCTTTCTATAACAAAATCTTCTCTTTCTATTTCTCTTCTTATTCTATCACAGACAAGCATAGCTCTATTTCTATCTGTTTCTGTAAAACATATAATAAATTCTTCTCCACCATACCTAGCAAAAATATCTGTTTCTCTAATATTTTCTTTTATTCTATCAGCTATTTCTACCAAAACTTTATCACCAGTTTGATGTCCATAATTATCATTAATATGTTTAAAATAATCTATATCAAATATAGCTATAGTCATATTATGTTCATACCTTCTACTCTGCTCCAAATTAAGTAGTGCCATTTGGTCAAAATACCTTCTATTATATATTCCTGTTAAACTATCAAAATTAGCAAGTTTACTTATCTCTTCAAAACTTACTCTGTTTTTATAGTTTATAATAAATTGTCTAAGTAACATCTCGGCTTTATAAAGAAATTTATCTTTTTTATGCCTTGATTCAGTATCTCCAAATATAAATCTACCACTAAATTTTTCATCTAAATCAAATAAAAACTCTATTATATCATCATCTTTTTTTCTACACATACTTAGATTATTTATAATATCTGTTTCTAATTCAAAATAAACATCATCTTTTTTATCCTTTAATGAGATATTATCATCATCTTTTAAAACTTCTTCTTCTAAATAATTTGAATAAAGATTATAAGTATAACATGTAACATATTCTTGTTTATACTCTTTTATAAAGATTTTTACATCGATTAACCCTATAAATAAGCATAATTTTTCCATAAATTCACTTGTCATATCTTTAGAATTTTCTATATTAAAAAATATATTTGATAATTTTTGTAATTCTTTATGGAGTATCAATTTATTTCCCTTTAATTTATACCTTCTAATAAATTCAGCAATTATAAAAGCTAGAGTAATATACAAAAAATATGCCCCGACACTTTGCCATGGTTTAGCTTCTATATAAATATCAATTTCATCATAAAAACCACTTAATTTATTGTTTATATCAAAGTAAGAAACTTCAAGAGTATATCTACCACTTGGTAAAAAAGCAAAACTAACTTCATTTTTGTTATTTAATCTTATCCACCTATCTCTTTGTCCCTTTAATTTATAAACATAATTTCTATCTTTATCCTTAAAATAGTCTAAAAGTGAGAATTTTATTGTAAATGATTTGTTCCAATAAGGAATATATAATTTATCAGAGTAAGTTATGTCTTTTGTTCTTTCTTCTTCACCCAAAAATGCTTCTCTAAATGCAATAGGATTCTCTTCATTAATATCAATTATTTTGTTGGGACAAAACTCTATATACCCACCGTTATATGAAAAATATATATTTCCCTCTTGATCTATATAGGCATTCTTAATATTATCAAATTTTTTGTTTATCTCTTTTGTAAAGTCATAAATAGATTCTAACTCACTATCGAATCTATAAATATTACTATTTGTTCCAAACCAAATATTCCCCATTTGGTCCTCTACAAAACTAGTATTTTTCAGTCTATTTATTTCCATATTAGCTTTTATAAATTTTCCTCTATAATCATAAATTAACAGATTCCCTTGGGGACTGTATATTATGACTTTATCTTTTAACAAAACAAAATCTTCTACTTCATCAATTTTATAATATTTTCCATCTCTCAGTACATTTCTTATAAACTCTAATTGGTTTAATTCTATATCTAGTTTTAATAAAGCTTTTTCTTTTGTTCCTAACCAGATTATATTTTTATTATTCAAATCAAATTCTATTTTGTTCACTTCAGTATCGATTTCGAATGTTTTTTCTATTTTCCCTTTTACTATTATTTTTTTTCCAAAATTAATAATCATCAAATTTTTATCTATAATAATATTATCGGGTCTTGATTCTAAAGTCATATATTTTTCAAAATTTTTGTACAAAATATCATCTATAGTAAAATAGAAGTTATTATTAAAGTAATTTATATTTTCTATTTCACCTTCTTTAATTAAAGTTTCTTTATTTTTATAAATTCTGTATAAAGACTTATTTCTATATACATATTTAATTTTATTATATACAAAAATCTTTTCATTTTTTTTATTATTTTCTGTTATTTCATAATAATCCCTATCAAAATTTATTAACTCCAATAAATTTTCATCTTTAAACCAAAATTCATTTTTTCTACTAACAAGAAGTAACTCTTTTGAAAAGTCTTTTTTATACTCTCTTATTATTCTATCTTCTAAAATATTGTATAAAAAAACAGTATCAAAAGTAACTAGTGCATAAGTATCTTTAATCTTAGTTTTTAAGATTTTTTTTATCTCTTTATCCATTTCTATTATGTTTTCCAAACTCTCATTACCAACTTTGTACAAATGCCTATTTTGACTTATGTACATATTTCCCGAATGATAAAATGATAAATCTATCATACCTCTAAATAAATCTTCTTTAATCTTTTCATCGATTATTTTTATTATTTTATCCCCTTCAACAATTATTAATTTATCTTCTTGATAAAATATATTTTTCATATTTTTACCTTTGTATATTTCATAAAAAAGTTTATTATCTGTGTTAAATTGGAAGAGAGAAGTAGAAGTTAATAAAAAAATGGTATCTTCATTTTTCTTTAATACCTCTATTATTTTTTTATTATTAGGTACTTTATAATTTTTAAATCCTTTTTTATTCAAATCAAAAAGAGAAAAATCCCCTTTTTCATTTGCTAGTATCAATTCATTTTCTAATTCTTTTATAAATGTAACTTTATCAAAAGCTAAACTCTTCTTTTCAAAAACATCCTCACTATATAGCTCATATTCATCACCATCATATCTTAAAAGACCTTTATCTGTTCCTATCCAAACAAAACCCTTTTTATCCATTATAAGCTCATTTATTTCTTTACTAGGAAGTTTTATTTTAGTTCTATTTTCACCTAATAAATTTATATTCAATAAAAATATAAAATTTATCAAAAAAAACACTATTTTATTCTTCATCATCTCATCCCCTTTTGCAACAATATGATTATAGCTTTTAATTAGGAATTTTTCAATTAAAACTGTGTAATTTTGGAAATAAATTTTATTTTTTGTACTTTTTAGTATCTCTTTTATATTACAAAAAAACTAAAAAAATTGACAATAAAAAATGAAGTTTATAATTATCTAAACTTCATTTTCTTAGATTAAAAAAAAAGGTTAACTCAAAGAGTTAACCTAATTAATTATTTTTTTACAACTTCTACTTTGATTGTATTAGTAGTTCCTGTTTTAGAGTTAACTCCAGAAGTTAATACTACTACATCTCCGTCATTTACGAAATCTGATTTTGAAGCTACTTCTAATCCTAATGCGTAGAATGCTTCAGCATCTTTAACTTCAGAGATTACTGTTGGGTAAACTCCTCTAGTTAGCATTAATTGGTTAGCTGTAGTTTGATTTGTTGTAAGAGCTAAAATCATTGCTGATGGGAATGATTTTCTTAAGTTTCTAGCTGTTCTTCCTGATTCAGTTAAAACAACGATAGCTTTTGCTCCTAAGTTTTCAGCTGCTTCTACTGCACCTCTAGCTACAGCTTCAGTAACTGTCATTTCTGTATCAAAATGGATTGCTCCATATTTATCTAATTCTTTATCAGTTCTTTCTGATATTCTAGCCATAGTTTGAACAGCTAATTCAGGATATTTCCCTTTTGCTGATTCTCCAGATAACATAACTGCATCTGTACCATCTAAGATTGCGTTAGCAACGTCTCCAGCTTCTGCTCTTGTAGGTCTAGGGTTTTTGATCATTGAGTCTAACATTTGAGTAGCTGTGATTACCATTTTCCCAGCTTCGTTACACTTTTCAATCATCATTTTTTGTGCGAAAGGAACTTCTTCTACTGGTATTTCTACTCCTAAATCTCCTCTAGCTACCATGATTCCATCAGATAATTCTAAGATTTCATCAAAGTTATCTAATCCTTCTTGGTTTTCTATTTTAGAGATGATTTTGATTCCTTGTCCACCATTTTCATCTAATACATTTCTTACAGCTTTAACGTCGTCAGCTTTTCTAATGAATGAAGCTGCTACGAAATCTACATTTTGCTCACAACCAAATTTAAGGTCGTTGATATCTTTTTCTGATAATGCTGGTAATTGAACAGAAACACCTGGTAAGTTAACACCTTTGTTTTCTCCTAATTC
>CAZHXU010000184.1:0-6060 GCA_964536535.1 uncultured Fusobacteriaceae bacterium
AAAGATAATTAATTGACCTTAGTGAAATTGTCAAAAATTTAGTTGCCATTCCCTTCTAAATGAAATTACTAATCTTGAGAATCAAGGAATTGATGTAACAGAGAATCCATCAGTTAAAAAAGTAATTGAAGATTATTTAGAACATTCAAAGATGTATGATAAACCATCAACTTATGAAAAGAAATGTAATATCTTTAGAAATCATATTACATTTCTTTTCATAAGTTTAGAATCAAAGATATTAGTGTCTGAGTTTAGAAACTTACTAGCACAGCAAGATATTAGTAACAACTACAAAAGGTATATCTTAACTGCACTTAAAACATTCTTTAATTACTGCATGAAGCAGAAATTAATACATAAGAATCCATTAATTACAATTGACAATTTTAAGAAAAAAAAAGTTACTATGAAGTTTTGGACTATTAATGAGTTTAGAGGCTTTATTGAAATGTAGATGACAAAGTTTATTATACGTTCTTTTACTTAATGTACTTTACTGGAATAAGAAGAGGCGAAGTATTAGCTTTAACTTGGGAAGATATTGATTTTTATTCTTCAAAGTTGCACATAACAAAGAGTTGCTCACATGTTCACAAGCAAGGTTATGTGATCACAAAACCAAAAACAAATGAATCAAATAGAATAATGCACTTAAATGATAAGCTGTTGAAGGTTTTAATATAATGATAATACAGTTGAAATAGATGAAGGTAAAACACAAATAATTGTAGATGAAAATAATGCACTTGATAAGACGAGTATAACTAGTAATACAACAAATAGTGATGTTTCAATTGGAGGAAATGAATTACATATTACTACAGCATCACAATTAGAAAGTGGAACAATAACTTTTACTAAATTTGATGAAAACGAGATAGGGACTTCTATTATTTATAAAAAACCTGAAACACAAAGTCTAGTAGAGTTTCATTTAGAAAGTAATGTAACTTCTACAGTGAATATTAAAGTAAATTACTATAATGATTTTTCTATTCATAAGTTAAATGAAACATGTACTATTGAAAATTATAGTTTTCAATATGAAATGACTCAACCAGCAACTAATGTTATTTTCACTTTAGAAAATGGTGAGTTAGTATCATTATTTAGGCCAGAAAAAACAATTATTTCTGTTGAAAACTGATCAGATTGTTCTATGAAGGGTAATACATTATATTTAGGATCTGCAAAAAAGTGAAGTCTTCTTTTACAGTTGTGAAAAGGACTTTGAGTAGTATATCATGAATAATATTGAACTTGATGAAGCATTAGTCAAAATAGATTTGAGATTAGGTTGAAAAATAAATATGCACATAGCCAGTGATTGACTTGATAACACATTTTGATATTGAAATGACAACATTTGAAATTATTAATAGATATGCTAGGTTTGTGGACAGAGATGACAACGTATCAAAACAAAGATGGAAAGCATCAAAAATGTAGAATGAATGTATTGGAGATGGTAGAGGTGAACTAAAATTAACTACATAACCTGAAGAAGTTTCATTAACGAGAACACATGATTGGATTGAAAGGAAAGTTGCTCCAAGTTTTAAAGCAATAAAGAAACTAGATAATGTTCTAGGTGAAAATAGTTTAGATAAAATTATACAAAGGGTTAAGCTAAAAGGTAGACAAAAAACAATGATAAAATATATGACAACAAAAGTTGATGAACTTGTCGTAAATAAAGAAGATGATAATTAATGAATTTTGGATAAAATTTGTACAATTGGCTTTAACAAATGCACAACCACTAGTGCTATTAGCATTAGTGATTATAGAATTATACTTGACATATAAAAGATAGATGTCAAAACTAATGGGTATTTTAGTAATTGCAATAATTGCAGTAGGTCTTGTATTTAATGTAGGTGGAGTAAAAGAAGTTTTACTTGAAATAT
Organism: uncultured Fusobacteriaceae bacterium; assembly: GCA_964536535.1. Lineage (GTDB taxonomy): Bacteria > Fusobacteriota > Fusobacteriia > Fusobacteriales > Fusobacteriaceae > CAZFBB01. The sequence continues at coordinate 1,914 of CAZHXU010000184.1, forward strand.
TTAATAGAATTATAGGAGGATAGAAATGATAGAATTAAACGTATATTTAGCCAATTTAAGAAAGTATAATAAAGGAGAATTAGTAGGATCTTGGTTCTCTCTTCCTATTAATACAGATGAAGTTGGTAAAAAAAGGTTGAGTGGTGAATATGAGAAATATGCAATACATGATTATGAATTACCTGTAGATGTTTCTGAATATATATTACTTACTGAACTTAACAGAATGGCAGAGTTGCTTGAAGAGCTACCTGAAAATATTTATAATAATTTAGATGTAATAATTAGTGAATGGTTTAGTACAGTAGATGAAGTACATGAGAATATGGACAACATTTATTTCTATAGTGGTTGTTCTGATATGACTGAGTTAGCACGACACTTTGTTGAAGAAGAAGGAATGTTTGCAGGTGAAGTATCAGAAAAGATTTATAAGTATATTGATTATAACGCACTTGGAAGGGATATTGATTTAGAAGGAACATTTATAATTGCAAAAAGTGGAATCTTTGGGTTGATTTCGTAACATTAATCAACTTTTAAGTATAAATGCTAAAATTACTATGATATAATTTATTTATATTATAGGAGGAAATGTATATGATTATAAATAATGTAAGGATTAAAAATTATAGGAATATAGAAAATTGCGATATTAAATTAAATAAGTTAACAACAGTTATTGGGGCTAATAATAGTGGTAAAACAAACTTTCTTAACGCTATTAGCCTTCCAATTTTAGTAAATGAAAACTCTGAAAAACTTACATATATCAAACCGTTAGATATTAATGAAAATGCAAAAAAAAATTTCTATGATTATATTAAGAGTAACATTGAGTCTATCAAAAAGTCAGAAGAACTAATCAGTGATTTTTCTGTTAACTGTCCTGAAATAATAATAACACTTAACTTTAAATGTGATGAAGGTAGCCCTGAAGTATACTATATAAAAGATTTGTCATACGAGTTAGATGGAAACATTTTTCATGGAATAGAATTTAAGTATTATCCAAAATCATATGAAACTTTTTATAAGTATATTAGAGATATTATTAAAAATATTGACATTGATAATTTTGATAAAATAAAAAATTCATTAATTCCAGCAAAAGAATATGGTTATACAATAAGAATTCCTCATTCGGAAACTAAAGTAAGTTATGATGTTTTGAGAGAGTTTAGATACACTTATTTTAACGCCGATAGAGATAGTTTTTCTTCTACAAATAAAAAAATAGGCTCTAGCTCACTTGTGAAGTTGATTGAAAGTAACATATCGCCAAAAGGTAGGGTTGAAATAGAAGAGAAGTATTTTGACTTTTTTGAAAAAGTTAAAACATCAGCTAATATGGACAGTACTTTTAATTTTTCTGAAAATATTGAAATGGAAAATATAAAGTCATTTTTTGATAAAGTAAGCATTGTTCCTAATACCCCCGAATTAAGTTCAGTTATTAATAACGTAACGCTTGGTTACCAAGATAAAAGTCTTGCAAACTTAGGGCTAGGGTATAGAAATATGTTTTTGCTATTAACTCTATTGGGTGTAAAATTTAATCAAGATAAAGATATTGCTTTACCAATATTTTTGTTAGAGGAGCCGGAGGCACATTTATGTTACAACAACAAAATAATTATTTCAGAATATTTACTTTATTGCTATAAAAATTCACATGCTCAAAATATTCTTACAACACATTGTACAGACTTTGTAAACAAACTAGACTTAACAAATATTATTATTATGAGTGAGGGTAACGCAATTTCTTTAAATTGTGAGTTAGAAAATGATGAATTAGATTACTTATCAAAAAATCCAAATTTCGATATATTCAAAATATTTTATTCAAATAAATGTATTCTAGTTGAGGGGCTGACTGAAGAACTGCTGATTAATGCATTTTTGCAGACTCGTGGTTTAATGTCAGGAATAACTGTAATCTCTTTTCATAAGGGTTTTAAAAATATAATTGAAACTTGGCATAAAATACATAAAGATGATTCATATAAATTAGGTGTAATGAGAGATTATGATAATCAAGCCAATGCACAAAATGAACATGAAGAGCTTGTTGGAATTGTTGGAGAATCAAAACTAAAGGTTACAACAACTATACAATATACGCTAGAAGATGAATTTGTTAAAACAGGAAATAATTATGAAATATTAAATGAGTATTTTTATTCAAAATATGAATGGGATAAATCAAGTAGTGAGAGTGAACTTATTGATAAATGGAAAAAAGAAAAGGCACAGATAATGTTAACTTTAGCACAAGATATTAGAAATAGACATGAAAAATTAAATGACCTTAGTTTTCCTAAGTACATTACAGATATTATTGATTTTTTAATTCAAGAAACTAAAGTTGAAAAAGTTGAGGCAAACAATGAAGGTTAATTTGTCAGGAGCTGGTTCTGGAAAAACAACCAAAGTTGCAGAAATGTTATTTGAAAAGTATAATGTTTTAACAAATAATAAAATAATTTTTTGTGTATGCTTTACTAATAATGCTGAAAGAGTTATAAGAGAAAGGTATATTTCAAAATATGGTTCACTGCCTTCAAATATTAAAATTTCTACTATACACTCATTTTTGTATAGTGAATTGATAAGACCTTATAATTCTTTGTTATATAAAGAAAATGTGTATAGGAATATCACGAAAATACCTCTACATGAAAAACCACAATATAGAAATTCAACTTTAAAACGTTTGAGAGAAAACAATACATTACATGTTTCAGAATTCACTCAAGTGGCGAAATATGTTTTATTAGATAAATCATCGGATAAGAAAGCCATAAAAGAACTTAGAGCTAAGATTTGTAACACCTTTAAAATGTACTGTGATACAATCATTGTTGATGAAGCACAAGACATTGATACAAATTTTGCTGAAATTTTGAAAAAAATTGATGATATTAATGTAGAGGTTAATTTAATAGGCGATATCAAACAGAACTTGAAGTCTGAAAAGGGAATGGCTAAAATTTTATCTGAGCTGAATTCATCAGAGCATACTATAAATACATTTGATGAATGTTATAGATGTCCACCTAACATTTTGAAATTATCAAATTTATATTGTGATGACAATGAAAAACAAGTTTATAAAAACATAGGGGAGATAGATGGTAATATTAAACTTGTTTTTGAAAGTGATATAAATGTAAGAGAGTACATTGATGAAAATAATTTTGACTTAAAGTACATATTTAGAAAAAACAAAACATTTAATACACAGAAAAATTTAGATATAGAAATGATGTTCCTAGATACTATAAAAGATATACTTATTGATGAATTTAGGGAATTAAAAAATAATTATGAAATAGATAAAATAGTATTTTTTAAAGCACATTTATTTTTAGAATCTATGAATATAGATAAAAAAACTGTAAAGCAAGCATTAACAGTAATTTTAGAAAAAGAACCTAAATCAAGTAGTACTGCTAAAATGCTTGATATTCTTAAACGATGTAATGTTACTAAAGAAGAAAATATAATTTCAGTGGATTCAATTCAAAAAGTAAAAGGTGATGAAGGAAGTAAATGTTTGTATATTTTAGATAAGTCATTGGCTGATTACTTCCTGTTGAGAAAGAAAAATAGGAACAAAATGTTTTGTCACAATTATGTTGCTCTGACAAGAACTAAAAATGAACTTGTTATTCTTGTTACATCTGAAGCAGAAAAAACTTATTCAAAACAAATTTTCACTTCTTTTTTAGATGAAAATAATATAACATATACAATGGATTAAAAAAGAGGTAAAATGAAGAAAATAAAAAGTTACACTGGAATATGGAATGTAGAAAAAGTTATTTATGCAATAAATGATATATAGCTTCCATTTCCAATTACATTTAATCAAATGACATGGTTTGTACTTACCATATTTTTTATAGTGTTTTCCAAGTTACCACCACTAACTTTAATAGATAATGTTCTAATAAAGTATGTGGCAATACCAATTGGTATTACGTGGTTTATGTCAAAGAAACATTTTGATGGGAAGAAACCACTCAGTTTTTTAAGTCGGTTTGTTCTTATACAATCAGATCAAAAACGACTTTTGCAGGAAAACCGGGAATGGCAACTAAATTTTTGACAATTTCACTAAGGTCAATTAATTATCTTT
>CAZHXU010000185.1:0-6023 GCA_964536535.1 uncultured Fusobacteriaceae bacterium
TTGTAACTATTAAATATTAATCTAGAAAAATAAAAAAACCGCCCAGACGAAATAGTCAGGTTATCCCTAACTATTTTCGCCCAGACGGTCGGCATTTCTACTCAATATCTACAGTCCCTGTGGGTACTCCCACTTAACTCCGTCGGTCATGCAGATACATTCAATTTACACATTGATTATAACAAAATGTTCATGACATGACAAGCCCTTTTTATAATTTTTTTAATTTTCAAACACAAAATCAATATTTTCAATGTCGGAACAAATCAACATTTTTAGTGTTCGTATATTAAAAAAACAATATTTTTCTGTGCATAAACAAAACTATTTCAAGCATATAAAATATACAATCATTTTAATGCTTTTATTGAGATATATGCAAGATTTCATAAAGATTTCCTTGTCTCTTTTCTATTTTATCTAGACTATCCAAAAAATAATAAACACGATATTCCCACTTATCTGGACTGTGTATGATTACATACTCTACATCTTCTAAGTTAGGTATTTCTTCTTCTATTTTTTCAATTAATTTATCAAGTCTATTACAAGGAGTAATTTTTTCAACAATCTCAAAGATATATTTCATTCCTTGTATTTTTTCACTTGTCTTATCTGCTAAAATGACTCCTGTATTAATACTTTGCCATCCAAAAGAATTTAGTATATTATCATAGTATCCTTCAAAAAGAAATTTATTCATCCCTTTTGTATCATTCCAAATATATAATGGGCAATAACTATTTTGAAAGTTATCATTTTTCCCTTTTTCAGTTACAAGATATAACTTAAACTTCAACCCTTCAAATCCATCGGTTTTATATCCATTAATTTCTACTCTTTCTTTAATGATATTCATATCATAATCACTCGGTAAAGTTATCTTATATTGCATAGCAATCATTTTATCAACTCCTTTTTTGATAGTCATAAATTTATGTAGCTTTCATTATTAAAAGAAAAATACTCCTTTATATATATCAAAATTATATTCTGAAATAAGCTGATTGTAAAATTGATATTCGCCATGTATAATATGAATAAAAATTCATGTACTGGAGGAGATAAATGACACTGACTCAAATAGAAGTTTTTGCTAAGATAGTAGAATTAGGAAGTTTTACTAAAGCCGGTGATGAACTGGGAATGACACAGTCATCTGTCAGTCACTCTATTTCAAAGTTAGAAAATCATCTGAATGTAAAATTATTCAACAGATTAAAAAATAACATTACTCTAACTCCAATAGGGAAAAGCATCTATATATATGCGCAAGAAATATTAAAAAATATAGATTTTATTAATTTTGAGGCAAATAATTCAATAAACTTACCTGCACAGACTCTTAAAGTAGGAAGTTTTCAAAGTATATCTATGTCTTTATTGCCAAAAGTAATCAAATTATTTAAAGAAATTTATCCTCAAATAAATTTTATTATTTTCGAAGGAACTGAAGAGGAGATTATTCATTGGCTTAAAACTGACGCAATTGACTTGGGCTTTATAACTATTCCATCCAATGAATTTGATACTGTTTATATTATCCAAGATGAAATCTCAGTTGTTGTTTCGAAAAATCATAAGCTGGCCAAATTGAACTCAATAAAAATTCAACAAATAAAAGATGAAGACTTAATCATGCCAACACATGATTGTAATATTTTAATGACTCGAGATACAAAACATCTTCTTGCAGATGTAAAATACAGAATTTCTAATTTCAACACAATTCTGGAAATGGTAAGAGAACAACTAGGCATAACTATTTTTCCTAATTTAATTACAAATAATATATCAAATGAAAGAATAACCTCAATTTCTTTTACCCCTCCTTTTTATAGAAATATAGGAATAGCTTCTAAGGAAAACATTTCCGACAATCTTTTAAAAAGAACATTTGTAGAAAAAACAAAATATATAGTTCAGCTTAAAAAACTGGACTAATTCCCGATTATTTTTTAATAAAAAAAGATAGATTTCTCTACCTTTTAGTCTTTAACCCCTTAAAGTTATTGGGTTTATTGAAATTTTAAAATAATACATAAATTGAAATATCTACTAAATAATAATATCTTTTAGGCTTATATCCGGATTTGTTCTTCTAATCTTATCTTTTGTATAAGTTGAAAGTTCTATTGCTTTTTGAGGACACCAGTGATAACACCCCAAACAAGATGCACAATTTTTCCCCCATTCTACGTTTTTTCCAGACAAACTAATATTATTCATAGAACACACCTTAGTACATAATCCACAATTATTGCACTTTTCATTCGTCCAAAATTTTTTATTTATTTTATAAATCTTATTAAGTATCAAATCATTTACTTTGCCGAAAATCAGTTCTCCTTTTCTTTCTTCTACCTTGGCAAAGCCTTGCTTCCCTATTTTTATATTCTCACTTATCTCCACTATTCTCTCTTTACTTTGAGTCAATCTCCTTTCAGCTTCTTGAAGAGAATTTGTATAATCCTGTATAATCACCGAATTTCCCGGCATCAATATTGTATCGTAATAATCAATTTTCCCTTTTAATATCTTATTAGCATCTACTCCACTATTCCCTGGCACATTATTATGAGTAACTATTACATAAATATAGGTATTCTCAGGGATTATTAACTTCTTCAAAAACTCCTTAACAACCCTTGGTGTTGTAGCGCAATAACATGGATAAACTATACCAAGTTCACCACCTTCTACCTTAACAACATCTTCCCCTAAGTATTTGGTTATTGGTATAATTTCAGCCTCTCCCAAATTCTCCATTATCCCCTTTGCAATAGATAATGAATTTCCTGTTCCCGAAAAATAAAAAATCTGACTTTTCATAATAAACCTCCCCTGTTAATGTTTAAAATAATAAACCCTTGAGTATACTCAAGGGTCAAGGTTTATTTCATTTTTTTATTTTTTATACAGTTTTTTCTACGCAATATTCTTTATTCAAAGTTTTTTCACGTTTTAATTTAATTCTCTCAATCTTTTCTTCTATCAATCTTTTTTCATCTTCTAAAATCTGTATTTTCAAATCAAAGTATTCAATGAGTTTTTCTTCAGATAATTTATCTCCTTCTAACTGGTCATAGTACTCCTTAATCTCAGATAGAGTATAGCCCATATCTTTTATTAGAAGTATATCTCTTATCTTTTCATAATCACCTTGGGTATATGTTCTATATCCATTCTCTCCCCTTTTGGGTTTTATTAGCTCTAACTTTTCATAATATCTTATTGTATCTTGGTTTAAATTCAATTTTTTAGCTAACTCACTTATATAATACATGCATTTCACCTATTTTTATTTTGATTATAACATTTCTATACTTAAATTCCAAGTTACTCTAAATCAGAGTAAACAAATTAGAATCTAAAGGCAAAACCAAAATACCATAAATCTTCAAATTTTTTCTCTTCTTTTTCAAAATCAAGTTGTTTTATATAACCACTTGATAACAGCAAATCAATATTATAATTAAGTTTAAAATCTCCCTTTATACTTGGGTTTAGAACTAACAAATTATTTTTTTCATTTTTTTCTAAATTATGCCATTTGAAAAAACTAGTATCTAAACCTAAAGTAATACTTTTGAATATATTTCTTCCTGTAATTGTTCCTTTATCTACATTTATTTCATAATCAAGAGTATTGTTTATTTTAATAGCTTCTTTAGTATTTTTCATATTATATTTTAATATACCACTTGTAAATTCGGGTAAAGTTAAAAGAGAAAAATAACCTACTTCATCTTCTACACTAAAAACTTCCGATGAAAAATAGTAATTTATACTTAATACAGAACTTTCTAAAAACAACTCATTATAAGGAATATTATCTCTATAATTTTGTGCATACCCAAGTGCTCCACCAATACTTATACTTGCTCTTATATAATCATCATTATTTATTGTAAATCCTCCAAAAACAGGGATTCCCGTACTTTTCATAAAATAAGGTAGATTCAAATTTAGCTCTGTAAAATTTTCTTCTTTTGATTGCTCTGAATTTATTATAACTAATGGCATCCCAAAAGCATCACGTCTATAGATATAAACTAAAAATAATCCTTTTTCCAAGTCATCTTCTTCTTTTTTAAAGTAATATCCTTCTTTTTCATCTACAATACCTTTTTTTTCAAATGTTCCATTTCCAAGAATCAAACTATGCCTAAATAGTTCATCATTAAAAGTAAATAAAACTCCTTCTGGTGTAATAATTAAATCTTTGATTCTTAATTTATTTCTAAAGTTTGTTTCATTATGAAATACTATATTTTTTTCTTTTTTTTCTATTTTGTAAAAGTCTTCTACTTCTTTTTCATTTCCTTTTTCAATATGGATATTTAATAATTTTTCTTTTTCTATTTTATAAATATCTAATCCGTCTATATGAAAACCAAGATAATATAAGTCCTCTTCATAAATTATCGGCTCAAATCCTCCGTATGAAAGATTCGTAAGTTGCATTATTTTTTTACTATTTAAATCATAAGAAAATATATTATATACTCCATTTATTTCCCTTGAAAAATAAAGGATATTGTCTTTTACAAAGGGTGAATAACCACTTGTTATTTTTTCTATATCTTTAGTCAAAGTATCAAATCTATAGATATAATTTCCTTCTTGACCTAATTTTGCACTGGAAAAATAAATACTATCTTCATAAGAAAATAACTTTTGAAAGATAAAGTTATAACTTTCATCTATAAAAATTTCCCCATCAATTGATTCTAGAGTTTGTTTGTCTTTTCTACGAAAAACAGCAGCTCCAGATCCATTTACTGCAACAAAATTAATTGCATTTAAGATATCTAATTTTTTACCAAATGTTTTATCCAAATCTCTTTTATATGAATATGCAAAAGTGCTATTTTTTATAACATCTGGTATAGCTTGGGAATAATAAATAGTATCATCAAAGATTTCATAACCTGAAATTGGGCTAATACCACTTAGTTTCTCCGTATTTTTTTCATCAAAATTATAATAACTAATATTATCTCTAAAATCCCCTTGTTGACCATAATAAATATTATTTTTATAAACTTTTGTATAAAACTTGTATCCACCACTATCTGTTAATCTTTCACCATCAAAAGCACCTTCTACTTCCCTATACTTCCCTTTCAAATATAGTTTCCATCTATCTTCAAGTTGACTAAAATCACTTAAGTTTGCATAGTATAAAAATCCTTCTGTTGCTCCTTTTATTTGGTGGCTAGAAAAGTATTCCAGGGCATTTTTAAGATTTGTTTTGCCAAACTCATCTTCATAAAACTTTAAAAATGAGTATCCATAATATTCAGCATGGAGGTTGGTGGTAGAAGTTAAGTTTAAACCTTCAAAATCTTCCTCTAATATTTTACTACGAAGATACATATCAAACTTTGCAGAACGCCCCCTTCCGCCACTTGTAAACTCTGTTTCTGCATAGATACCTATCCCCTCTATTAACCATGCTGGTGTAAAGAGTGAATGTAGGGTGTTTTTCATAGCCCAAGTGTAGGAAAAAGCACCATTAATTTTGTTTACAACTATAAGTTTTGCTAAGTTATTAGAAAGATAATATTCTATCCAATTTTCAAAGTTTTTTTCATATCTAAACCTTTTATTTATATTTGGATGAAGGATTATACTTTTATAATCCATTTTGCTCTGAGCTATGTCGTTATTATTTCTATATATAATTAGGAATTTTTCTTGGGGGTAGAAGTCAAAATATTCATATTGTTTTTTTGCTACTTGATCAGCTACAAGAGCTACTTCTACCATTATATCTTCTATTCCTTGTGGATATATTATCCGAAAATAATCTGTTTCTATCTCTTTTAATTTTCCATATACAAAAACATTTATAAGCATCATAGTTATCAGTACAAGTTTTTTCATTTTTCCCCCTTAATTTAACCCCTTTTTTAAATTCTTTATCCTATCATTTATATTAAACGTAGGGCGTATCGATATACGCTTTGTTTATTTTTTTTCACCATTTCATTTTCATTCAATGTGGACGTATTTCG
>CAZHXU010000186.1:0-5944 GCA_964536535.1 uncultured Fusobacteriaceae bacterium
TGAGCAACTATATCAGGTACTGCATCATAATATTTATTTTGAGCTTCTCTAGCTTGGAAATAAATATCATCATTTTGAGCTGTTCCTCTTGTTACTGGATGATGTGGGTTTAAAGCTCTATCTCTGTGAGCTTGAACTGCATCGTAATCTAATAATCTGTCATAAACTTCATAGTTCATAACTTCTACTTTTTGGATTTCATGTGAAGTTCTAAATCCATCAAAGAAATGTAAGAAAGGTACTCTAGCTTTATAAGTAGCTAAATGAGCTACTCCTGCTAAATCCATAACTTCTTGAACTGATCCAGTTGCTAACATAGCATAACCAGTTTGTCTAGCTGAGTATACGTCTGAGTGATCACCAAAAATAGATAATGCTTGTGCAGATAATGATCTTGCACTAACATGAATAACACTCGGTAATAATTCTCCTGCTATTTTGTACATATTAGGTATCTTTAATAATAGTCCTTGAGAAGCTGTATAAGTTGTTGTACATGCTCCTGCTTGTAATGATCCGTGAACTGCTCCTGCTGCTCCTGCTTCTGATTGCATTTCTACAACTCTTGCAGGTACACCGAATAAGTTCTCTTTCCCTTGTGACGCCCATAAGTCAGTATATTCTGCCATAGGTGACGATGGTGTAATCGGATAGATTCCTGCTACTTCTGTAAAGGCATAAGAGGCCCATGCTGCAGCCTGGTTACCGTCCATAGTTTGCATTTTTTTTGCCATTTACCCAAACCTCCTGTTTATATTTATGTGATTTTCTTCTTGCAAATTTGGTTTATCCCATTAAGTTATACTTCATTTTTGAAAAAATGTCAATTTTTTTAATGTTTAACCAAAATTTGTGTTCAATTTTTTATCATTTATGCAAAATTAAAAATATTTTTACTATCAAAATATTTTCCAGTCCTGTTTTTTAACAAATACTCTTTTTTCAGGACATAGCAGTGTTCTTGATAATTACAATCAACAATTACATAGTATCAAAAATACAAAGTATGTCAAGTTTTAATTAAAAGAATTAAGTATATTTTCACAAAAAAAAGTCACTATTACAGTGACTTTATTAAGTATTACTTAACAAGGCTATATGTATCTCTTGCAATAACTAATTCTTCATTAGTTGGTACCTTAAATACTTTTACTTTTGATCCTTCTTTTGTTAATTCTACTACACCTGATTTTCTTACATTGTTTACTTCTTTATCAAAATCGATACCTAAGTATTCTAATCCATTAGTTACTTTTTCTCTTATTGATGCAGCATTTTCTCCTATACCTGCAGTAAATGCTATTGCATCTACACCACCAAGTACAGCTGCATAAGAACCGATATAGCTCTTAACTCTGTATGCAAACATATCTTCTGCTAATATAGCTCTTTTATCTCCATTTGCTACACCATCTTCTATATCTCTCGAATCAGAAGACTTTCCAAATATTCCTAATAATCCAGATTCTTTGTTTAGTCTAGCATCCATTTCTTTTACTGTCAGTCCTCTTTCTTTCATTATATATAGAACTGCTGCTGGATCTACATCTCCTGATCTTGTTCCCATCATAAGACCTTGTAATGGAGTTAATCCCATTGATGTATCTAAACATCTATCACCATGTATTGCTGCTACTGAGGCACCATTTCCCAAGTGACATACTATAACTTTTGCATCGTCTTTTCCAAGTTCTTTTCTCACTGCTTCAGATACAAATTTATGTGATGTTCCATGGAAACCATATTTTCTTACTCTTAATTCTTCGTAATCAGCATATGGAAGAGCATACATAAATGCTTCTTCTGGCATTGTTTGATGGAAAGCCGTATCAAATACTGCTACATTTGGTTTTCCTTTTAACAATTCTTGACAAATTTCTATTCCTAGTATATTAGCTGGGTTATGTAATGGTGCTAAAGCACTTATAGTTTTTAATTCTTTTACAACTCTTTCATCTACTAATACTGATTTATCAAATAATTCTCCACCATGTACAACTCTATGTCCTATTGCATCAACATCATCAGCACTTGCAATTACTCCTATTTCTGAATCTTGAAGTGTTGATAACACTAATGAAATAGCTTCTTTATGGCTTGGCATTGGACTTTCAATTACTTTTTTTACTTCTTTTTCTGGAACTTTATAAGTCATTACCGACCCTTCCATTCCAATTCTTTCGCATATTCCTTCTACTATAGCTTCTTCCGTAGTTATGTCGATAAATTGATATTTTAGTGAAGAACTACCACTGTTTAAAACTAAAATTTTCAACTTAAAACCTCCTATTTTAATATTAACATATTTTTAACTCTAACCCACAAAGTATACTTTAATACACTAATTTTGTCAAGAATTTAAGCATTAAGTGCCTAAATTCAGGAATGATATGCATTTTTTCATATAAATTATTCTTTAGTAATTTTATTTTCCTCTAATAAAAATATGGAATTTCAAACTATATTTCAAGTTTAAAATTCCACACTTATAAAAATTTTATATAATAAAAAACTCAACTATTTCTAGTTGAGTTTTAATCACTATTTAATTAATGCATATGTATCTTGAGCTATTACTAATTCTTCATTAGTTGGTATAACTAATACTTTTGCTTTCGAATTAGCTCCTGTTATATCTGTTATTCCTTCTTCATTAGCTAAAGATCTAAAGTTATTGTTGTTTTCTTTAGAAATTTCAAGCCCCATAAATCCAAGACCTTCACAAACTTTTTCTCTAACTATTTCAGAGTTTTCACCAATTCCACCTGTAAAGCAAAGAGCATCTACTCCTCCTAATACACCTGCGTATTGTGAAACATATGATTTGATTTTATATGTTAACATATCTATTGTTAATTTTGCTCTTTCATTTCCATTATCAAAAGCTTCTTTTACGTCTCTAAAATCTGAAGTATTTCCAAAGATCCCTAAAATTCCAGATTCTTTGTTCATTCTTTTATCCATTTGCTCAAAAGTTAACCCTCTTTCTTTTGCAATATAGATAACTGCTGCTGGATCAATATCTCCACATCTAGTTCCCATCATAAGTCCTTCTAAAGGAGTTAATCCCATTGATGTGTCTACACATTTTCCATTTTTCACTGCAGAAACACTAGAACCATTTCCTAAATGACAAACAATGATTTTTGAATCTTCTTTTCCAACTAATTCTTTAGCTATATTAGAAACATATTTATGAGATGTTCCGTGGAAACCATATTTTCTTACTTTTAATTCTTCATAATCTGCATATGGTAACCCATACATAAATGCTTCTTCTGGCATAGTTTGATGGAACGCTGTATCAAAAACTGCTACGTTCTTTTTTGTTGGCATCAAGTTTTCACATATTTCTATACCTAACAAGTTAGCTGGATTATGTAATGGCGCAAGTCCACTTACTTCTTTTAATTTTTCTACTACTTCTCCTGTTACTAACACTGATTTATCAAACAAATCAGCTCCATGCACTACTCTGTGACCTATTCCTTCTATTTCATCTAGAGTTTTTATTACTCCAAGGTTTTCATCTTGCAATAATTCTAAAACTTTTGATATAGCTTCTTTATGACTAGGAAAATCAAAAGACATTTTTTCTTTGATTTTTTTCGCTGGCACTTTATATGTTATACTCGAACCAGTATTTCCTATTCTTTCACAAATTCCTTCTACCAAAGCTTCATTAGTTTCCATGTTTATTAGTTGGTATTTCAAAGAAGAACTACCACTATTTAACACTAGTATATTCACAGTATCCCCCCAATATAATTTCTTTATTTTTTTGATTGATTAATTTTATATATTACTCAGCTTGTGCAGCTGTTATTGCTACAGTATTTAAAATGTCTTCTACAGAACACCCTCTACTCAAGTCATTTATTGGTTTATCTAAACCTTGTAATAATGGTCCATAAGCTTCTGCATTTGCTAATCTTTGAACTAATTTATACCCTATATTACCAGCTGATAAATTAGGGAAAACTAATACATTTGCTTTACCTGCAACTTTTGATCCTGGAGCTTTTTTGCTAGCTACTGCTTCTACTAAAGCTGCATCAGCTTGTAACTCCCCTTCAAAATCAAAGTTAACAGCTCTATTTTTAAGAATTTCTGTTGCTTCTTGAACTTTATCTACACATGGATGTTTAGCACTTCCTTTAGTAGAGAATGATAATAGTGCAACTTTTGGTTCCATATTAGCAAGACTTCTAGCTGAACTTGCTGCTGAAGTAGCTATATCTGCCATTTGCTCAGATGTTGGATCAGGTACAACTCCACAATCAGAGAATATTATTACTCCGTCATCTCCATATTGTTTAGCACTTTCTGGTAATACCATTAAGAAACATGAAGAAACTGTTTTTAATCCAGGTTTTGTCCCAACTACTTGTATACTAGCTCTTAGTACGTCTGCTGTTGGTGATGCTGAACCAGCAACCATTCCATCTGCATCTCCTAATCTAACCATCATAGCACCAAAATATCTTGGTTCTGTTGTCATAATTTGTCTTGCTACTTGTTCTGTCATACCTTTTTTTTCTCTTAACTTTACAAATTCTGCAACATAACTATCTATTTTAGTAAATTCTTTTGGATTAACTATTCCTACACCTTCTAAGTTAACTCCAAGTTTTTGTGCATCTGCTTTAACTTTTTCTTGATCTCCTACTAGGATAACTTTTGCAAATCCTTCTTTTTTTATCCCTTCAGCCGCTCTTAAAACTCTTTCATCTTCTGATTCAGGTAACACTATTGTTTTACCTAAGTTTTTAGCTTTTTCCTTGATTTGATCAATTATACTCATTTTTTCCTCCTGATTATTACTTGTTAAGTTTATTTTAACACAATTTACATTTCTTTTCAAAGTATTTTTAACCTAACACCATCTATTTTATAACTAAAAAATCTAAGATTAAAAATCAGTATAATTCTTAATTCTTAGAGATTATATCATCGACTCTGTTAAGTATATGTTAATAATATAAAAAATAAAAGCCTCCTAAGAAGACTTTTATTCAAATATTGCTTCAATGTATTCTTTTACATCAAAATTACGAAGGTCATTAACTCCTTCTCCAACTCCGATGAATTTAATAGGTTTTTTTAACTCTTCAGATATTGCAAAGATTATTCCACCTTTAGCTGTTCCATCTAACTTAGTCACAACAAATCCAGTAAGTTTTGTTACTTCATTAAATACTTTCGCTTGAGTTAAACCATTTTGACCAGTTGTCCCATCTATAACTAATAAACTCTCATAGAATTCATCTTCACCTAGATGTTTTCCAATAATTTTATTTATTTTTTCCAGTTCTTTCATCAAGTTGTTTTTATTATGTAATCTACCTGCTGTATCTATAATTGCAACATCAGCATTTCTTGTTCTTGCTGCTTGTAGTGTATCATAAACTACTGCACCTGGGTCACTTCCTTGTTCATGTTTTATTATTTCAACATCTGCTCTTTGTGCCCATTCTTCAAGTTGTTCTATTGCAGCAGCTCTAAATGTATCCCCTGCTCCTACTACAACTTTTTTTCCTTCATTTTTAAGTTTAGCTGCTAATTTACCAATTGTTGTTGTTTTTCCTACTCCGTTTACTCCAACAACTAATATTACATTCATTCCATCTTTTTCTATAGATAATTCATTACCTTCACTAATAAGAAATGACTCCATAACATCTTTTAGTACTTCATAAACTTCATTAGGCTCTTTTACGCCTCTTTCTTTTACTTCTACTTCCAACTTCCCAACTATTTTGAGTGTCATATCCATTCCTATATCAGACTGAATTAACAAATCCTCAAGTTCTTCGTACATCTCTTGATCTATTACTTTTCTTCCTTTAAAGAAGTTTTTCATCATACCAAAAAGACCATCTTTAGAAACACTTTTTACCAGTCTCTCTTTTAATGATGCAAATATATTTTTCTTTTCTTCTTT
>CAZHXU010000187.1:0-5922 GCA_964536535.1 uncultured Fusobacteriaceae bacterium
ACGTTAGTCCAAAATAATATTGTTTAAATCCTAACAATTTTGCATCAAGGCAAAAATAACAGACTAATTAAAATATAGAATTTATCTAATTTTTTCCTAATTCTTTCCTAATTTTTTCAAAAGCATAATTAAAATTTGCTTCTCTTCTTTGCTAAGTCCAACCATTATATTTTCTAATTCTTTTAAATGATTTGGAAAAACTTCTTCTATAAGTTTTTTCCCTTCTAAAGTAATAGCAACATACGTAATCCTTTTATCTTCATTACATTTTTCTTTTTTGACCAAACCAATTTTTATAAGGTTATCTATCACTACACTTATACTACCTATAGTAGACAAGCTTTTTTCAATTATTTCACCTACTTTCAAACTCCCCTTATGATAAAGCATCTCTAATACTGCAAATTGTGGTATAGTCAAATTAGATTCTTTTATTGTTTCATGACCTCTTCTCATTATTGACTGTTGACATCTATTTAGTACTACTAATAATTTCAGATTGATTTCATTATCTATTCCATATTTCATAAATTAATTATATATCTAATTAGATATAATTTCAAGTATTTTTTACCAAAATGGTATACTTTTTTTATAAAACTTTCTTTTAACCCCATTATAAAAGGATTTTTAGAACTTAGAAATTTTTCTTTATTCTTAAATGCCAGAAATTTCTTATTATATCTTTTTTTCTTTCTAATTCACAATTTATATAATAAAATTTAAAAATTATTTTATTTTTCTTGACTAATAGAGTAAATAAATATATAATAGCACAAATAATATTCTTATCAAGAGAGGTTAAGGGACTGGCCCTATGACACCTCAGCAACCTGCCCTAGTGGTGTGGTGCTAAATCCAGAGATATTTTATCTAAAGATAAGGGGATATAATTATTTAACTAATTAGACCTCTTTATAGAGGTCTTTTTTTCGTATTAGGTGTTTATTTGTTTGCATAACAAGGAAGCCAGTGTGAATCTGGCACAGCCCCCGCTACTGTATTGTGGACGAAATCTTAAAATAACCACTGGTGGATAACTGGGAAGGTGAGAAAGTAGGATGAAACTAAGTCAGGAGACTTACCTAATACAAAAATTCTTCGGAGGGAAGGTGACATAATGAGGGAAATTTTTAACTCCTCCTATTATATTTAGTAATTAATAGATAACAAAATGAAAAATATTAGGAGGAAATGATGAAAAAAGCAGTTATAGGATACCCTAGATTAGGGGAAAAGAGAGAATTAAAAAGAGTTATTGAAAGTTATTTGAAGGGTGAGAAGAAGAAAGAAGAAGTTTTGTTAGTTGCAAAAGAGATTAGGAAAAAGAAAATATTAATTCAAAAAGAAAATAATATAGATTATATATCTTCAAATGATTTTTCTTATTATGACAATGTCTTAGATACAATCTTTTTATTAGGAGTAATACCGCAAGAATATGAGGAACTTAATCTTGATGATTTTGATACTTACTTTGCTCTTGCAAAAGGATATCAAAAAAACGGCAAAGACATTAAAGCTTTACCTATGAAAAAATGGTTTAATACTAATTATCATTATTTAGTTCCAGAGTTGTCATTAGATTCAAAGTTTAAAATAAATATAACGAAATTAAAAGAGGAATATTTGGAAGCCAAAGAGTTAGGAGTTGATACTAAACCCGTTATTATTGGACCATTTACTTTTTTAAAATTAGCAAAATTGAAAGATGGTTATTATGATGACTATATAGAGCCACTAATAAAAGCTTATAGAGAAATTTTTGCTGAATTGAATAAACTAGGTGTAAAATATTTACAAATAGATGAACCAGCTTTAGTAAAAGACCTTTGCACAGAAGCTTTATTAAATTTTGACAAATTATATGAGGGGATATTGGAGGATAAAAATAATCTTAATATAATTATTCAGAGTTACTTTGGGCATCTTGGTGAAAGTTTTAAACACCTTATTGATAAAGATATATATGGTATAGGAGTAGATTTGGTAGAAGGTATTAAAAATATCCATATCTTAGGTACTCATTTAATTAAAGATAAAGTTATTTTTGCAGGGCTAGTTAATGGGAAAAATATTTGGAAAAATAATTATAAAGATACTCTAGAAACTTTGGACACTTTAGCAAAATTAAATCCAAAAGAAATTGTAATAAATACTAGTTGTTCATTACTACATGTGCCATATACACTTCGAAATGAAAATAAACTAGAAGCTAAATATAAAAAACACCTTAGTTTTGCAGAAGAAAAACTTAATGAATTAAAGGAAATAGGGTTATTATATGAGGATAAAAATTATATTAATAATACAATATTTACAGATAATCAAAATATAATTTCTGAAAAAACTGATAATAAAGAGTTTTATTTTGGAGAAGTTAGAGAAAAAGTAGCAAAACTTAAGCTTAAAGACTTTGATAGAAAAGAAACTTTTAATGAAAGAAATATACTGCAAAAAGAGTGGTTAAAACTTCCTCATTTCCCTACGACAACTATTGGTTCATTCCCACAAACAAATGATGTAAGAAAAGCAAGAAGAGACTATAAATTAGGGCTAATTAATGAGGAAAAATATCATGATTTCTTAAAGGAAAAAATTGCAAGAATAATTAAGATACAAGAAGAACTTGATTTGGATCTTTTAGTACACGGCGAATATGAAAGAAATGATATGGTTGAATATTTTGGTGAAAACTTAGAAGGATTTTTATTTACAGAAAATGCTTGGGTTCAATCATATGGAACAAGAGGAGTTAAACCACCTATAATATTTGGTGATGTTAAAAGATTAAAGAGTATCACTACTCCTTGGTCTTCATATGCTCAGAGTTTGACTAAAAAACCTCTTAAGGGTATGTTAACTGGACCAATTACTATTCAAAATTGGTCATTTGTTAGAGAAGATTTAAGTCCTAGAGAAATTGCTTATCAGATTGCTTTTGCAATACAAGAAGAGGTATTAGATCTTGAAAAAAATAATATTAATATTATTCAAATAGATGAAGCAGCTTTAAGGGAAAAACTACCGTTAAGAAAAGAGGAATGGGGAGACTATTTAGACTGGGCCATAAAAGCTTTTAGACTTTGTGCAAGTAAAGTCAAGGGTTCAACTCAAATTCATACACATATGTGTTATAGTGAGTTTAAAGATATAATGAAAGAGATTAAAGACATGGATGCAGATGTAATCACTATAGAATCTGCAAAATCAGACTTGTCCCTATTAGAGTTTATCAAAAAAGAAGATTATGATAAAGAAATAGGTCCTGGAGTTTATGATATCCATTCTCCAAGAGTTCCAAGTAAAGAAGAAATAATTAATATCGCAAAAACTTTCTTTAACTATATTCCAAAGGAAAAAATATGGATTAATCCCGATTGTGGTTTGAAAACTAGAGGAGAGGACGAAACATTTGAAAGCCTTAAGAACATGGTAGAAGGAGCAAAAGAACTAAGATAAAGGGCATTAGCCCTTTTTTTGAGTTAAATTTTTTTCCTCATTAAATAACCCTTTTTTAGAAATTTCTCTTAATCCTCTAAACAAAAGCTTGTATATATTTTTTTTACTTAATACAGTATACTTATTATTAAGGAGGTATAAATGAAGATTGTTGTTTTGGGAAGTATTAATATGGACTTAGTAACTGTAGTTGATAAAAAACCAAAAGATGGCGAAACAATTACAGGTAGAGATTTTTTTACGTCTTTTGGAGGTAAGGGAGCTAATCAAGCTATTTCAGCAGGTAAACTTGGGAATGAGATAACATTCTTAGGAAAAATTGGGAATGATTCTTTTGGAGAAGAATTAATTAAGAATCTTGAAAATAATAATATTAAAGTGGATTTAATTGAAAAAGCCCAATGTTCAAGTGGTTTAGCAACTATTATTCTTGATGGAAAAGGGGAGAACTCAATTATTGTTGTTCCTGGAGCTAATGGTTTAGTAGATAAAGAATATATAGATAGAGTTAAAGATGAAATTATTTCAAGTGATTTATTATTATGCCAACTAGAAATTCCTCTTGATACTGTTGAATATGCTTTTAGAATAGCAAAAGAGCATAATGTAAAAACTGTACTTAATCCTGCTCCTTGTTATGAAAAAATAGATAATATTTTAGCACATACAGATATTTTGATAGCAAACGAAACAGAAATAGAGATATTATTAGGAATAAAAATAGAAAATAATGAAGAATTAGAAGAAAAAAGTAAAAAACTTTTTGAAATAGGCATTAAAGATTTAATTATTACTCTTGGAAAAGATGGAGCAATTTATACAAATGGAGAAAAATCTATTAAATTAGGAGCACATAAAGTAGAAGTAGTTGATACTACTGCTGCTGGGGATTCTTTCATTGGAGGATTTATTCATAGTTTCCATAATGGAGTAGAAGAAGGTATAAAAACAGGTATGATTACCGGAGCTATTGCAGTAGGTAGAAAAGGAGCTTCAGAATCATTTGCAACTTTAGAGGAGGTTAACAAGTTTCATGAAAAAAATTAAAGTTATATTAGATTGTGATACTGGTTTAGATGATGGAATTGCTATTGCAACACTTGGAGCAATAGAAGAATTTGACGTATTAGGAATATGTACAGTAGCAGGAAATGTAGAAGTAGAAAAAACAACTCAAAATACTTTGGATATATTAAATGCACTCGTAAAAAAAACAAAAGTATATAAAGGGCTTTCGAAACCCTTAGAGAGAGATTTGGAAGTAGCTTATGATTTTCATGGTGAAAGTGGAATTGGTAATTTGACTTTTGAAAAATCTAATAACAAAGAGGAAAAAAATGATGCAGTATCATTTATGAAAGAGATGATTTCTCTTTATCCTAATGAAGTTAATATTGTAGCAGTTGGTCCAAGTACTAATGTTGCAAAGTTATTAATTGATAATCCAGAAATTGATAAAAAAATCGCTTCAATTACTTTTATGGGCGGGAGTCTTTCGGGAGGAAATGTTACTGACTTTGCAGAATTTAATGTTTTTTGTGATCCTGAAGCTTGTAAAACTATTGTAAATTCAAATACAAAAATTAGAATGATAGGTTTAGATGCAACTATGAAGGGAAAACTTTATAGAAAAGATGTGGAATTCTTGGACAAATTATCTAGTAAAGAAGCCCATGTAACAAAACTTCTCTATGACGAAATGTTAAATGTTAGAGGTAATATGGGATTTGAATTTGCTGTTTTTCACGACAGTACTGCTCTTATTAGCCTTGTAAGAGAAGATTTATTTAAATTTGAACAAGTAGAACTTGATGTTTCTTTAGACGAAAAAAATCTAGGGGAAACTTATGTAAAATTAGGTGGTAAAAGAGTAGAAGTAGCATTAGATTTTGATAAACTTGCTTTTATCTCATATATGAAAGATATATTCAAATAAAAAGGGGCACAGCCCCTTTTATTATAAACTAATATTTTCTTCTGTTTCATAATCAAATAAGTGGCATTTATTCATATCATACCAAAATTCATAGTTGATTCCGTGTGTTAAATCGCTTGCTTTATCTGATGGTATTCTTGCAGTATACTGGTGTTTTCCTACTTGGAAATATGCGTAAATTTCATTACCCATTTGTTCTACTACTGATACTTCTCCATTTACTAAATTATCATCTTCTTTAGCATCTTTACTTAAAATATTTTCTGGTCTAATTCCAAACCATACTTTTTTTCCATTATACTCTTTTACTTTGGAAGCTTTGTCTTTTGGAAGTAGAAGTTTATCTCCGTCAACATGTACAAATACATTTTCTCCTTCTACTTCTATACTTCCTTCTACTATATTCATTGCTGGCGAACCAATAAATCCTGCAACAAATTTATTTGCTGGTTTATTATAAAGGTTAAGTGGAGTATCAACTTGCATTATTTTACCAAAGTTTAATACACAAATTCTATCTCCCA
>CAZHXU010000188.1:0-5884 GCA_964536535.1 uncultured Fusobacteriaceae bacterium
CTAATCCTCCTATTTAATTAAATATTTTATAAAATTCATCTTTATATTGAAAATCTTTAATTTTGATTTGTAGTATCTCTTCACCTTTGTAATAAACTTTTTCAGGATAGTATACTATATCAAATTTTTGAAAAGAATATATGTCATCTTCTATCTTATCGCCTAAATTAAAAGCAACAGCAGAATATAACTTTCCCTTCTTTTTAATAAATGTTTTAAAGTGTCTATTTTCTACTCCAAATTTTTTAGCCCCTACAAATTCCAAATCTCTATCTATAAAAAGAGGTTGAGGATTCTCAAGACCATATGGAGATAGTTTTTTAAACTCTTCTAACATTTTATCATCTATGCTTTCCAAAGGCAATTCAAAATCTATAGAAATAGTTTTTTTCTTAGATTTATCCTTACTCTGATTTATTCCTTCTTCTATAGCTCTTCTAATTTGATTCAATTTCTCATTTTTAACAACAAAACCAGCTGCCAAGTCATGTCCACCAAATCTAATAAAGTCTTTAGACATAGAATTTAATATATCAAAGATATTTATTCCTTCTATACTTCTACAAGATGCTTTTCCAAGGTTTCCTTTTAAAGTAATTAAAATTACAGGAACATTATATTTGAGAGCTAATCTAGAACTTACTACACCTATTATTCCTGGGTGCCAGTTTTCAGATGCTTCAAATATCATATTAAAATCTTTTAAATTTTTATATTTTTCATCTATCTCATTAAATGAGCTTCTTTCCAAACTTCTTCTCTTTTTGTTTGATTTTTTCATTTCTTCAATTATGTTATAAATAACAAAATCATCTGGTTCAACAAAAAAATCTACACCTATTCTCGAATCGCCCACACGACCAAGAGCATTTAAAAGAGGAGAAATAAAGAAACTAATATCTGTTGTTGTAAGATCTTTTTCTCCAAACTTCAGATATTTTAGAAGATAAGTCAAACCTTTAATTTTAGTTTTTTTAATATTTTCCAAGCCCTTTTTTATAATTATTCTATTTTCATCTATCATAGGCACTACATCTGCTACAGTACCAATCATAATTATTTCTATATAGTCATATAACTTTTCCAAATCTATTCCTAACTCTATATATACTGCTTGTGCCAGTTTAAGAGCAACTCCTGCACCAGACAAAAATTTAAATTGATAATTTTTGCTTAGTTTAGGATTTATAATAAGAACATCTTTGTCTTCTTCTTCAACTAATTTGTGATGATCAGTTATAACAAGGTCTATACCTAATTCTCTTGCATAAAGTATTTCTTCCAAAGAATTAATACCCGTATCAACAGTAATTATTAATCTTCCTTTTTCACTATATATTTTGTCCAAGGCTTTTTTATTAAGTCCATATCCATCATCCATACGATTTGGAATATAATATTCTACATCTATTCCAACACTTCTAAGTACCAATGTAAGAAAAGCCGTAGCTGTTATTCCATCTACATCATAATCTCCATAGATAAAAAGTTTTTGCTTCTTATCTTTTATTTCGATTATTTTTTGAACTGCTTCTTTCATTGATTCAAAATCATAGGGATTCCTAAATTTAGAAGGGCTACAGTCTAAAAAATCTAATATATTTTTATCATCTCTCAACCCTCTATTATAAAGAAGTTTAAGGAGAGGGCTACTTAGCCCTAGTCTCTCACTTTTTTCCTTAATAAAGTCTTTATCGCTTAACTTATACTCCCATTTCATAGCAAGTCACCTCGCTACTTAGTTTCGTTGAGAATCTTAGAGATTTTCACACCATATTCAATAGTATCATCTAATTTAACTCTAATTTCTGGAGTATATCTTAGGTTCAATTCCTCTCCTACTCTTTTACGAAGGTATCTTTTTACTTCTTCTAAGCCTTCTAGATTTTTTTCAAGATTAAAATCTTCTTTATTTCCAATAGGCATTACGCTAAAAGATACATCTGCAAATTTTAGATCTGGTGTAACTCTACAACCAGTTACAGAAACAAGACCGTTAATTTTAGGATTTTTAACTTCTTCGAATAAAACTTGAGAGATTAATCTTGATACTTGCTTTTCTATACCAGCTAATCTTTTTTTATTCATTCAATCTCACTTCTTTCTATTATCTTAAAGTTCTTTGAATCTCATCCATTACGTATGCTTCTACTATATCTCCTTCTTTAATATCATTAAAGTTTTCGATACCTAGTCCACATTCTTGACCAGCAACTACTTCATTAGCATCATTTTGGAATCTTTTTAATGTGTCTAATTTACCATCATAGATAACAACACTGTTTCTAAGGATTCTTATATTAGCATCTTTGTTAACTTTTCCATCAACAACTACACAACCTGCAATATTTCCAACTTTACTGATTTTGAATACCTTTTTGATTTCAATTCTTCCAAGGTATCTTTCTCTATATTCAGGGTCTAACATTCCTGTTAGAGCTTGTTCTATTTCTTCAGTTATATGATAGATTACATTATGTGTTCTTATTTCTACTCCAGCTTCATCTGCTGCTTTCATAGCTTTTGTAGTAGGTCTTACATGGAATCCAATGATGATTGCATCTGATGCTTCAGCAAGTTTAACGTCTCCTTCTGAGATTGCTCCTGCTGCTGCTTGGATAACATTTACTGCTACTTCACTTGTACTTAATTTATTAAGAGATTCTTTTAAAGCTTCTACTGAACCTTTTGAATCTGCCCTTATGATAAGTTTTAATTCTTTTATTCTTTCAGCATCAAGTTGTTGTGATATTGCTTCAAGAGATATATGTTTTTTCTTATTTTGTTCTCTAAGTTTTCTCTCTTTTTCAACTTGTTCAACTATTGTTTTAGCTTGTTTTTCATTCATGATTCCGTATAATACATCTCCAGCTGCTGGAACAGTACTAAATCCTAGTATCTCAACTGGCATAGCTAAACCAACTTTATCTACTCTATCACCCTTATCATTAATAAGAGCTCTAACTTTACCATAACTTTCTCCAGCTACAAATATCTCTCCAACTTTTAATTCTCCTTCTTGGATTAATACGTCTGCTACTGGTCCTAATTTAGGATCAAGTCTTGATTCAAGTACTACACCTTTTGCTCTCTTATTAGGGTTAGCTTTAAGCTCTAATAATTCAGCAGTTAAAAGTATAGTTTCTAATAATTCATCTATATTTTTATTGAATTTAGCTGAAATTTCAACGAAATCAATATCTCCTCCCCATTCTGGAGCTATAAGACCGTATTCCATAAGTTCAGTCTTAACTCTCATTGGGTCAGCACCTGGTTTATCTATTTTGTTTACTGCTACTATTATTGGCACTCCTGCTTCTTTAGCATGAGATATAGCTTCTACTGTTTGAGGTTTTACTCCATCATCAGCTGCTACTATAAGTATAGCGATATCTGTAACTCCAGCTCCTCTAGCTCTCATTTCAGTAAAGGCCTCATGACCTGGTGTATCTATGAAAGTAATCTTTTTACCTTCTTTAACAATTTGGTATGCACCTATTTTTTGAGTGATTCCACCAGCTTCACCTTCAGCTACATTAGCTTTTCTAATTGTATCAAGTAATGAAGTTTTACCATGGTCAACGTGTCCCATTATTGTAATAATCGCTGGTCTATCTTTTAGTTCTTCTTCTTTATCTGCTAATTCAAGATTAAATGCTTCTCCAAAGCTGATTTCTTCTACTTCTTCTTCTTCTACTAATATATCATACTCCATAGCTATTTCTTCTGCTAATTCAAGAGATATTGGACTATTAATAGTAAGCATTTGCCCTTTTAAAAATAGTTTTTTAACTATTTCAGCAGCGTTAACTCCAATTTTTTCAGCAAATTCTTTTAATGATGTTTCACCAGTTAATTTAACTACTTTATCACCATTCTCATTTACTTCTACTCCCTTAACTTCCTCTGTTTGAGTAGTTAAGTTCTTGTTTTTACTTGCTTTTGCAAATTTTTTGTTGTTACCTTTTTCAGTTTTCTTTTTCTTTTTTTTCTTCTTTTTTGAAGAATCGTTTGAAACTTCTTCAACATTAGTTTCTTTGATCTTCTTATCTACTTTCTTATCTACTTTCTTATCCTCTTTCCTAGGAGATTCCATTTTATCCAAAATGATTCCTACTTGGTCCTCTGTTAGTCCTGATAAATGTGATTTAGCCTCTATACCCCATCCTTTTATCATTTCTAAGAAATCTTTGTTACTCTTGTCGTACTTTTTTGCTAACTCATGTACTCTCAAATTTCACACCTCCTGTCAATTTAAGAGACCTTGCGCCGCTTTCTTACCGATAATACCTATCGTATTTACATCTTCTTTAGAAAAGATGTCTCCAAGCTCTCTTCTAGACGCTGTTATTATATATTTAATTTTGTAATCTCTACACAATTTAATTAACATATTCATATTTTTGCTACTAACATCATTTGCTATTATGAGTAAACTAATTTTTTTTACTTCATCTTTAACCATGTTAATTCCAAAAACTAGATTATTTCCATTTTTCATGGCTTTTAGTATATTCAAAATGTTATTTTCACTTTTTTTTACTAAAGTAGCCATACTAGCTAATTCTTTCATAGAAACTTTGTATTTTTTATGTTTAGATAACTTTTCTAAACAACTAAGACTTTTACAAAGATAAAAAGCTCTTTTTTGAATTTTTTGCTCTTGATCAAATTGAGTTTCCCCATTGTCATTAACTAATCTAAAAAGTTTATCTTTATCTGCACTCTGTCTACAAACAACACAAGTTCTTTGTGGTTTATGCTTCTGCATCTTCAACCTTTTCTTCTACTGTTTCTTCTTCTACTTCTTCATTGCTAGTTTTTATATCAACTCTCATGCTAGTTAGTTTTGCAGCTAATCTAGCATTTTGACCATTTTTACCAATAGCTAATGATAATTGACTAGGATCAACGATAACTCTTGCAGTTACTTCATCTTCCATAATTTCAACACTTTCTACTTTAGCTGGGCTAAGAGCAGCTGAAACAAATGCAATTTTATCTTCTCTCCATTCGATAATATCTATCTTTTCACCATTTAACTCATCAACAATACTGTTGATTCTTTGTCTTTTTTGTCCTATACAAGCTCCAATAGTATCTACACCTTCTACTTCGCTGTAAACTGCTACTTTAGCTCTGCTTCCTGCTTCTCTCGAAACAGCTTTGATTTCTATAGTTCCATCTTCGATTTCAGGAACTTCTAATTTAAATAGTTCTTTTAAGAAATCTTCATGTTTTCTAGAAATAACTATTTTAGGGAATTTACTTCTTTTTTCTACTTCAACTACGTATACTTTTATTCTTTCCCCTACTCTATATACATCTGATGCTGATTGCTCAACCATAGGTAAGATAGCTTCAGTTTTATCAAATTCTATATGTATATTTTTTCTCTCATCAATTCTTCTTATAATACCATTTATGATATTATGTTCTTTTGATTTGAAGTTTTCATATACATTATTTCTTTCTGCTTCTCTTACTTTTTGGATAACTATTTGTTTTCCATTTTGAATAGCATTTCTTTTGAAATCTTCACATTTTTCTTCTACTTTAATAAAATCTCCTAATTCAGCTTTTTTATCTACTTTCCAAGCGTCCTCTAAAGATATTTCCAAAGCAGGATCTAATACTTCATCGATAACTTCTTTAGTAGAAAATACTTTTATATCTCCACTATCTCTATCGATAACTACCTCTACATTGCCGTCTTCTTCATAGTTTTTCTTATATGCAGCAAGCAATGCTTGTTCTATTGTTTCTAAAAGAGTTTCTTTAGGTATACCCTTTTCTTTTTCAAGAATTTCAACTGCTTCTAAGAAAACTTTAAGATCTTTTCCTTTCATTTTTGCCTCCCTAGCTTAAAAATCATCAAAGTCAA
>CAZHXU010000189.1:0-5877 GCA_964536535.1 uncultured Fusobacteriaceae bacterium
ACTTTTTTTATATTTAATTTCAATTTTTTTATATTATTATGTACAATTAAATTTTTAATAAAATAGTAGATATAATTTATATTGAACTAAAGGAAATTTAAGACTATAATTAAAAAAAGCTCTTTGAATGAAAAAAATTTAAGGGGGACAGAGTTGAAAAATAAAAAATGTGAAAATGTAGAAGAATATTTAAAAAGTTTACCTGCTCAATCAGCTAAATTAATAAAGGAAGTAAAAGAAATTGTAGTAGAAGTAGTTCCTCAAGTGCAAGAAGGAATAAGTTATAGTATGCCTTCTTATTTTTTGATGGATAAAAAGAAAAAGATTAATGTAATAATATTTGGAGCATATAAAAATCATATAGGCTTTTATCCTACTCCAGAAGTAATTGAAGTTTTTAAAGAAAAACTAAACTCTTATAAAGTTTCTAAAGGAGCTATTCAATTTCCCTTTACTAAACCTTTGCCAAAGGGATTAATTAAAGAAATAATTGAGTATAAATATGAAAAAATAAAAAATGTAAATAAAGTTATTTCAGCAGGAACAGTCCATACTTTACCAGTTGATATAGAAAAAGTTTTGATTGAAGATGAAAAAACATATATATTTTGGGAGAAGTTGACTGCATTAGCTAGGAATGAATGGATATGTTGGGTAGAAGATGCTAAAAGAGATAAAACAAGGTTGGATAGAATCAGAAGATTAAAAGAAGATATAAATAACGGAAAAAAAAGACCATGTTGTTGGCCTGGTTGTTCCCATAGAGAAAAGAAAAAATAGGAAGATTAAACTCCCTATTTTTTTATGTTATTTTTTAAAAGAATTATCAATTACAGAAGTAAGTTCAGATTCCATATCATGACCATACTCCCAAATCATAATTCCGCCAAGTCCCATTTTTTTAACATATTCAGCTTTATATGTTAATGATTCTGCATCTTCATAAGTTACAAATACATCACCGTTATAAAGATATGGAGCTTTTGCTTCATCATCCCAATAACGAGTATAACCATTTGCTATAAGTTCTTTTATATCTGGATATGATATACCATCAGTGTACATTACACTTTGTACATTTTGGAAAAGTCCATTATTTTCATTAGTAACTCCTCCCCAAGCTCTACCATAAAATGGTACACCCATTATTAATTTTTCAGCAGGGAATCCTTCAGATAAATAATATTGAACTACTTTATCAACAGAAATATCTTCTGGTTTTTCGCTATTATTATATAAGTTAGCTAAATGACCAGTAATTTGATTCCAACCACCATAAAAATCATAAGTCATAAGTTTTGCATAATCAGCTATATTAGCTAATTTGTCTATTTCAACCCATTCAAAGTAAGCAGGACCAGCATATGCAGCAAAACTAAGTGAATACTCCTTATTCATCTCTACTTCTAACAAATCAAGAGCTTCTCTTATATCTTCCATTAAAAAAGTGAAATTTTCTCTATCTTCTGGTCTAGATTTTATTGTACCCCAACCACCATTAACAGGATATTCCCAGTCGATATCAACTCCATCAAAACCATACATTTTTACCATTTCAACTAAGTTTTTTACAAAAACTTCTCTTTTTTCTTCTTCCATAGCCATATCAGAGAATCCGTCAGCTCCCCATCCACCTACAGAAAAATTAACTTTTAACTCTGGATATTTTTCATGTAATTTTGCTACTTCACCTTTCAAATCTCCAAAAGAATGTCCTTCGTCATTTTCTTCTAAATCAGGAATAAAAATCTCTGTTTCATTTCTTATTAGACCAAAAGCAATAATAAGACTTGAGATTTTATCTCCTTGAATATCTTCTGCAGTCCAATACTTCCCTTCAGTCATAGCTTCTCTTGTTGATCCAAGTGGCCATGTTCTTACATATGAAGAGATTTGATGTGATCTTGTCATTTCCGTTTCTTCTTTGACATCGTTATTACTACAAGCTAACATAGTAAGCGCTAATAAAACTAAACTTAATTTTTTCATTTTTACCCCCTTGTATTTATATATTACAATAATACTTTAAAAATATATTAATTTCAAATATATTAGAAAAATATTTTTTTAGGATAAACGAGTATTTAAATTAAGAAAGTTTAATTTTTTTTGTTATAAAATAAAACTTTTAGAATTTCTTCTAAAGAGATATTTTTTATAGAAATATCTTTTAATTTGTATGAATCTAAAAAATACTTTGTATAATTTATAAGTTCATCTCTATTTTTAATTTTAATATTTATATATTTTTTTTCATAATTAATTTTTCCAAGACTTTTTTCTAAATGAATAGAACTTATATTTTCATCATCTTCGAAATCAATTTGTAATTCTTTGTAATAGGGAATACGTTTTTTTAGAGTAGCTAAGTCACCATCATAATATATCTGTCCTTCATCTAAAATAATGATTCTTTTGCACAAACTTTCTATCTCTTCCATATTATGAGTTGTTAGAATGATTGTAGTTTGGTATTTTTTATTAATATATTTGATGAATTTTCTGATTCTTTCTTTGACTACAATATCAAGTCCAATTAGAGGTTCATCTAAAAATAGTAATTTTGGATTGTGTAAAAATGCAGCAGCAAGATCAGCTCTCATTCTCTGACCAAGAGACATTTTCATAACAGGCACATTAATAAAATCATCTAAATCTAAAAGTTCCGTTAATTCTTGAAATTGTTTTTTATATATTTCATCTTCTATATCATAGATCTCTTTCAAAACTTTAAAAGTTTCACCAAGGGGTAAATCCCACCATAATTGTGTTTTTTGTCCAAAAACGACTCCAATTTGTTTGTTAAAAGATTTTTTATCATTAAAAATAGACTGACCAGAAAACAAAACTTCTCCGCTAGAAGGATAAAGTATACCACTCATTATTTTTACTGTTGTTGATTTTCCAGCACCATTTTTTCCGAGATAACCTACAATATCTCCTTTTTTTATAGAAAAATTGATATTATTAATAACTCTTTTGTTTAGTTTTGTAGGTTTGATAAAAGAAATTATCTTCTTTAGATAAGTTTCTTCTTTTTTATAGACAACAAAATCTTTTGATATATTTTTAATCTCTAACAAATTAACTTCCTGTACTTTCATATCGTCTCTCTCCTAACTTCCAAAATCTGTATGCAAGATAAAGCATTATATAACCGCCCATTAATGAGAAAAATAGATAAAACAAATTAGTTTTTATATTATTTAGTATTAAATAGGGTATATAAGCTGTAAATGCAAAGGGTAAAATATAAACTATTAAATTTTGTATAGTATTATTAAAAATATCTATGGGATAACGAGAAAATTCGCTAAAACTGTAACACATTTCTAGTATAAAAAAACTATTACTTATCCAAAAAGCTAAAGCTGTTAGAACAATTTTGATACTCATATAGATAAAAACTCCATTTACAAGGGTGAAAATAAAAATAATAGTAGATAAAGGAGTAATATTTGTTATATCTATATTTGTAAAAAGTAAAATGATTCCAAGAATTAATTCAGAAAAACCATTAAAATCAAAACGTTCAATTATTATATGAAATAGAGGTTCTATTGGCCTTACAAGAGTTTTATCAAATAACCCCCTTCTTATTCCATTTCCTGAAAACCACCATAAATAATCAGACATAATGTGGTCTATTCCACGTGGAATTAGGAAGATTCCGTAGAGTAGAAGGATATTTGTTTTTGAAAAACCACTTATATGTGGAACTTTTGCATAAATTAGTTCTATTAAAGTAATATTAATTAATTGAACAAGGATAAATGTAAAAATACCAATTAAAAGGTTAACTCTTGATTGTTTTAATATTTTAAAATTAGTTATTACAAAACGTTTATATACTCTAAATACCTTTTTCATTTTAACCTCCTAATATCTGTAGATTTTTAAGGGCTCTTTTATATAAAAACTTCATAAATACTAATGATAATAGAGTCCAAAAACTTTGAATTAAAAAAGTTCTTAAAATTTCATAATTGTTAATTTTTCCCATTATAAGTAAAGTTGGATAATAACTTAGGTACGAAAATGGTGTATAGATGCTTATATACTCGAAAGTTTTTGGTAAAAATGATAAAGGAATCAAAGCACCTGATAAAAAAGAAATTAGGGTGTTTTTTATCATTCTAATTCCCCAAATATAATTTGTATAAAAAGCAACTAAAGCAATGAGCATATTAAATGAAAATATAAATAAATATGCAAGAAACATGCTAAAGAGAAAATATATAAAATTGATACTAATAAAAAAATTTAGATTATTTGTATATGTAAGATAAGTTATCAATACACTAGTACTAACAACTACATTAGTAAATAGATTGCCTAAATCATAGAAAAAATGTCTTTTAATATATGAATAGGGTTTTATAAGTTCAACAGCTATAAACCCTTCTATTATTTCATAAGGAACAGTAAAATCAACAGCTGATCCAAGAGAAAATGTAACAATATTTGTAAGTATAAGATAAGTAATCATTTCATTGTTATTAAAACCTCCAATAAGATTATTTGGAGATGATGAAAATATAGCACGCCAAAGATAAATAGAAGCAACTATTTTTAGAATAGTTCCTAATATTCCAAAAATACTATTTATTTTGTAAGCCCAACGGAATTTAATAGACTGTTTAAAAAAAGCTAAATACATTTTTACCCCTTTCTGTATTTTAAAATTTTAATTACGAAAACGGTTTCTTAATTAATTTTAGTATACACTATAAAATTTCATTTGTATAGAAAAATATAATATTTATAGAATGTATTTATAAAAAGGAAAGATTAATATTTGATGAATGATAAGAATAAAAGCGACATAATTATTATAAAATAAATAGTATGCAAAAAAAGGAGGGTAAAAAATATGTATCCTATGAAATTTAAAAAAATATTAAAAGAAAAAGTTTGGGGTGGAAGAGGTTTTGAAGAAATAATGCATATGAACTTGCCTGAAAATAAAAAGTATGGAGAAAGTTGGGAAGTAAGTTGTCATAAAAATGGTATGAGTATAGTTGATGAAGGTCCTTTTAGAGGTATGACTTTGAAAGAACTTATAGAAAAATATAAAGAAAAGTTGGAAGGGGAAGATATTTATAAAAAATATGGGGAAATATTCCCTTTATTAATAAAATTTTTGGATATACATGATAAATTATCTGTTCAAGTTCACCCTGATGATGGGTATGCTTTGAAAGTAGAAGGAGAATTGGGGAAATCAGAATCTTGGTATGTTATTGAAGCTAGTAAAGATGCCAAAGTAATTATGGGGTGTAAAAAAGGTTTGAGCAAAAAAGATTTTGAAGAAAAAATAGAAAAAAAAGACTTTTCAGATCTTTTTAATATAATTTCTATTAAAAAGGGAGATTTTATAAATGTAGAACCAGGATTAGTACATGCTAGTGTAGAAGGTTCGGCTATTATTTGTGAGATTCAAGAAAACTCAGATACAACATATAGAATCTATGATTTTGATAGGTTAGTTGATGGGAAATTTCGAGAGTTACACCTTGAAAAAGCGAAAGAAGTAATAAAATATGACTTGGAACCAAAAATAACAACTATTGAAACTAGGAAGAAAAAGAGAGTAGAAGATGCAGACATAGAAGAGCTTATAAAAGGTCAATATTTTAATATAGATAAACTTAGTGTACATGGCATTTATCATGAAGAAAAGGGGAAGAATTTTAAAATTTTATCTTGTTTAGATGGTGAAGGGATAATAACTTGTCAAAAGAAAAAGTATTCTATTCATCAAGGAGATACATATTTTATACCACCTATGTTAGATTTGGAGGTAGAAGGGGAAGTAGAAGTTTTAAAATCTTATCTTTAAGGTAGATACTGTTTTTTATTAAAAAAGGAAGGAAA
>CAZHXU010000190.1:0-1268 GCA_964536535.1 uncultured Fusobacteriaceae bacterium
ATTTTATTTAACTATCCAATTTAATAGTCAAACCTCCTTTACAGCAAAATTTATCTTTATTATTTCTTATTTAATGCATTTATTTTACTTGGTAATGAGAATAGTTTTATAAACCCTTCTGCATCTTTATGATCATACATATCGCTAGCCCCAAATGAACTTACATCTTCATCATACAAAGCAAATGGTGACTTTCTACTAGCTACTTTTACATTCCCTTTATATAACTTAAGTTTTATACTTCCAGTAGTATTTTCTTGTAATTTATCCACAAATCCGTCCATAGCTACCTTTAATTGACTAAACCATAATCCGTTATACACAAGTTCAGCATATTTTTTCGATAACATATGTTTAAATGAAAGTGCATCTTTTTCTAGAGTAATACTCTCAAGCTCTCTTAAAGCTTCATATAATACTGTTCCACCTGGTGTTTCATATATTCCTCTTGATTTCATTCCTACTAATCTATTTTCAACTATATCTATTACTCCAACACCATTTTCTCCAGCTATTTTATTCAGTTTTACCATCATCTCTACTGCACTTAGTTTATCTCCATCTACAGCAACTGGCACTCCTTTTTCAAACTCTATCTCAACATAAGTTGCTTCATCTTTTGCTTTCTCAGGAGGAGTAACCATCATATAAAGCACATCTTCATTATGTTCTTTATCAAGTTCTTCTATATCTCCACCTTCATGACTTATATGCCACAAATTTTGGTCTCTAGAATAGATTTTTTCCTTAGTAACAGTCAATTTGATTCCTTTTGATTCAGCATAATCTATAGCATCTTCTCTCGATTTTATATCCCACTCTCTCCAAGGAGCTATTATTTTTATACTTGGATCAAAAGATGCTACTCCTACTTCAAATCTAACTTGGTCATTACCTTTTCCTGTACATCCATGACAAATATATTCTGCTCCTTCTGCATGAGCAATCTCTACTAATCTTTTTGCCATCATGGGTCTAGCAAAACTTGTTCCCAACAGGTATTTTTCTTCATATACAGCTCCTGCTTTAAGAGCTTTAAAAGCATAGTCTTTTAAAAACTCTTCCCCCATATTTTCTATATATATCTTGCTAGCTCCACTTGCAATAGCTTTTTTTTCTACTTCTACCATATCATCATCTTGCCCTACATTAATACAGCATGCTATAACTTCAAGGTCATAATTCTCCTTTAACCAAGGTATAATAATTGATGTATCTAATCCTCCAGAATATGCTAATACTACTTTTTTCATAATATCTCCCCTATC
>CAZHXU010000190.1:1368-2882 GCA_964536535.1 uncultured Fusobacteriaceae bacterium
CTGCTTCTTTAGCTTCTTCTATCTGTCTAAGCACTTCTACTTTCGCAGTCCCACCAAATGTTTTTCTCTCATTAACACAAGCTTCTATTGTTGATTTTTCTATTACATCCTCTTCAAACAACGGGCTAAATGATTTATACTCATCTATACTAATATCAGTTAACAATATTCCTGCTTTTTCAGCATAAGCTACTAGTTTTCCAACTATTTTATGACATTCTCTAAATGGAACTCCTTTTTTAGCTAGATAATCTGCTATATCTGTTGCATTACTAAATCCTTCATATATACTTTCTCTCATTTTATCTTTATTTATTTCCATTGTTTTTATCATTTCAGCAAATATCTCCAAAGAGATTTTTATGTTGTCTATACTATCAAAAATACCTTCTTTATCTTCTTGAGTATCTTTATTGTATGCAAGAGGTAAACCTTTCATAACAGTTAATATAGAAATCAGATTCCCATATATCCTTCCACTTTTCCCTCTTACAAGTTCTGCTACATCTGGATTTTTCTTTTGTGGCATAATAGATGATCCTGTAGAATAACTATCAGACATCTTTACAAAAGAAAATTCACTTGTAGACCAGATTATTAATTCTTCTGAAAATCTGCTCATATGCATAGCTATCATAGATATTCCAAAACTAATTTCAGCAATAAAATCTCTATCACTCACTGTATCAAGGCTATTATTTGTTATTTTCCTAAATCCAAGTAGATCTGCTACATATTGCCTATCAAGATTGTATGTTGTACCAGCCAAAGCACCAGCTCCAAGAGGCATTACATCTAATCTTTTATATGCGTCTTCTAATCTATCTATATCTCTCTTAAACATCTCATAATAAGCCATTATGTGATGTGAAAATAATATAGGTTGTGCTCTTTGCAAATGTGTATACCCTGGCATAATTACATCTATATTTTTTTCTGCTACTTCTACCAACACACTTCCTAATTCAGTTAATAAACTAAGTATATTATTTACTTCTTTTTTAAGATACATTCTGATATCAAGAGCTACTTGATCATTTCTACTTCTACCTGTATGAAGCTTTCCTCCCACTTGCCCAACTATAGCAATCAGCCTTTTTTCTATAGCCATGTGTATATCTTCATCTTCTATCCTAAATTCAAATTGCCCCTTATCTATCTCATCCTTTATCTGTAACAAACCCTTTTCGATTTCATTTTGTTCATCTTCACCTATTATCTCTTGTTTTGCAAGCATCTTACTATGAGCAATACTTCCAATAATATCCTCTTCATACATTCTTTTATCAAACATTATAGATTGATTAAATTTCTCCAAAAGTGAGCTACTCTCACCTTCAAATCTACCACCCCAAAGTTTCATATTCTCCTCCTTAAAGTACTCCTAATGTATACAGTAAACTAAACCTCATTTTGAAATAAATTTTAAAAGATAAATTTCCATATATAAACAAGTTATTTATCTCTAAAAACTTATCTCAATTTTTTTATTATTTTCTAAAATCAACTAAATA
>CAZHXU010000190.1:2982-5856 GCA_964536535.1 uncultured Fusobacteriaceae bacterium
CTAAATACACTTTTACCTGATTTTATCTCTATTTTTTTGTAAAAAAAGACCTTGCCACTAGTGACAAGGTCCCTACTGTGCATTAATAACTATTAAATTGTAATTATTCGCACTACTTTCATTTCAAAAATCTCCCAATACTAAAAATATTTTTTTAATAACTCATCATATGTTCCGTCTTCTTTTAATTTATCAAGACTAACATTTATTTTTTCTATTAATTCTTTATTATCTTTTCTTCCAGCAATAGCGTACTCTTCACTTTCAGCATCACCTTCAACTATTTTTAACCCTGCATTGTTAGCTACAAAGTTTTTAGCAGGCTCACTATCAAGTACTACTGCTTCTACTTTATCTGCACTAAGAGCCATAATCCCTGCATATGCAGAATCAAATTTTTCAACGTTTACACCTTCAATATCAGATACAATAAGATCTCCTGTAAACCCTAATATTACTCCTACTTTTTTTCCTACAAGAGTATCAAAATTTCCAAACCCTTCTACACCTTCTTTAGTAACTATTACTTGATTTGCTGTGTAGTAACTATTACTAAATTCAACAGATTTTTTTCTCTCTTCAGTAGCTGTCATTCCAGCAATTACTAAATCAACTTTTTTGCTTTGTAACGAAGGTAATAAACCATCAAATTCCATATCTACTATTTCTATTTCAAACCCTGCATCTTTTGCAATAGCGTTTATAAGGTCTATATCAAACCCAACTACCTTATCTCCTTCAAGATATTCAAATGGAGCAAATTCTGCATTAGTTCCTACATATATTTTTTTATTTTCTTCTTTACTTCCACAAGCTGTCATCATTATTCCCATTACAACTACTAATCCTATTATTAATTTTTTCATAATTTTCTCCTTTTCTTATTTAACTATTAATTACTAATCAATTATTACTAACTGCTAAATACTAATTTCTAACTATCTAGTGGTTTAATACTTTTTCTAAAAACTCTTTTGTTCTAGCATGTTTTGGATTTCCAAACAGCTCTTTTGGTTCTGCATCTTCAAGTATTGTTCCGTGATCCATGAAAAACACTCTATTAGCTACATTTTTAGCAAATCCCATCTCATGTGTTACTATAAGCATAGTCATTCCCTCTTTAGCAAGGTCTCTCATTACATCTAATACTTCCTTTACCATTTCTGGGTCAAGTGCACTAGTTGGCTCATCAAATAACATTACATGTGGTTCCATAGCAAGTGCTCTTGCAATAGCTATCCTTTGTTTCTGACCTCCAGACAATCTATTTGGGTATTCATTTGCTTTATCTACAAGTCCTACTTTTTTAAGCAGTTTCATTGCTATCTCTTTAGCTTCTACCTCCGACTTCCCTTTTACTTTCATTGGTGCCAAAGTAAGGTTTTCTAATACTGTTTTGTGTGGGAATAGGTTAAAATGTTGAAACACCATTCCCACTCTTTGTCTAATAAAATTTATATCTATATTGCCCTGAAGCAAACTTTCACCTTCGATTAATACATCACCTTTTGTAGGTTCCTCCAGTAGATTAAGACATCTAAGAAAAGTTGATTTTCCACTTCCACTTGGTCCAATAATAGCTACTACTTCACCCTTATCTATCTCTTTATCTATTCCTTTTAGTACTTCTAACTTCCCAAAACTTTTATGTAAATCATTAACTTTAATCACTAGCTTTCAGTCTCCCTTCTACTTTTCTCATGAGTTTCGTAAATACTCCTGTCAATATGAGATATATAATCCCCACTGCAAGCAATGGTTCTACTCCCCTATATGTTTGACTTGTAATAATCTTCGAAGCCCTAAGTAGATCTACTCCTCCAATAAATCCAACTATAGAAGTTTCTTTAAGTAATACTATAAACTCACTAACAAGTGTAGGTAATATCTTTTTTATCCCCTGAGGAATAATTATCTCTTTCATTGCCATGCCATATGTCATCCCAAGAGACCTTGCTGCTTCCATTTGCCCCTTATCAAGACTTTCTATCCCTGCTCTTATTATCTCTGCCACATAAGCTCCACTATTGAGTCCAAATGCAAGCCCTGCTACAATAAGCTTTGGTGTATCTCTAAGTGATCCTACAAATATTACATTAGCAAGTATCATTAGTTGTACCACAGCAGGTGTTCCACGTATAAGGTCTATATAAGCCATAGCTATTTTTTCTAGCACTGGTACTTTAGATAATCTCATAAGAGCTACTAATATTCCTACTCCTATTCCGATTATTGCTGCAAGAAGTGTAACTGCCATAGAAAAACTAAGTCCCTTAACTATATACATATACCTTGCATCTGCAATAAAAATATCATACAAAACTTTCAAATAATCCATCTCATCACCGTGTCCTTTTCTATAATTATTAAAAAATATTATTAATCAATTTAATAATTTAATATATAAAAAAAGCTGGCATAAATGCCAGCTGTATAAATAACTATTAAAGGTTTATATACATTTTTTATGTATATATAAAACTCAAATAGTTTTTTATAAAATTTTTCTCCATAGGAAAGTCAAATAAGCTACACTTATACTTAATACATTATTCTATTTGGTTATCACTTCCCTATAC
This sequence comes from uncultured Fusobacteriaceae bacterium, assembly GCA_964536535.1. GTDB lineage: Bacteria > Fusobacteriota > Fusobacteriia > Fusobacteriales > Fusobacteriaceae > CAZFBB01. The sequence goes on from CAZHXU010000190.1 coordinate 5,562, forward strand.
AATCGCAATACTAATTTCATGATTTTCTCCTTTTAATTTTTCTTTTAGCAAGTCTAACATATATAAATCCTCCTGTCAATCAAATTAATAAAATTTATTATATAAATAATCAATAGTATTTATTCGACTAAATAACACTTGCATAATTGATTTTAATAATATTCATAGATTTTCAGTAACTTATCTTTTATTTATCCTATAAAAACTCTTCCGAAATTTTGTTCTAAGCATCTTTATCTGTTTAAAATCTCTTCACACCTCTCAAATCTGTGTTCCATTTATTAGAACTATAAAA
>CAZHXU010000191.1:0-5850 GCA_964536535.1 uncultured Fusobacteriaceae bacterium
ATTTTATATGATAAAAACAAATAGCACATTTCTGTGCTATTTACTATTATACATTGTCATTAATCTCTGATTTAATATTACATCATCAAGGAATCTTCCTCTAAATGTTGTACTTACTGTTCTTGATGAAGGATTTCTTATCCCTCTTGTAGTCATACAAGCATGATCTCCTTCAATAAAAACTGCTATATCTTCAGTTCCAGTTACTTTTTGCATAATATAAATTATATCACTTGCTATACGCTCTTGCAGTTGTAATCTTTTACCAACCATATCACATATTCTAACTATCTTACTTAGACCTATTATTTTTTCTGTTGGTATATATGCCACAGCTACTTTCATGTTGTACATAAGAGCAAGGTGGTGTTCGCAGTGACTAAAGATTTCTATATCTTTAATCATTACTATATCATGATTATCTCTGCTTACTTCCAAATCATCTTCAAATGTCACATTAAACATATCTGCAATCTGATCATTTGTATATGTTACACCTTCAAATACTTCTTCATAATAATTTGCTACTCTTTTAGGTGTTCCTTTTAATCCTTCTCTATCAGGATTTTCTCCCAACGCTTCCAATAAACCCTTTATATGAAATTCAATTTTTTCTTTATCAATAGCCATTGTTCCTCCCACAAACAAAATAAACCCATTATATCATATTTTTCTTATATTTACTCAATTTTTTCTTTGTGAAAAGTGTTTAAATGACTAATAAAGCTGTATTCCTTGTTATTCTTTATTTTTTTTATAAAGATTTTTATATTACAACTACACTTACTACTTCTGTTGGAAATATATAATTATTTTTATCCCTCTCATGTTTTATCCATTCAAATATTTCTTTTGCTGTTTCATCTCTATTTCTAACACAACCTTGAGATAGTGGATATGTACCAAGTAAACTTTCTCTCCACTCTTTTAATATTTTTTTTCTTTCACTACTTATATCATCTTCTACTGGTATACCATGTAGATAGTTTCCTCCTGAAAATCTTATTGCATACGGAGCTTTTCCCTTATTATACATTTGATTATCATCACTTTTCCCAGCATAAACCATATAATCCTTTAAGTTAGCAACTACAAAACTTCCAAGAGGAGTTCTAAATGAATTTTTGGAATTATCATAACCAGTAGAAGCATAATCTGCTTTTAATAATTGTAACTTATCTTTTTCTTCATATATAGATATATTTTGATACTCAGTATCTACAACTATGAATTTTTTTATTTCTTCTTTTATTTTAGGAAATGTTGAATAATCAAATTTATCTATAGGTACATAATATGGAGATTTTTTTTGAGGAATAGTTACTTTTACATACCCAAAATAGTCCCAGTCTTCTACTGCAACTATCTGCCTATCTCCAATATAGATCCATTTACTATCATGTTTTGCTTCTTCAAAAGCTTTTACTCCATAAACTAATCTTTTCCCTTCAAAATCTCTCCTTATCTTTTCTTGAGATAAATTAGGGTTATAAGTATAACTATTAAGCATTACTATATCAAATTTTTTATCTAACTTTTCTTTAATAAATGAATTTAAGTTTTTTATCTCTTTTTTAGCTTTTTCCTCTTGTAATTGTCTAAGTATAACTTTATCTTTTTCTATATAACCTGTTAGTTCATCTGTAATGAATACTTCTACCCACTCTTTATCTACACTTAACAGTTCAAATTTTTCCCCTTCAATACTATTTCTTAATGTAGCCGATTTTTTATCTTTTTCTATTTTTACTTCTACTTCTTTACTCCTAATTAATACATAATTTTCAAAACTACTAGCATAAAATCCCCAAATAATTAAAATAAATAAAAATAATTTTCTCATCTCTAACCACCTTTTGCACCTTTACTTTGTCTACAATATAATACGACAAAAACAAAAAAAATCCTATGGATTTTTCCATAGGATAATCTTTTATCTATTTGAGCAGTTAAAGTTTCCTCTTTTATCACCTTTTCCACCGTGCATTTTACCAAAATAAAATGATTTATCTCCAAATTCTTCTCTGTTTTTCAACATCAAAACTTCCATTTCAGCTTTAACTTCAGCTTTTTCTTTTGTTAATTTTTCTATTTTTGCCCAATCTGGATTTTCATTTAACATTTCTCTTTGAATTCCTATATTAATTTCTTCCATATCAAGTCTATATGGAGCCATTTCTTCATGCATTTTTTCTCTTTTTTCTAATAATTCTGTTTTTTCTTCTTCACTTAAATTATAGAATTTCCCTTGATTTCCTTTAGTATTATTTTCATTATTTTGGTTATTTGTCATTTGCCCATTTCCTTTAGCAAAAGCTAATGTAGTCACCATCAAACCAACTATTAATATACTTTTTTTCATTCTTAATCACTCCTTCTTTTATTTTCAAGAACTATCTTCTTTCTTATACAATGATTATATTCAAGGTATGTGACAAGAATATGACAAAAAAAATTATTTTAAAATTTCTCCTTCTGGTTTAATTATTTTAAATTTACTAAGTGACTCTATAGTACTTTGTGAACTTACATTGAGTCCGTCTGCTTTATTATAAACTTCATCTGTAGAATCTTTTATTTTTATTGCTTCTCCATTTACTTCTTTTGCTAAAGCAAGGTTTTGATCAGCAATAGCTCTTATATAGTCTATTTTTTCCAGTATATAACTACTTTCTTTTATTATTTTTTCAGAACTTTCCCCTTGCTCTTTTATATCTTTATTTATATTTTTTATATCAATAGAAATAATATTATTTGAATCAAGAGAACTTCCGATTATTCCTTTTTGTTTTTCAAGTTTTTCATTCATGTCATCAGTATTTTTTACCAAATCATTGGAATTTTCTATAACATTAACAATAAGTTCATTTATAGATACAGATGAATCTTTTGTTTTTTCAGCTAATTTCCTTACTTCATCTGCAACTACTGCAAACCCTTTCCCGCTTTCTCCAGCCCTAGCTGCTTCTATAGCTGCATTTAGTGCAAGAAGATTAGTTTGACCTGCTATATCGTTAATAAGATAAGATATATCATTCACTTTTTGTAGGTTCTCTCTCATTAATTCCAAAGTTTTTATAAATTGAATAAAAGCATTATTAAAACCTTCAGAAGTATTATTCAAAACTTGCATATTTTCAAAATTTATATTTGATTTTTCATTGATAGAATCAGATTTTTCATTGATATTTTTAGTCAAATTTACATTGTAAGAAAGAGTTCTTTGAAAAAGGTCTAAACTTTCAGATATTTCATTCAAACCACTTGATTCTACACTTATATTTGTTGAAACTTCATCTAATTTATTAACAATAGAATCTGTAGAACCTTTTAGTGCTTTACTTAAATCATTTAAACTTTCTGCACTTTCTTTTACTATATCAGCTGATTTGTTTACTTCACTCAAAGTTTCTATTACAGACTTTTGCATAGCATTAGCTTCTATAGCTATTCCACCTATTTCATCTCCCCTTTTAAGATATTTTTCTCTTATACTATAAAAAAATTCTCCGTCTTTTAACAAATAAAAATGCTGTCTAAATCTATGTATCAACAAAGCAAATTTGTCCAAAAATCTATAGATAACAATCATAGAAACAGATAGTATCACAATTGTAATAACTCCTAGATAAATATTCAATACCCCAAGTGATTCACTTACTAAATCTACAACTTTCTCATTTTCAAGACCAAGTTCCCCTATATTTTTTACCAATATATCTTTTCCAAGCACATAAAGGGCAATACTATTCGCCACAAATATTGCCAAAAAAGCAACTAATATTTTTAATGAAACAACTTTTTTAATACTATTTTTATAGTTCCTATTCCAGTAATCGCTCATTTTTAATCCCCTTCTTTTACCAATTTGTAATATGATATTACCCTATCAAAAAGGATAATTCAATCTAAAGATTATTATTTTAATTACAATTAAATTATCTTTTATATTTTTTTATATCACTTATTGACTTACGAGAATTTAAAAAGATTTTTATATTTTTTTATGATTATAAAAAAAAGGAGCTCATTGCTCCTTAAATAAACTCTACATGTTTTCTAATTTTTTCTACTTTTCCAATAAATTCTTCGTCATCATCACTACTATCAACAAGAATTCTATATATTACATCTTCATCAAGTTCTGCTGCCAATTTTTCTGGTGTTCTTTTTCTACTATCTTTAACTAGTGAATTTGCACCAAAATCAAGTAACATTCTCACTATTTCACTATTTCCTACCTTAACTGCCAAGTGTAGTGCACTATCTCCCTCAAGGTTTTCTACATCCAAATCTGGAACGTATGAAAGAATAATATCAAGCAAGTCGTAATCTTCATTTTTTACTGCATAATGTAGTGGTGTATCTCCATTTTCATCTACAGCTTCCAAATCAAAATTTACAATCTCATCCCTAATTACTTCATACTCTTCATTTTCAATTAATTGAAAAATTTCCATTTTTTCCTCCATTACAATTTCTAATTTGATTATACTATATATTAAATCTACAAAACTCTCACTTGGCAATAACCCCTTTTTATTAAATGTTCTTTTATACTTTATTAATCTAAACAAAGTTTTCATTTAATTTTAAAATGTTTCATAGATTAATCACAACAAGATTTAGTATCAAATTTATTATATAAGTTATTTATATAAATTCCTTTTTATTAATTAAAATTCATCCAAAATCTCTTCTCTTTTTTTGATGCTCTCTTTATGATTATTTATTATTCCTAAAGAAATCATTCTTCTTACTCTGTTTATCGAGTTTATATAATAAAGGTTTTTTTGATTTTCTTTATAGACTTCATCTACAGTTATTTTCATATAAGATACTTTTTTATACTTACTATAAATTTTTTCCATAAAGAAGTTTTTATCCTCTTCTACCCCTATTTCTTCCTCTTGAATACGTTCATCTATAGCACAAAATTCTTTTACTAATTTGTGTCCATTAAGGAAAGCTTCATTATCTGCACAAGCAATATTTATTATTTTATCTTGTTTCTTGCTATGAAGATCATAAAGATAGATTCGTTTTTCATTTTTAGATAAAACATCCAGTACTTCTCTCAATATTTTATAAAATGAATCATAAGCCGCTACTAAAACTTTTCTTTGATATTCTTTCAAAGGTGTTTTAAAGTTTTCTTCACAAATAAAGTCTCTTTTTTCCTTTTGTAAGTTATAAATTCCTTTATTATCTCTGGCAATGATTTGAATTGGTAATCTATTAATGTAAAAGTCTGTAAAAGTTTCTTCTAACAATTCACTTTCATTGGGTTTAAACTTTAACAAATCTGCAAAATCTCTGTGAATTCTTGTTCCACCATGAGTTGCTATACCAATTATAGGAAGGTATGAAGTTATTTTCACTTCTATACTGCCACCCTTTAATTTCGCATTGATTTGCTCTTTTCTCTTGATTTTTCTAATTATTTCATTTAAAGATAGCTCTTTCATCTAGCCACCTCCTTATATAATTTTTATCCCCTTTTTTTACCATACTTCCACTACAAACTCTTTAAAAAAATTCATTTCAAAAACTTTTTTATTTTTTTATATTACTAAATTTTATATTTTTTTTAGTTTACCTTCTTCTTATATTTCTCCTTCTTAAATAATTTAAAAATTCATTTTATCTGAGGAATTTTAAACTTTTTTTTTGTAAAAGTCAACTACTTTTTTAAAGGGTTTAATCCTTTGATTTTACTGTATTCAAAACCTTTTATTTAATAAGGTTTTTTTCTCTTTATCAAGGAGTCAAACATACATTTTTTTATATTTATTTTTTCAATTTCTATAATTTATTTTAATTATGAAAAAGCCATATTAACCACGAATT
>CAZHXU010000192.1:0-5798 GCA_964536535.1 uncultured Fusobacteriaceae bacterium
CTTCATTTCACTCATACTACTTTTATGATTAAAATCATTTACATTTGAAACAGTACTATGATTATAACTTTTATCTAATTTTTCTTCCTTTTTCACCATAAAACTAAGCCCGTAAATAGCAGCAGCATACTTATATTTTTCTAACTCTTCCATATTAAAGGTATTATTTTTGAATACTTCTTTTAATTCCTTCTTTTTAATAGCAGACTTAGAATAATCAAAATTCTTTTTGTTTATTTTTTTTCCTAAATCAAAAGAATAATAAAAAATATTAATTATTAGAATAAAAATCAACAAAAGCATTTCAACAAAATCAAATCTAAAATATAATCTATAGGAAGCTAATAAAAACAAGATACAATATGGTATTAAATAGATTAATCTTTCATTTATTCCTTTAATTACTTTTACTTCTTTTAATATTTCTATTTCAATTTTTATATGCTTTTTTATTGATTCCAAAAGAACTTTGTTTTTTATCAAATCATAATAACAGATAAATCTACCAATTTCTTTTAAAACTTCTTCTTCTATTTCTAAAACTTCTATACCTTCTTTTCTTTCAAGTGTTTGAATTATATCTTTATCAAATTTTATAAGTTTTTTTCCAAGTAAAGATATTAATATACAATCTAAATTCCCTTTTTTCCCATGTTTTACATATGCCAGTTGACTCGGACTAAAATAAAAATCTTTATCTATTCTTAAAATCATGAAAAAATCAATAAGAACAGTCATAATACTTGTAATAGATATAGAAAACAATATAAAAGTTTTCATGTCCAAATTTCTCACTAAATTTATCATATTTCCCTCCTAAAAATAATCTTTAACAATAAAAGTATATTATCTTTTTATCACTATTACAATTATTTAATTAGATTAATTCCTTATTATGTAATAATCAACGAATTTTCAAGTACATATAAATTTTTATACAAAAATACAAGTTAAAATTACAAAAAAAAGACTAATTATTTCAAATTAGTCTTTTAAATTTTTAACTATTCAATTTTTCATCTATAGCTTGTGCAGCAGTTTTCCCTGCTCCCATTGCAAGTATAACTGTAGCAGCTCCACTAACAACATCTCCACCTGCATAAACATTCTCTTTACTAGTCTCCATAGTAGCTTCTTCTACTATGATACCTCCCCAGCTATGTGATTTAAGATTTTCAGTAGTTTGTGTAATAAGTGGATTTGGACTTTGTCCAATAGCCATAATTACCGTGTCTACATCAAGTACAAAATTTGACCCTTCTACTTCTACTGGTCTTCTTCTTCCTGAATCATCTGGTTCACCAAGAGCCATTTCTATACACTCCATACCAGTTAACCAGTTATTCTCATCACCTAATAGTCTAATTGGATTTTTAAGAAGTTTAAATTCTATTCCTTCTTCTTTTGCGTGATGTATCTCTTCTAGCCTCGCTGGTAGCTCTTCTTCACCACGTCTATAAACTATATACACATTATCTGCCCCAAGCCTAAGAGCGGTTCTTGCGGCGTCCATAGCTACGTTTCCTCCACCTACAACGGCTACTCTTTTTCCTACTTGTACAGGAGTTTTATCTCCTTCATAAGCTTTCATAAGATTAACTCTCGTAAGGAACTCATTTGCAGAATATACACCCTTAAGGTTTTCACCTTCTATTCTCATAAATCTAGGAAGCCCTGCTCCACTACCTATGAAAATAGCTTCAAAACCTTCTTCCATTAATTCATCAACAGTTATAGATCTACCTATAATTACATTTTTTTCTATCTTTACCCCAAGATTTTTAATCTCGTTTATCTCTTCTTTAACTATTTCTTTTGGCAGTCTAAACTCAGGTATACCATAAGTTAATACTCCACCTTCTTTATGTAAAGCTTCAAATATAGTTACATCATATCCTTTTTTCGCCAACTCTCCTGCACAACTAAGCCCAGCAGGTCCACTTCCAACAATAGCTACTTTTTTACCATTTGATTCTATATCTTCTTCTACTTTTAGACCATTTTCCCTAGCATAATCAGCTATCCATCTCTCAAGCCTTCCTATACCAACTGGTTCACCCTTTATTCCCCTTACACAAACACCTTCACATTGTGTTTCTTGTGGGCAAACTCTTCCACAAACAGCAGGGAGATTGTTATCAGCTATGATACTTTTGTATGCTCCTTCAAAATCTTCTTCTGCAATTTTAGTTATAAACTTTGGTATATTTACATTTACTGGACACTTTGATATACATTTTGCATTTTTACATTGTAAACACCTTTTGGCTTCTTCTACTGCTTGCTCTTTTGTATATCCAAGAGTTACTTCAAGAAAGTTTTTTGCCCTAATTTTACTATCTTGTTCAGGCATAGGTATTTTATTAGGATTCATATTAAATTTACTCATTATTACCTCCTAATCTACATACATGATTATCTTCTTGGATTTTGTACATATCAGCTCTTGATATTAGTTCATCAAAATCTACTTTGAATCCGTCAAAATCAGGTCCGTCTACACAAGCAAATTTTGTACCACCATCATAACTTAATCTACAGCCACCACACATACCAGTTCCGTCTATCATTATTGGGTTTAATGATACCATAGTAGGTATATTTCTTTCTTTTGTAATATTAACTACAGCTCTCATCATTACAAGAGGTCCTATAGCTATTATTTCATCATATTTTTCTCCACTGTCTAATAGTTCAATTAGTTTTTGTGTTACAAAACCTTTTTGTCCTTTACTTCCATCATCAGTACAAACATAAGCATTTTTTACACTAGATACAAATTCATCTTCTAACAAAACATAATCAGCACTTCTCCCACCAAGGATAATATCACAATCTACATTTAGGGAGTTATATTCTTTAATTTGAGGTAGAAGCGGTGCTGCTCCAACTCCTCCACCTATTCCCAATATTCTTTTAACTCCTTTTTTGTGCTCTACTGGTTTCCCCATAGGACCACTAACAGCAAATAAAAATTCTCCTACTTTTTTCTCACTTAATAATTTTGTAGAATATCCAACTACTTGATAAACAATAGTTACACTTTCTTCATTTCTGTCATAATCAGCTATAGTAAGAGGTACACGTTCTCCATCTTCACATACCATTACCATAAGAAATTGACCTGCAAGACATTTTCTTGCAATAAATGGAGCTTTTACTACCATCTTCTCTACTGTAGAATTAAGCACCTCTTTTCTTAGTATTTCATACATAACATTTCCTCCAACAATTTTTTTGTCCTCAATCATTTTAAAAGTCTAGTTATTATTTATATAACTAATATAAATAGTAATTAAACTTCTAATAAATAAAGTTTATTCAAAAAGGAAGCTAATAAGCTTCCTGTTTCTTTCCTGCAAAGCTATTTCTTAATTTATTCAGTAGATATACATATATAAAAGCATATGAAAATCTCACAACTAATATTCCCCAAAGACTAGCTCCTATACTTAACATAAGTAAAGTATCTTCAACTATAGCATGGCATAAAGCCATAAATGTTGTTGAATATTCTATATCTTCTTTGGTTAATTTGTCTTTTTTCACTTCATCTAATAATAATGCTCCACCATATGAAATTCCTAAAGTTAACGCAACTAAATTAATTGTAGATGCTTCTTTAGATATACCTAACAAATTTAATAAAGGTTTTAATAAACGTTTAATCCCTTCCAAAACTCCACTTTTTTCTAGCCCTTTCATAACTAATAATAAAACATAGATAATAACGAAAATATTAAAGTAATTTTTAAGCTGGCTAAGAAACCACTTATAATAACTTGGACTTGATAAAGTTGGTTTAAAAGTTAACATTGCCTCTTTTTCATATAATGAAAATGTACTAAATACCAAATTAAGTATGAATCCAATAAATAAAGCACTAAAAATTCTGACTAATACAACATTTTTACCTTTTGCTCCAGCTTTTGTTAATATTCTTGTTTCTACTATCATAGAATGAGCTAATAAAATCATTGTAGCCAAAATTGTTATTTCACCTGTTGTAAATGTATGGTAACTACTCATATTAAATAGAGTTATTAAACCACCATAAATATTGGTTAACATAGATGTTATCCAAACAATTCCTAATTCACCTGATAAACCAACTAAGTTCATCAAAGGACTTAATAACAAAGCTATTTTTTCAATAAAACCAAAGTCTTGTAATATTTTTATCCCAAGTGATACAGGTAAAATAATCTTAATCAAAAAGCCTGTCATTTTCAAAGCTTTTTTTCCTTCATGGATTATTTCTTTAAAAAACATGTGTCCTCCACTATTTAAGTAATAATATAAGTATAATTGTGTAGATAATAAAAATAGTCCAAAATCTTCTTCTTAAAAATTTATCTATAACTCTTATATGTTTTTTTATTGCATAAACATATTGATATAAATTATAGTATTTTTCTAATTTTTTTACAGAATTTTCTATTTTTAAATCTATCTCTTCCTTACTAAGTTTTTTAGACATAATTCCTCCTAATAAATTAGATTTATTATACTATAAATACTAGTAAGTTGCAATTAACTTAATAATACCATTATACAATATTTTCTATATTTCACCTAATATATACTGGTCATAGTTATAATTTATTAAAAATATAGAAAGTAATAAAAATAATAACTAACATATGTTTTTTTATTAAAAAAGTTCTTTTAATATGTATTTGCACATAAAAATATTTAAATGTTTAGATATAAACGAAATCATTCTAAATAATTTCGTTATATATTCTTTTATTACAATATGTCAAAGAAACTCTTGAATTATTTTCATATTTCTATTAAAATATTACTTGGGCAGTATTAAAAATTTGTAAGGAGAGCTAATATGGATTTAGAAAAAACAATTGCTAACTCTTTTCCTGGTTTTTTGAGCATACGAAATTCCAAACATCAATTAATTTATTTAAATGAAAACTTCAAGAATTGGATAAAAAAATACACTAATATAGATCCTATTGGAAAAACAAATGATTATTTATCAAAATTAGTCAATTCGAATGTAGCTGATGTATTCAAATGTTGTCATGATGCTAGTTTGGATTTTATTAAACACAACAATTCAGAAAACAGTTTAAAGAGAGTTATTCCCTTTAGGGAAGATGATGGTATCACAAAATATTTTGAGGTAGTCAAATATGCACAAGTAATAAAAAAAGAAAATCATATAGTCACTGTGTGTTTTGACATAACTAACCTTTATAAAGAAAATGAAAAAAACTTTGCAGCTTCACAAATTGATCCACTAACTGGTGCTTTTAATAGAAACTTTTTGGGGAATATAGACCATTCAAAATTTAAAGATTATACTTTTGCTTGTATAGACCTTGATAATTACAAAATGGTTAATGATATTTATGGACATAATAAAGGAGATAAATTACTTGAAAGAGTCAGTAAATTGTTTATGACTTATCTTTCTAAAGAAGATTTTTTAATACGTTTAGGTGGTGATGAGTTTTTACTTTTGTTCCAATCTAAAAGTGTAGAAGAAGCCTATATAATATTGGAGGAAGTGCGTAGAAGGTTTGTAGAAGAGTTTTTTGAGTACTCTTATTTGTCTTTTTCTTATGGAGTATGTCCATTTTACAAAACAATTGAAAAAACTATAAAAAAAGCAGATTCAATAATGTATGCCAAAAAATTTGACAGAAAAATAATCGATTAATTTATATAATAATTTAAAATATAAAAAAACAGGAGTTTTACTCCTGTTTTAATCTATTACATAAGGGATATTTTTGTTATTTCTTCATATAAATTAATATCTTCCATAATTTCTC
>CAZHXU010000193.1:0-5794 GCA_964536535.1 uncultured Fusobacteriaceae bacterium
AATCTTCATACTCCTTATGAAAACTCTTTTTTTCTCCAATAATTCTGGAAGTTAAACAACAATTATTAACACAACAATATTTATTTCGGCAAAAAATAAGAAAAGCTTTAGAAATATTTAAAAAAATATTTTTTAAAATTGAAAGAAGAAATAAAATTTACAATATATACATAAAAAAACAGTATAATTAAGGTGAAAAGTAGAGTAATTGACAAATAGTCCTCATTCTTATATACTTTATTTAGAATGTGTGAAGATTAAAAAAGAAGGTTGTGAAGAGATGCAAAAGATTGAAGTTGGTAGATTATTACCTATGATAGTAAGTCTTGATTATGAATTTACTAAGTCAGAAAAGAAAGTAGCTCAAGTAATACTTGAAAAAACTGATGAAGTTATATATAGTACAATAACAGATTTGTCTGATATGGCTAGTGTTGGAGAAGCGACTATTATAAGATTTTGTAGAAAACTTGGATTTAAGGGTTACCAAGGGTTTAAGATGGCTCTTGCTCAAGAGATAACTATGAATCAAAATAATGGGAATATACTCTTAAATAGTCCAATTGAAGCAGAAGATACTATTGAGGTAGTTGCTCAAAAATTTTATAGTGTAAGTGAAAAAGCTTTGAAAGAAACGCTTTTATTATTAGATTATAAAGCTCTTGAGCAAGTGGCAGGATTAGTAAAAAAAGCTAAAAGAGTATTTTTCTTTGGAGTTGGGTTTTCGGGAATAACAGCACTTGAAGCTAAATTTAAGTTTATGCAAATAGGTTTAAGCTCAGATGCTTATACAGATAATCATCTAATGGCTATGGTTGCAAGTACTATGACAGAAGAAGATGTAGTAATTGGTATATCTCACTCTGGTAGTGCAATAGAAACAGTTAAAGGAATAAAAATAGCAAGAGATAATGGGGCAAAAACTATATGTATCACTCACCATGCAAAATCACCAATTACAAAAGAAGCAGAGTACACTTTGCTTAATGGTTCTAAAGAAGGACCTCTGCAAGGGGGAGCAATAGGAACAAAAATAGCTCAATTATTTGTAATAGATCTTATTTATACACAAGTAGTAATGTTAAATGAAGAAAGAGCAATAGAACTAAAAAAGAAAGCAAGAGATGCGGTGCAAGAGAGTCTCTATTAAGGAGGAAAAATGGAAAAAATAGCAAGTTTTACAGTGAATCACTTGGATCTATTAAGGGGAGTATATGTATCAAGAAGGGACCAAATAGGGGTAGAAGTAATTACAACTTTTGATCTTAGAATGAAAGTTCCTAATAAAGAACCAGTTATGAATACAGCAGAAATGCATGCAATAGAACATCTTGCAGCTACCTTTTTAAGAAATCATCCTACAAAATCAGATGATGTAATTTATTTTGGGCCTATGGGTTGTAGAACAGGATTTTATTTGATATTAAAAGGAAACTTGGAATCAAATGAAGTAGTAGATTTAGTAAAAGAAACATTTGAATTTGTAAGTAACTTCCATGATGAAATACCTGGAGCAAGTGCAAGAGATTGCGGTAATTATCATGATATGAATTTACCTATGGCTAGGTATGAAGCTCATAAATATGTAGAAGAAGTATTAAAAGGAATAAAAGAAGAAAATATGGTATATCCAGATTAATAAATATAGCTAGGGAAAAATTCCCTAGTTTTTTATTTGAAAATAATTAGTTTAATTTCCTTTGTAAAATAAAGGGAAAATAGATTATAAGTATAAATTATAAAAGGAGAATGTTTTCAAAAAAGCTAGAAAAATCCTAGAAAAATTAAGCGATAGAAATTTTTGTGATTTCATAGTATAATAAAATAGAGATTAGAATTAAAAATAATCTCCAAAATTCTGGAGTTTTTTGACAAAACACTTGATAAAGTTGGAGATTTTTTATATAATTTAATAAAATTAAGAAGAGGAGCTGAAATAGTTAATGAGATTATTAATTACAAAAGACGCTAATGAAATTGGAAAATGGGCAGCTGCTTATGTTGCAGAAAAAATCAAGAATTTTGAACCAACAGCTGAAAAACCAAATTTTGTTTTAGGATTACCAACAGGAAGTTCACCACTTGCAATGTACAGAGAGTTAATCAAACTTCATAAAGATGGAGTAATTAGCTTTAAAAATGTTGTAACATTTAATATGGACGAGTACGTTGGATTAGAAAAAAATCATCCTGAAAGTTATTATTCATTTATGCATAAAAACTTCTTTGATCACGTAGATATACCAGCAGAAAACATCAATATGTTAGATGGAAACCCTGGAGATTTAAGTGAAAAATCACTTAAAGCAGAATGTGCTAGATACGAAGCAAAAATTAAAGAAGTAGGTGGAGTTGATTTATTCTTAGGTGGAATAGGTGTAGATGGACATATCGCATTTAACGAACCTGGATCATCATTAACTTCAAGAACAAGAGATAAAGAATTAACTATGGATACAAGAATAGCTAACTCTAGATTCTTTGATGGAGATGTAAACAAAGTACCTGAATTAGCATTAACAGTAGGAGTAGGAACTATATTAGATGCTAGAGAAGTTTTAATCATGGTTAATGGTCATGGTAAAGCAAGAGCATTATGGCATGCAGTAGAAGGTTCATACAACCACATGTGGACAATTTCTGCATTACAAACTCATGAAAAAGGAATCATTGTTTGTGATGAAGGTGCAACTGTTGAGTTAAAAGTAGGAACATATAGATACTTTAAAGACATCGAAGCTAAGAATTTAGATGGTGAAGCAAAACTTAAAGCTTTATATTAATAATTATTAGAGAAGGTGATTATATGTACGCATTAGGAAATGCAAAGATCTATACTGGTGAAGGTATAGTTGAAGGGAAATATATTTTAATCGATGGAGACAAAATAAAAGGGGTAGTTGACACAGTTGAGAGTGGAGTAGAAGTGATAGATTTAGGTGGGAAAGTAGTTACTCCTGGATTTATTGATTTACAACTTAACGGGTGTGGAGGAGTTTTATTTAATGATGAAATAACTCTTGAAACTATGGAAGTTATGAATGATACTAACTTAAAAACAGGTTGTACATCATACTTACCAACACTTATTACTACATCAGATGAAAATATTGAAAAAGCCCTAAATTTAGTAGCTAATAGTGAAGATTTAGAAAAAATTGGAGTATTAGGATTACATATCGAAGGTCCTTACATCAGTATGCCAAAAAGAGGAATTCATAATGAAAAATATGTAAGAGTTATGAATGATAAAATAATCGATAAGATTGCAGCAGCTGGAAAAGGAATAACTAAGATTATGACTATAGCACCAGAAGTAGCAAAATCTGAGCACTTAAAGAAACTTAAAGATAGTGGAATAAAATTAGCAATTGGTCATACTAATGCAACATATGAAGAAGTAATGGAAAAGGTTGAATACTATGAAATGGTAACTCATTTATTTAATGCTATGAGTTCATTTACTCATAGAGAACCTGGAGTAGTAGGAGCAATCTTTGATTATAAAAATCTTGATTCAGGAATAATTGTTGATGGTGTACATGTACATTATAAATCAGTTAAAATTGCTAAGGAGATTTTGAAAGAAAAATTATTCTTAGTAACTGATGCAGTTAGTCCTGTAGGAACAAACATGGAATACTTTATGTTCGAAGGAAATAAAGTATACTATAAAGATGGAAAGTGTATTTCAGCAGATGGAACATTAGGTGGGTCAGCTCTTACTATGATAGAAGGAGTTCAAAACTTGGTAAACCATGTTGGAGTATCATTAGAAGAAACATTAAAAATGGCTTCTGCATATCCAGCAAAAGCTATCAATGTTGATGATAGATACGGATATGTTAAAGAAGGTTATATTGCCGATTTAGTAGTTTTAGATGAAAATCTTGAAATTACTGATATGGTAGTAAAAGGAAAAATATTAAATAAATAATATAATTTAAAAGTCTGGTTTTACCAGACTTTTTTATTTTAAAGGTAGTTTGAATATAAAAAGAAGACTGATTTTCAAATCAGTCCCTTATATCTTTATCCCCCTTAAAAACGTGCACCTATATAAAATGTAATTCTTTGATAATCAAGAGGCAGATTAGTAGTACCTGTAGAATAATTAGCTTTAGTTTCTTCATAAGCTATTTCAAGTAAAATAAGATAAACTTGTAAACCTCCTCCAATACTTATGTAAGCACCACTTTCCAAATCACCTGTTAATTCTTCACTTTTGATATTTAGAGCAAAACCAGCATTAGCTTTTAAGTATATTGCTACATCTTGACCAAGTGTCATTTTGACAGAAGCAAAAATAGGTAGGGAATTGAAATAAGCAGGTGTACCAGTAATATCTATATTAGTACCATCTGAAAAATTAGCTTTGTTAGGTGCTCCAAGAGCATCAAAACCAAAACCAAAACCTCCTTCTACAAAAGAAGTAAGAGGAGCTAAATAAGTAAAAGAAAAAGATGTAGTAGGGTCAGTATTTATACTTTCTAAAGTAATGGGAAAACCTCCTAAACCTTGACCATCAATATTATGAACACCACCAATGCTACCACCTAATCGGAGTTCAAAAGCTCCAAATAATGATAGTGAAAGGATTAAGAAGAAAGATATTAGTCTTTTCATAAGTTACCTCCCTTCATATATATTATATTTTCAAAATGACTATAATAGTTTGATTATTTTTATAAAAAATGTATTTCAGACCTCTTTACAAACCTTTTGTGCCAGTAATCTGCATAAAAGTTGATTTTTCTTCTCAAGAAAGAAGAAATTTGATAGAATGTATACAAAAGGAGGAGAGTATGGAATTATTAAAATTTATAGATGAAGTTCCTACAGTAGAAGAAGCATTGGAACTATTTAAACTTGGTGGGAGTAAATTACAAGAGTTATTATTAGTAGCTAATAAAGTAAGAGAAAAATATTGTGGAAACGAAATTAACGTAACAACACTTACAAATGCTAAAGCAGGAGAGTGTTTGGAAGATTGTAAATTCTGTGCTCAGTCTGTTCATTATGCTACAAATATAAATACTTATTCTTTAAAGGATAAGGAAGTAATAGTAGAAGAATTTGATAAAGCAATAAAAGAAAATGGAGTAGATACATTTTGTCTTGTAACGGCAACTAGAGGGCTTGTAAAAGAAGATGAAGATTATGAAAGAATTGTAGATATTGCAAGAGAATTAAAAAGTAGAAACCACGAAATCAAACTCTGTGCTAGTATGGGGATGACGAATAGGGAAACAGCAAAAGGATTGCGTGAGGCAGGTATAGACGTGTATAACTCGAATATACAGACTGCACCAAGTAAATACAAAGAAAGAGTATCTACAACTCACACTATAGAAGACAGAATGGAAACACTTAGAAGTGCAAAAGAAGCAGGTTTGAAGATTTGTACTGGAGGTATAGTAGGGCTTGGAGAAACAGATGAAGACCAAGTAGAAATGGCTTTTACTCTTAAAGAAATGGGAGCAGATATTATTCCAGTAAATGTTTTAACACAAATTAAAGGAACGCCCTGTGAAGAGAAAAAAAGCAAAGATATATATGAAATACTTAAAACTATAGCAATATTTAGAATAATAAATAAAAGTGCATGGTTAAAAATAGGTGCAGGAAGAGAAAGAAGTCTAAAAGATTTTATGGGACTTGCATTTATGTCTGGAGCTAACTCTATGATAGTGGGAGGTTATCTGACTACGAGGGGTAGAAGTGTAGAAGATGACATGAAATTTATCGAAGATATAAAAAAAATATGGAATTCATAAAAACTAATTTAAATAAT
>CAZHXU010000194.1:0-5761 GCA_964536535.1 uncultured Fusobacteriaceae bacterium
GGGTAAGTCGACCACCATGGCGGCGTTTATCACAGCACTTATTCCTGACCAAACACTACTTCACTTCCGTAACACCACAGAGGCGGGCAGCAGCCAATCGTCTCGCGATAAAGGTCTTTACGGTAAATTGCAGCCAGGTGCGTGTTATGCAGCGCTAGATGTAGTGAACTCACGTAACCAACGTCTACTGTTCGCGGTGAAACTGCAGCAAGTGGCGGGTCGTGATAAGAAAGTCGACATCAAACCTTTCGTTATCCAAGGTTTACCAAGTGACGTCAAGCCATGTGATGTGCTAATTGAAAGCGTATCTGAGACGCAAGCGCGCGTACGTCAAATCAACGAAGTGAAAGAGAGCATCGCCAAGTATGAAGGCGTGCAATTCAAAGCATTTTCTTCAGTGGTAGATTACCACGCGCAAATGTTTGAGTTTGGCGTGATCCCTAAGAAGCTACGTAATTCTTCGGATCGCTCAAAGTTCTACCGCTTGATCGAAGCCTCGCTTTACGGTGGTATCTCTAGTGCGATTACGCGTTCACTGCGCGACTACCTACTGCCACAAAATGGCGGGGTAAAGAAAGCATTCCAAGATATGGAGTCGGCGCTGCGTGAAAATCGCATGACGCTTGAAGCGATCAAAACCACTCAGGCTGACCGTGATCTATTCAAACACCTGATCACTGAGTCAACCAACTATGTAGCGGCTGACTACATGCGTCACGCCAATGATCGCCGTAACAAGCTTGATCAAACGATGACTCTGCGTGGCGAACTGTTTGGTTCACGTCAAAGCCTGATTGAGCAAAACTCACTGCTAAACCGCGTTCACGAAGAACTTGAAATGCTGGTGGAAAGTGAAGCGGCACTTGAACAAGACTACCAAGCGGCATCTGACCACTTGCAGTTGGTGCAAAACGCACTGCGCCAACAAGAGAAGATCGAACGCTACCAAGAAGATCTAGAGCAGCTAAGTGAGCGCCTAGAAGAGCAGTTGATGGTAGTGGAAGAAGCGCAAGAGCGCGTTCTGATGGCTGAAGAGCAATCAACGGTTGCTGAAGAAGAAGTTGATAGTCTAAAAACGCAACTGGCTGATTACCAACAAGCGTTGGATATGCAGCAAACTCGTGCACTGCAATATCAACAAGCGGTTCAGGCACTGGAAAAAGCTAAGCAACTGCTAAGTAATGACGCTCTAACTGCAGAATCAGCGCAAGCCTTGGTTGCTGAATTAAAGCAGCGTGAAGCAGACAGCACCACCACACTACTTGCGCTTAAGCATAAGCTTGATATGTCGTCGGCAGCAGCGCAGCAGTTTGAGACCGCACTCCAACTGGTGACGAGCATCGTTGGTACGGTTGAGCGCAGTCAAGCGGCTGAGCAAGCAAAAAGTGCGATTGCACAAGGCCGTGAAGCGAAGCAACTGAATGACAATGAGTCGCAGTGGCGCGCTCAATACCGTGACCTTGAGCGTAGCTTAAATCAGCAGCGTCAAGCTCGTGAACTCGTACAAGAGTATCAAAAGCAGCACCATGTCGAATTGGCAGATGAGTTGAGCTTTGAACAAGAGCGTGAGCGTCATAGTGCGCAAATTGAATCACTTGAGTATGCGCAAGAAGAATTGCGCGAACAGCGCAGTGAACAGCGTCGTTTAGAGCAAGATGCTGCGGCTGAAATCGCTAAGTTTGAAGCCATTGCACCAACTTGGATTGCCGCCAACGATGCACTAGAAAACTTACGTGAGCAAAGTGGCGCAGAGCTGGTTGATAGCCAAGCAGTTATGAGCCAAATGCAGCTTGTGCTTGAGCAAGAGAAGCAACAGTCAATTGCCAAAGATAAGCTGGCTGAACGTCGTACGTTCCTAGATGGTGAAATCGAACGCCTAGCATCGCCTGGTGGTTCAAATGATTCACGCTTAAAAGGTTTGGCTGACACCCTAGGCGGTGTACTGCTATCTGAAATTTACGATGACATCACGATTGATGACGCGCCGTACTTCAGTGCGATGTACGGTCCGGCTCGTCACGCGATTGTGGTATCCGATCTGTCTGGCATCGAAGAAAAGCTGGTTGAGCTAGATGATTGTCCAGAAGATTTGTACATCATTGAAGGCGATATCGATGCCTTTGATGACAGCTCATTCAACGCGGAAGAGTTAGAAGGCGCTGTGTGCGTTCGTCTAAACGACCGTCAAATGCGTTACTCACGTTTGCCTGAAGTTCCATTGTTTGGTCGTGCAGCGCGCGAGCAACGTTTGGAACTGCTGCGCTCTGAGCGCGAAGAAGTGGTGGAAGAGCACGCTAAAGCGGCATTCGATTCACAGAAACTGCAGCGTCTGTACCAAGCGTTCAATAACTTTGTTGCTAAGCACATTCAAGTGGCGTTTGAAGCGGACCCTGAGCAAGCTCTGCAAAAAGTGCGTGATAAGCGTAACCAATTTGTGCGCCTGCTTGCCGAACTAGATGGCAAAGAGCAGCAACAACGCGCTCAGCTACTGGGTAGCCGACAAGCCATTGCACTGCTTGATAAACTAGCGCCAACCATGCGCTTTATCGAAGATGAAACGCTAGAAGCACGTTTCGCTGAAATCGAAGAGAAGCTTACTCAAGTCTCTCAAGCGAAAGCGTTCCTAACGCAACATGCCAAAGCGCTAGAGTCACTAGAGAAAGTGGCGGGTGCGCTTGATGCTGACCCTGAGCAATTTGAAGCGCTAGAAGCGGAATACCAAGCGGCTGACCAACAGTTGCAAACGCTGAAAACCCAGATTTTTGCTTTGTCTGATTTGGTAGAGCGTCGCCATTATTTTGCTTACTCTGACTCAGTGGATTTATTGAGTAAGAGCAGTGAACTTAGTGAACAGCTAAAAGCAAAATTGGTCCAAGCGGAACAGCTTCGTACTCGCAGCCGAGATGAGCTAAAACAGTCGCAAGACCAAATGAACCAATACAACCAAGTATTGGCATCATTAAAGAGTTCACACCAAGCGAAACTGGAAACGGTTCAAGAGTTTAAGCAAGAGCTGCAAGAGTACGGCGTAACCGCTGACGAGGGTGCAGCAGAGCGTGCGCAGCGTCGTCGTGACGAGCTAAATGAGCGTCTACATACATCTCGCAGCCGTAAGAGCGAGTACGAGCGCACGATCACTTCAACTGAGCTGGAAATGAAAGCGCTGGCTAAGCGCATGAAGAAAGTTCAGAAAGATTATGCAGAGCTACGTACTTTCGTCGTGGCAGCAAAAGCGGGTTGGTGCTCAGTATTGCGTCTTGCGCGTGAAAACGACGTTGAACGTCGTCTACACAAGCGTGAACTGGCTTACATGTCAGCGGCTGAATTGCGTTCAATGTCAGATAAATCATTGGGTGCACTGCGTCTTGCTGTGGCAGACAATGACGACCTACGTGATTCACTGCGTCTATCGGAAGATACCGCGCATCCAGAGCGTAAGGTTCTGTTCTACATTGCTGTTTACCAACACCTACGCGAGCGTATTCGCCAAGATATCATCCGTACCGATGATCCGGTTGAAGCGATCGAAGAGATGGAAGTGGAGCTAGCGCGTCTAACAGAAGAGCTAACGCAACGTGAAAACCGTCTCGCGATCAGCTCAGACTCGGTTGCAAGCATCATCAAGAAGACGATCCAGCGTGAGCAAAACCGTATTCGTATGCTAAACCAAGGCTTGTCGAACATCTCGTTTGGTCAGGTGAAAGGCGTACGTCTAAACGTGAAGATCCGCGAAAGTCATGAAGTGCTACTTAACGGTCTAGCGGCGCAGCAAGAGCAGCATAAAGACTTGTTTGAAACGACGCGCTACACCTTCTCTGAAGCCATGGCGAAGTTGTTCCAACGTGTGAACCCACACATCGATATGGGGCAACGTTCACCGCAAGTATTGGGTGAAGAGCTACTGGATTACCGTAACTACCTAGAGTTAAGCGTAGAAGTAAACCGTGGTTCTGATGGTTGGCTACAAGCGGAATCGGGCGCACTTTCAACTGGTGAGGCGATCGGTACTGGTCAGTCAATCCTATTGATGGTGGTGCAAAGCTGGGAAGAAGAATCTCGTCGTCTGCGCAGTAAAGACATTATCCCATGTCGCCTACTGTTCTTGGATGAGGCGGCTCGTCTCGATGGTAAGTCGATCTCGACGCTGTTTGAACTGTGTGACCGTTTGGATATGCAGCTTCTCATCGCCGCACCAGAGAACATCAGCCCAGAGAAAGGTACCACTTACAAACTGGTTCGTAAGGTATTTAAAGACCACGAGCATGTACACGTAGTGGGGCTGCGTGGCTTTGGTCAGACAGACCAAGCAAAAAGCGAAGTTCAAGAGTTGATGGAAGAACTCTAAGCTAGATTAAGAGTCATTAACTTCCGCTCTTGGGACTATGAAGACCGTGCCGCTATTTCAGCCGCACGGTTTTTTTTATCTTGTGTCATTGAATGTATTGGTTGTCGTCATATAAAGTGCAAGATGAATGCGAAATTGTTATTGATATTCTTAAGAATAATACATTTGTCAAAGGCAAGATATTTTAGAATCGGTCCACAAAATTTCTCGACGGGGACGATTGAGCAGAGTGGACAATCGTGCGGTATTAATAAAGGGGTGTCATGACACAGACTAAAATGCTGATTGTTGAAGACGACATAAAGCTTCAACAGATGCTTAAGGAATATTTTGTTGCGAAGCAGTTTGAGGTTGCAACACTTGACGATGGCAGCCAAGCGGTAGAAACCATAGTACAAACTCAACCGGATATTGTGCTACTAGACTTGATGCTTCCTGTCATGGATGGACTGACAATTTGCCGACAGACACGCAGTTTGTATCGCGGTAAGTTACTTATGCTAACCGCGAGTGATGACGACTTTGACCATGTCGCAGGGCTTGAAACTGGCGCTGATGATTATGTCACCAAACCAATTAAACCAAGGGTGTTGCTTGCGAGAGTGAGAACGTTGCTTCGCCGCAACGCAGAGCCAATAAGTTCTGAAGAAGATGAGCACCAACTGGTCTTCGGAGAGCTTTGCTTAAACCGACGGTACAAAAAATGCGAGTTGTCATCGAGTTTAGTGCCATTGACTGACAGTGAGTTTGATTTGTTGTGGCTATTAGCGAGTGATCCAGACACGCCTCTGTCTCGTGACTATCTAACCCAAACCATTCGTGGAATTGAATATGATGGTATCGACCGAACCATTGACAACAAAGTCGTGCGTCTGCGCAAACTGTTAGGAACTGACAAGTCAGGGCAGGAGAGAGTACAAACCATTCGCGGACAAGGCTATTTGTTTGTTTCAACGGCTTGGGCCTAGCTAACGCTAGGTTGCTCTCAAATCGTTGATTAACATTAACCACGCTTGAGAAAAGAACGATGCGACGGATTTATATTGAGTCTATTTTGGGGGTTTGTCTGTGCTTCCTTGCCAGTTTAGCGCTATATGAGGTGATTGTTTTTAAGTTCAACACCGATGATGAAATTGTATTGGCGCAATATGAAGCGGAAGCGTTTCAACAAGTCATTGATGGCATCGCTGTTAGTCAAGGGGTCGAGTCGGCAGAAAAAGCGCTTGCCCACTACGCGCAAGGCTCTAAAAACGTGCTGACAATTTATCAAGAGCAGGACGAGAAACCGCAGCTTGTAAAAGACTACCGACAAGATTTCCCATTAAAACAAGCATTTCTTGACTATGACGAACTGTGGCTAACACTGACCGGTGGCAACAACTGGTATCGTATTAGCCCGGATATAGATCAGCAGGT
>CAZHXU010000195.1:0-5718 GCA_964536535.1 uncultured Fusobacteriaceae bacterium
ATTATTCAAAGTTTCAATCAATTTCACCACTGTCTAAAACTGTATATTTTTTATGCTTTTTTAACATTTTTTGTTCTGTTTCAGCACTAGGCTTTTGACAAAGTCTTTTTTTTATGTTAAAATCATTATTGTTGTATGAAAAAAGAAAGTTATTTAAAGAAAAAAACATATAATAAATTATAAAAAATCATAATTATTTTTAAATGAAGTAAAATTTGTGAGTAATAAAATTTATGAGTTAGATGATGTTTCGGCAGTATCTATATAAGTAAATTGAAAAAAATATAAAAGCAAATTTGAAAAATTAAAATAGAACTGGGGTTTATTCAGGGTCTTTTAAAAGAGGCAATGAATTACACTACTTACGTGGTATAAAGTGAGTCATTTGGCGAAACTTAAACACTCTAACTCTATTATCTATACGGTAATAGAGGAGGAGTGTTTTTTTGTATATAAATTTAAAATAAAAAGGAGTGTTAATATGAAAAAATATTTTATTTTGTCGTTGATTATTTTAGGAGTTTTATTTACTGCTTGTGGTAAAAAAGAAGAAGGTTATGTTCTTGCTGTTACAACTGGAACTACATACCAAGAAGTAGCAGAAAAACTTGATAATGTTCAAGAAGTAAAAACTTTAACTAACGATAATTTTACATTACAAGAGTTAAATGATGGAAGAGTTGATGCAGTTATTACCGACAGGTTATTAGGATTAGTTGCAATAAATGAAAAAGGTTTTGACGATTTAGAACTGGCTGGGGATGTTATTTTTAACGAAATTATTGCTGTTGCAATAAACGAAAAAGATGATAGCCTTAGACAAGCTGTTAATAATGCCATTTTTGAAATAATAAAAGATGGTACATACGCTACTATAAGTGAAAAATATTTTGGTAGAAATATACTAGATGGTTTTGAATATACTGAAACATATGAAAAAGACATAGAAGCTACTGATGGAAGTTTGGAAAGAGTATTAGAAGCAGGTGAAATAAAATTTGCAATGAGTGGTGGTTACCCTCCATTTAACTATTTTGAAAAAGATAAATTAACAGGTTTTGATGTTGAGATAGGGAAAGCTGTTGCTAAAAAACTTGGTGTAAAATACACTGCTATCACAACTGATTGGAATGGAATAATCGAAGGATTAAGAAGTGGTAGATATGATGGAATTTTTGGTAGTATGGCTGTTACTGAAAAAAGAAAAGAAGTAGTAGATTTTACTAATCCATATTATTTTTCTGGTGCTCAATTAATAGTAAAAAAAGGATCTGAAATAAAAGGAATTGAATCATTAAAGTAGGAGGAAAAATATGAGATATGACTTTGACATAATACTAAGAGATTTTCATCTTTTTATACCAGCAGCTTATGAAACATTAAAAATAACTGCAACTTCTATACTTTTTGGAATGATTTTGGGAATAATAGTAGCTATGATGAAATTGTCTCAGTACAAAATATTAAATATACCAGCTAATATTTATATTTACATAATTAGAGGAACTCCCATACTTTTACAATTATTAATTATCTATTATGGTATGACTGGTTTTATAAAATTAGATGCTTTTCCTTCGGCTGTAATAGCATTTGGTGTTCATTTTTCTGCTTATATAGCAGAAATTCTGAGAGGAGCAGTTACTTCTATTGATATTGGACAAAAAGAAGCAGCTTTATCATTAGGAATGACAAAATTTCAAGCTTTTAAAAGAGTTGTTTTCCCACAAGCTTTTAAAAGAGCCATTCCACCCTTAGGTAACCAATTTATTATAGCAACAAAAGATTCTTCACTAGCAAGTGCAATTGCAGTGAGAGAGTTACTTTTAAAATCCCAACAATTAGGTTCTTCTTCTTTCCATCAACTAGAATATCTATTAATTGCAGGGATATATTATTTATTAATAACAATGATTTTAGGGTTATTATTACATAAATTAGAAAGGAAGTTAGCTATTTCTAGTAGAAGGGAAGTGAACTAATGAAGTCAGATGAAAAAACTATTTTAAAAGTTGAAAATATAAAAAAATCATTTGGAAAATTAAAAGTATTAAAAGGTGTAGATTTAGAAGTAAAAAGTGGTGAAGTAGTTGTAATCATTGGTCCAAGTGGTTCAGGAAAAAGTACTTTACTTAGATGTATTAACTTTTTAGAGCGATTTCAAAAAGGAAAAATTTTCCTTAACAATAAATATATCCAATTTAAAAATAAAGAAATAAATAAATTAAGACAACAAATTGGAATGGTTTTTCAGCACTTTAACCTTTTTCCACATATGACAGTTATGGAAAACTTGATTGAAGGTCCTGTACAAGTAAAGGGAGTTAATAAAGTAGAAGCAATAAAAAGTGCAGAAGTTATTCTTAATAAAGTGGGAATGTTAGATAAGTCTAGTGAATATCCTGCTATGTTATCTGGTGGACAAAAACAAAGAGTTGCAATTGCAAGAGCTTTGGAAATGAATCCAGAACTTCTACTTTTTGACGAACCAACATCTGCTCTTGACCCCGAATTAGTAGGGGATGTTTTAGAAGTAATGAAAGAACTTGCTAGAGAAGGAATGACTATGGTAGTAGTTACACATGAGATGAGTTTTGCTAAAGAAGTAGCCGACCGAGTAATTTTTATGGATAAAGGTATAGTATTAGAAGAAGGAACTCCTAAGGAAATTTTTGAAAATCCAAAGGAAGAACGAACAAAAGAATTTTTAAGCAGAATTATATAAGGAGGGATTAATGAACCACATAATACAGTTTCTTATACTATTAAATCCTTTTGCATTATTTATCTATTTGAATAGTTTATACAATGATTTAGGTAGAAAAGATTTTGCATTTGTTCTTTGGAAAGCTAGTTTAATATCAGGTGGATTTTATCTTGTTTTTGCTTTTACAGGAGATTTTATCTTCATAAACTTTTTTAATGTTGCTTTTGATAGTTTTCGACTTTTTGGTGGAATAGTAATTTTGATATATTCATTAATTTTTATTATTCAAGGTAAAAAATCTTTTTTTACCCTAAAAGGTTCTTTAGATGATTTAGCTTCTGAAATCGCTCTACCTTTTATGGTAGGAGCTGCTTCTGTAGCACAAAGTATATTAATTGGGCAAAAATATAGTAAACTTATTACTTTTATTATTATTACTTCTACTCTAGTAATTAACTTTGGAACAATTATGTTATTAATAGAAATCAAATACAAAATAATCAAAAAAAAATATCGAATTACATTTGATAAATTGCTAACAATACTTCTAAGAATAAATGGATTTTTTGTTGGTTCTATAGGGATAGAGATGATTTTAAAATCACTTGAAAGATTTAATTAAAGGAGATAATAGAGAATATGACTGAAAGAATAGAAATTACAAAACGTAAAATGGATAGTAGTGTAAATATGGGTGATTTATCAAAAAAATGGCAAGATTGGAAATGGCAATTAAAAAATTCTATATCAAAAGTAGAAACTGTTGAAAAAATTTTAGGAGTAACTTTTAGTGATTCTAAAAAAAAAGAGATTATGAAAACTATAGAAAAGTTTCCAATGTCTATAACACCTTATTACTTATCACTAATTGATAGTGATGATTATGCAGATGATCCTGTTTTTAAACAAGCTTTTCCAGATATTAGAGAACTAAGTATATCAAAGTGTGATATGGCTGACCCTCTTCATGAAGATAAAGACAGCCCTGTAGATGGGCTTACTCACAGATATCCTGATAGGGTGCTATTACACGTAGCTAATGTCTGTTCTATGTATTGTAGACATTGTACACGGAAAAGAAAAGTAGGTGATAATGACTTTATTCCTTCTAAGGAAAAAATATCAAAAGGAATTGAATATATAAAAAATCATCCTGAAATTCGTGACGTATTACTTTCTGGTGGAGACCCATTTATGTTATCAGATGAATATCTTGATTGGATACTTGGAGAAATTAGGAAGATAAAACATGTAGAAGTAATAAGAATTGGAACTAGGATGCCAGTTGTTTTACCATATAGAATAACTGATTCATTAATAGAAGTACTCAAAAAACACGGAGTTATTTGGATAAATACACATTTTAATCATCCAAAAGAAGTAACTAAAGCAGCTAAAGAAGCTCTTAATAAACTTTCAATGGCTGGTATTCCATTGGGAAATCAATCTGTTTTGCTTGCTGAAGTAAATGATTGTCCTAGAATAATGAAAAAATTAGTTCATAAATTAGTTGAAAATCGTGTAAGACCCTATTATCTATACCAATGTGATCTTTCAGAAGGATTAGAACATTTTAGAACTTTTGTTGGTAAAGGTATAGAGATTATAGAAGCTTTAAGAGGTCATACAAGTGGTTTTGCTGTGCCAACTTATGTAATTGATGCTCCTGGTGGTGGTGGAAAAATACCTGTTAATCCTAACTATGTAGTTTCATGGTCTACTAATAAAGTTATACTTCGTAATTTTGAAGGAGTTATTACAACTTATAAAATGCCTGATAAATACGACCATAATTTTTGCGATTTGAACTGTAGTGATTGTAATCTACAATTAAAGTTAGAGAGTCCTTCAGATACAAAATCAATCGGAGTTGCAAAATTACTTTCAGACTATGAAGATAGTATTACTTTAACCCCACAAAATTTAGCTAGAGAAGAAAGAAGTGAATAGATATGTACGGTAAATTTGAGAATATTGGTAAATCACTTATTTATCACGGTAAACATAATGATAGAGTATATATAATGAATATAACAAAAGAAGATTTTGACAAAGTTATAAAAAGAGCTGAAAATTTAGCAGTTGAGAATAATTACGGAAAAATTTTTGCAAAAGTTCCAAAAGAATCTGCTAAATTATTGGAAAAATTTGATTATGAAATTGAAGCTAAAATAAATAATTTTTATAATGGAAAAGAAGATAGTTATTTTTTAGGAAAATTTTTGAAAACTAGTCGAAAATCCATTGAAAACAAAAATTTGTTGAAAGATGTATTAGATTTAGCAAAAAAGAAACATTCTATTGAAGAAATAGAGTTAGACTATGGATATACAATTGAATCTCTTAATGAAAGTAATTGTGATCAAATGGCTAATTTATATATGAGTGTATTTGAATCTTACCCCTTTCCTATATTTAATACGGAATATTTGAAAGAAACAATGAAAGAAAACATTAAGTATATAGGAATTTTTTATAAGAAAAAACTAGTTGGTATCGCTTCTGCTGAAACATATAACAATTATAAAGTAGCAGAAATGACTGATTTTGCAATATCAAAAGAGTTTAGAGGTAAAAATTTGGCTCTTCATTTATTAATTAAACTTGAAGAACTTATGATTAATGAAGGATATAAAGTTTTATATACTATTGCTCGTGCTGAATCATATGGAATGAATATTACTTTTAGTAAATTAGGCTATGATTATTGTGGTATGTTAAAAAATAATACTAATATATCTGGAAAAATAGAATCTATGAATGTTTGGAGTAAAAAAATTGACTAAGAATATTCAAATTTTAGAATTTATTTTAAAAGAAAAATAAAAAAATTTAAATTTTAATAATTATTTTTTTGTTATATCACCTCTAAAAATGTATAATAAACTGAGGTGATAAGATGATATTTGAAAGTGGAGATAAAATAGCCCTTGTAGCACTTAGTAATCTAAATAATTTTTATGAATACGAAAGTTTAGAAAAACTTATAAAGATACTTGAGTCATATAATC
>CAZHXU010000196.1:0-5708 GCA_964536535.1 uncultured Fusobacteriaceae bacterium
TATTATCTAATATTAACACATTCAGTTTGTCTATTTCAAATATATTTTCATTTATCTTTATTACAAATCCATTATTTCTTCTGCTCACTTCTTTTATTCCTATAGTTTTTGCAATAAGTTTTAATCTGTTAAATTCAAATAGATCTTTTACTTCTTTTGGTTCTTTTCCAAATCTATCTCTTATTTCTTTTATTAATTCATGTAATTCATTTAATGATTCTGTATGTAATAACCTCTTATAAATTACTATTTTTTCTTCTTCTTTTATATAATCATCTGGTATATAACCTTTTATATCCACATCAAACAACATACTATCGTCTTCTATTGGCATATCTTTTTGTTTTTTCATCTCTTCATCTAACATCTTTAAATACAAGTCATATCCAAAAGTTTCTATTGCTCCATGTTGCTTTTCTCCAAGTAATTCTCCTGCACCACGTATTTTCATATCTTCAAGACTAAGTTGGAATCCTGCACCAAAATCTCCAAGTTGCATTAATGATTCTTTTCTCATTTCACTTTTTTTACTTAATTTTTTATCTTCATTAACTAATAAGTAACAATAGGCTTTTTTTCCACTTCTACCTACTCTCCCCCTAAGTTGATATATTTGTGCCAAACCAAGTCTGTCTATTCCTTCAATAACTATAGTATTAGCATTTTCTATATCTATACCATTTTCTATAATTGTAGTAGTAAGAAGTAAGTCAAAATCTCCATTTTCAAAAGCAGTTATTTTTCTTTTTATCTCACTACTAGCCATACGACCATGTATATAATCTATTCTTATTGATTTTGGCAATATTTCCCTTAATAAATTAAGTTTGTATTCCATAGTTTTTACTGAGTTATATAAATAAAATACTTGTCCTTCTCTACTTATCTCTTTAAGTATAGCATCTTTGATTTTTTTATTATTATCTTCCAAAAACAAAGTTTCTACTGGTACTCTATTTTGAGGTGGTGTTTCAATTATACTAATATCTCTTATTCCCAAAAGAGCCAAATTTAATGTTCTAGGAATAGGAGTAGCTGTAAGTGTTAACATATCAACATTTAAACGTAATTTTTTTAACTTTTCTTTTGCTTTTACACCAAATTTTTGTTCTTCATCTATTATTACAAGTCCTAAATCTTTGAATTTTATATCATCAGATAATAACCTATGTGTTCCTATTACAAGGTCTATGCTACCAAATTTTAGTCCTTCTGTAATTTCTTTCTGTTCTTTTGTTCCTTCAAGTCTAGATATAAGCCTTATTTCCAATGGGAAATTTTTAAATCTTTCAGTAAAACGTTCAAAATGTTGATTAGCAAGTACAGTTGTTGGTGCAAGTATTGCTACTTGTTTTCCATCCATACAAGCTTTAAAAGCAGCTCTTAGTGCTACTTCTGTTTTTCCATAACCAACATCTCCACAAACTATTCTATCCATTGGTTTAAAGCTTTCCATATCTATCTTTACATCTTGTATAGCTTTTATTTGATCTCTAGTTTCATTATATGGGAATCCTTCTTCAAATTCTTCTTGCCATACTGTATCTGGTGAATATTTAAAGCCATTAGTACTCTCACGTTTTGCTTGAATTTCTATTAATTCTTTAGCAAATTTTTCTATATCTTTCTTTAATTTATCTCTTTTTCTCTTAAAACCTTTTCTACCTAATTTATATATTTCTGGAATAGTTCCAGGTTCATAAACATATTTTTCTATTCTATTTATCCCATCTATAGGGACATATAATTTATCTTCATCAGCATATTTTATTGCTATATAATCAAGCTCATTAATTATTTCTATTCCTAAAAATAAACCAACTCCATAATTTTCATGAATAACATAGTCACCACGTCTAATCTGACTTATATTAGTAAGTTTTAGACTATCTCTTCTACCTTCTACCCTTTTAACCCTTATTCCTTTTAATTCTCTATCGGTAAGGATTATTTTTTTTCCTAGTTTAAACCCTTCATAATGAGGGATTCTCTCTATTTTTATAGGATATTTTTCAAATAATTCTTCATATCTTCTTTTTTCCTCAGTATAAAGTGTTATTTCTGCACTTTTACTAAGTGTTTTTATATAATTAATATCTTGAAATTTATCTACTTCTTCAGGCTGAAATCTACTTATTTCTATCTTCTCAGCTATCTTTTTTATCTCATTATATTTTTCTCTATATTCTTTTTCTTCATCTCTGTAATTTAATAAAAATTCTTCAAATTTATAATCAAGAATTTCTATATTTTCCATATAAACATGGCAGTCTTTTTCTTTTACTTTTAGTAAATCCATAAATTCAAAAAAGTCATAAGTATCTTCTGCTGATTTATTGCTAAATACTTCTATCTTTTCTATTTTTTCTATGGACTTTTGACTATCTACATCAAATCTACGTATATCTTCTATTTCTTTATCAAAAAATTCTATTCTAATTGGTGTTTTTTCCGTATGAGGATAAATATCTAAAATATCTCCCCTTATACTAAATTCACCTTTTTTTTCTATTAGATAGTTTTCTATATAACCATTTTCTACCAAAAATTCTCTTACTTCTACTATGCTATATTCATTTCCTACAGAAAATAGTATACTTTTTCCTTTTACAAAATATTCTCTCCAAAGTGCATCTAAAGAAAGAAAAACTATTCCTTTTTTTTCTTTTTGTAAAAAATTAAGTAAACTATAGTTTTTACCACGAAATTCTTCAGCACTATAGTCATAATTTTCTATTTTTATCTTAGGAAGTTTTGAAAACTCTTCAATAGAGTAGAAGTAATCATTAATATTCTTATTAGAACTTGATATATAAACTACTTTCTTCTTTTTTTCCATCAGATAAAAAGGTACTATACCTCTATATAATTTATCCTTCAACTTTTCTAAGCCTTCGAACATAACAAGCCTCCAATATATTAGCTAAATATATATACTATAGCTCTTTTTAATATTTTTTTCAAGTACACAATATGTATATGAACAAAAATATTTTTTCCTTTTTCTCTTATGTCAAAGGTCTCTTTCTATAATCTTCATTTCTTTCTTTCTTCTTTTATATATTTTTATAATAACTATTTTTCATGACTTTTTTGTGTATATAATCAAAAATAATTAAGTTATACCTATACTCTAATAAGTTTAATATATAAATTTATAAAAGAAAAAAGGCACTCTTATTAATGCCTTTTTCTAATATATTTATTTTATTTTTGATTATGTACATATCCTTTCTTTTTTATTGTCTGATCTATTTTTAAATAAACAATAAAAGCTATTAGCGAAAGAATTATTAAACCCTTATAAAATCTTTGACCTAAAAAATTAATTAAATCAAAGCTTATCAAGTATGAGCATATCATTTTAATATTTATTTTATCCCATTCATTATAGTTTTCTAAATTATTTTTGTTTATGTACATATATAAAACTAGATTTTTACAATAGTTTATTAAATTTTTTATTATAGATTCAAAATACTGATTAACTTGTATTTTTGTTTATATACATTTGAAAACTAATAAATACTGTAATTTTATTCCTTTCTAAATAGAACTTTATCAATTTTATTTTTTATATTTTTGTTTATGTACATATTTTTTTATTCTTTTCCAGATAACATTTAAATATTTATAGTTAAGACTTTAAAAAAATAATTTTTAATATTTAACTTAACCCTTAAATAAATATAGATTTTTTCTTTTCAAAAAAAACTTTTTTTTTATTTTTGTTTATATACATATAAATATTAATAAAATCAAGGTTAGATTTTTATTCAAAAAAAAAGACTAATTATTTTTAGTCTTTTTAATCTTTTTTTATTTATTTATATTAGCTATTAATAACGCAATATCATGACCACTTACACCAGATATTCTAGTAGCTTCTCCTATAGAAAGGGGTTTTACTTCATTTAAACCATCTCTAGCTATATTTGATATTCCTTTTACACTAGCAAAGTCAAAATCTTCTGGTATTTTCATAGCTTCTAATTTTTTAAACTTTTCTATTTGAGCTTTTTCTCTTTCTATAAACACTTCATACTTTACTACTGTTTCTATTTGATTAGTTACATATTCTTTGTAATCACCTATTTCTGTTACTTTAGACAAATCATTATATGAAACTTCTTTTACTTTTAGTAATTCATAAGCATTTACACCTTTAGCAAACAGTTGTTTTGAACCGATTTCTTCAAGTATTCTATTTGCTTCATTCATAGGTACTTTTATATCTTTTAATCTTTCTACTTCTTGATTTATTGCTTTTTCAGCTTTTTCTAGAACTTCTAATTTTTCTGAGTTTAATAAACCAATTTCTTTTGTTTTATTAAGCAATCTAGTAAAAGCATTATCAAATCTAAGTGTTAATCTATATTCAGCTCTAGAAGGTAATACTCTATACGGTTCTGGAGTTTTTTTATGGATAATGTCGTCTATCAAAACTCCTAAATAAGCTTCAGTCCTATCTATTACCACAGGTTCTTTTCCAAGTACATTTCTACCAGCATTAACTCCTGCCATAAATCCTTGGGCTGCTGCTTCTTCATATCCGCTTGTTCCATTTATTTGACCACCAAAATAAAGATTTTTTATCTTTTTACTTTCTAAACTTGGGTACAATTGAGAAGCTGGAGCATAATCATATTCTACTGCATAACCATACCTCATGATTTTAGCATCTTCTAATCCTGCTATTGTTCTCATCATCTTTTCTTGAGCAAATGGTGGCATTGCTGTTGTTAATCCATTTACATAAAGTTCATTACTCTCTATAGTTTCTTGTTCTAAGAATATTTGATGATCTGTTTTATCTGGAAAGTTTAAAACTTTTCTATCTAAAGATGGACAATGTCTTGGTCCATGAGTTTCTATTATTCCTGTTACTATTGGAGAGTATTGTAAAAGATCTTTTGCTACTTCTACTGTTTTTTCTGTAGTATATGTAAGCCAAGTAGGAGTATTTTGATTAGATTCTTTTTCTGTAAATATAGAAAAATATCTAGGTTTATCTTCTCCATGTAACTCTTTCATTTTACTAAAATCTACAGTTCTTTTATCAACTCTTGGAGGAGTAGCTGTCTGATATCTATCAAGTACTATTCCGTGTTTTAATAAACTATCCGATAGTTTTTCAGCACTCATTTCACCTTGTCTACCAGCTGGATATTTTGTATCACCTATTACTATTCTTCCTTTTAAGAAAGTTCCAGTACATAGTACAACTGCTTTAGCTCTATACTCTATATCTAATGAAGATTTAACTCCTACACATACTCCATTTTCAACTATCAATTCATCTATTGTTTCTTGTATAGAATCAAGATTTTCTTGATTTTCAACTATTTCTTTCATCTTTACTCTGTACCAGTATTTGTCAGCCTGACCTCTTGTTATTCTAGCTGCAGGACCTTTACTGGTATTTAGATGTTTCAATTGCAAGTTATATTTATCTGTATGCCTCCCTATCTCTCCACCTAATACATCTATCTCTGCAACTAAGTGTGATTTTCCAGGTCCACCAATTGATGGATTGCATGACATCATTGCAATACTATCTAAATATATTGTAAACATTGCTGTTTTTAATCCTTGTCTTGCTGAAGCTAAAGCTGCTTCTACTCCTGCATGACCACCTCCAACAACAATAACGTCAAAATCATTATTAGTCATTTTTACTCCTTTTATTTTTGTCTATATACATATTA
>CAZHXU010000197.1:0-5699 GCA_964536535.1 uncultured Fusobacteriaceae bacterium
GTACTGCAAGGGCCATTTGTGAAAATGAAAATGGTATCATTATAGGTATCATATGTTTAAAGATAAGTCTTGAGTGACTTGCTCCCAAAGCTTTTGAAGCTTCGATATAAGTTTCATTCTTAATTTGCATACCCATACTTCTTACTGTACGAACACTACTTACCCATCTAAGAGCACACATTAAAATTATGAATATCCAAATACTTGGTTTGAATATCGCAGCTAATCCTATCATTACAGGAATAAATGGAATATTCATCAAAAATTCAGCTATTCTTTGCATAGCAGCATCAACAAACCCACCAAAATAAGCAGAAGTAATACCATATGTTACTCCTATTATTGTAGATAAGAAAGCAATTAATAAACCAATTAACATAGCCCATTTAACACCTGCTATTAAACCTGTAAATACGTCTCTTTTTGACAAGTCTGTACCCATTACTCCGAAAACTTTTCCAACTACATTAGCTTCAGCATCTTTAATTTCACCTTTATTACCAGGTAATAATGCTTCTACTACAATTTTATATGTTCCTTTTTCAAGTTGTACATCTTGTATCATATTCTCTTTAACTTTAGAGAATAATACTTTTGTTGAATTTATAATATTTTTCTGAACTTGACTTGTTCCAGCATAATCTTCTTTAGAAGCAAATTTATATGCTCCATTTAAAGATTCTATATCAACAGAATATCTATTTCTAACAAATTCTTCTGTATTATATGATTTTCTCTCAAGTTTTATTTCATTTCCATCAGGTCTTACTATAGTTACATTAACCATTAGTCTACCTTTTGTATCAAAGTATAAAACAATGTCATTTGGTGCTTCTGAATAATCAAAATCATACTCAAATTCAGTAGTATATTTTGTTAGTCTATCATTACCACTTTTAACAAATTCCCCATGTTTTAATTCTTCTGATTTTGGCAATTTATTACTTGTAAAAAGATTAGTCCAACTAGGTTTTGCTCCTGCTGGTAAATCTTGCCAATAGTTGATATTTGCCCAATTTTTACTTCCTTCAGGAAAAGGTGTTATTTGTTTTTCTAGAGCAACTGCTACTAATAAAACAAGAAGTATTCCTAATCCAATTAATCCTGTATATGACTTCTTAAATTCAAGCCAAAACTCTTTAAGTTTATATTTTAAATCATCAAATCTCAATTCTATCCACCTGCCTTGATTCTTGGATCTAAGAATCCATAGATTAAATCTAATATTACTATTCCTGCTTGATATAATCCAGTTGTAACAGCGATATTAGCTAATAATACTGGTACATCGTTTGTATTAGTTGCTTGGATATATAAGTTACCCATACCTGGCCAACTAAATATTGTCTCAGTTATCATACTTCCACTAAATGAAGCTAATAAACTTAATAAAACAATAGTTACTATAGGTGGAGCTGCTGTTCTTAATGTATGTTTAAATAAGATACTTCTTTCTCCTACTCCTCTAGCTCTTGCAGTCATAATAAAATCTTCTTGAATAGTACCCAAAACTATGTTTCTTATAATTAATGAAGTTCCCCAGAACCCTAATGAAACTATAGTAATAACAGGTAATGCCAAATGTTTTAAATAATCTAAAACATAAGGTAATCCTGGTGCTGGTGGAGGTGTTGATAATTGACCACCTGTAGGGAATATTTTTAATCCATAACCAAATAACATTATGAACATTAATCCAACCCACCATCTAGGGATACCAAACATAACCATTGTAATATTAGATGAAATTCTATCTAATTTACCACCTGGTTTCTGTGCTTTCTTTAATCCTAAAATTAAAGCGATGATTACAATAAAAATTTGTGATGTTGTAAATAATATTATTGTTGAAGGTAATGCTTCTAAAATAATAGTACTTACATTTCTACTTCCACTACGTGAAACTAGAACTGAAGATTTTCCAAAATCAAATAACAAAGTATTTTTTGTTCTCCATAATACTTTCACTAAATAAGGGTCTTCTACCCTATACACGTCATAATAATACTCTTTTCTGTTTTCTTGAAACTTTGCCACATCCCCTTGTGGATCAGCCGATAAAAACTGAACTGTTTCAGCCTTGATTGTCTCATGTATTGTTGTAACTATTGTTACATCTAGTACTTTGTTGAAAATCATTGAATAGGTAAAAACAGCAAGAGCATACATTATAGCCGCAGCTATCACTCTTTTCAATACTCTTTTCCAAAACATCTAACTCTTCCTCCTACATACTAAAAGGGGCAAAGGCTGCCCCTTATATGTTACTTAATTATATTTAACATTAAAATACTTCTATTTTAACTGTTTTTGTCCCTGTAAATTGACCATCTAAAGTTGCTGTTAATATTACTGTATAGTCACCTGCTAATTCAACTGTATCATCTCCTGGAATTATTACTTCAAATGTTCCATTTCCAACAAATTCACCATCAAATTCTTTAGTTGATCCATCTTCTAAGATTAACAACGCTTTTACTTCTCCACTAGTTGCTCTAGTAGCTGTATCAGCTGGGTATTGTACTTGTGATACATTAAGTTCAAATACTGCATCATCACCTGCAACTACTAAATCAGGAGTTTCAACTGATTCAATTCTTAAGTAATCTGTAGTTAATAATCCAGTCCATTTACCTTTTTCTTCTGTGTATAAATTATTTCTAAATGCTTTTAACTCAGCAAATCCAGTTTTAGCATCTAATTGATTTAAGTAATAAGGTCCATAACCGATTAAAGCATGTCCTTTTTCTTCTATAAATTTAATTGCTTGATTGTAAGCTGCTACTACTTCTTTTTCACTTAATTTACCTTTTAATACTTTTGGTACATGTTTTTCAGCAACAAACTTTTTAAGTTGTGCTAAAACATCAGCATTAAATGTAGGATTCTTAAGATCAACTGGTTCTACACCTTCTTTTTCTGTAAATCCATAAGTAGTTCCTGATGCACTTCCATTTATTATAATTGCATCAAATGCTTCTAATATTTCCCATGGTACTGCATATCCAGGTTGTTGGTTCCCTTTTACTTTTAATCCTTCAAATGTAGCTATATTATATAAGCCACCAGCTGGATTGTTTGAGTTTTCCCAAAGAGTAATTGTATCTGCTGATTCAACTTTAAATCCTTTTGAAGTAGCAAATAATGCCTCTTGGAAACCTGCATAGTTTTTATCATATCTTTTGTCATTATTGTCTGTTTTTATTCCCCATTCGCTTCTATAAGCAAATGCATAAATATAGTCGTTCATAGTAATAGCTCTACCATGATGCCATGCACCCATATCTATTTTATAAGTTGTTTTTAGAGCCGATTTAACTCCTTTTCCAACTGCTTCAAATTTTTGAGTTTTTGCATTATATAAAACAGCATCTGAATCTACATCTATTTCTCCTGTTAAAGTACCGTCAGCTGCAAAAACTGGTTTAGATATATTTTCAATAACTTGTGATCTTCTTTCAAAATAAGTTCCCATAGGTCCATCTATGATTTCTCTATCAAAGATTAATTGAACTATATTTGAAGAATAAACATCACTAAATCCATTTTGTCCAACTGGATCCCAAGGAGAACTAAATGTTCCACCAGCACCTGAATATTGAGTTACTGTTAAAACATCATCTTTAACTTTAGCATTTTCTAAAGCAAATCTTTTAATTCCATTTCCTAATCCATAGAACATTCTTTCTTCAAATCTGTCTTTATTAGCTACAAAATAATCATTTTGGTAAACTAAGAAAATTCTATTTGAATCTTCAAGTCCATAAGCAGTAAGTTTTTGTAGTATATCCCATTGCTCATCTAATGATTCAATTCTTCCTTCTAATAATTGATCTCCTAATTCACTTGCTTTAGGATCTTCATATTCAAAGTTCCACCAACCTTCAGTGTTTCCACCTGGTAAGTATCCTCTTTTTACTATGTGATATTGAGATGTAGGAACTGTCCACCATACGTAAGTTGATCCTGCTCCCCATCCTTCAGTATATAAATGCCAGTCAGCATTTGCTGGATCTGAGTAATATACTGTTGATCCTGCTTTTTTGAAATCCCATAATAATCTATCTACTTTGATTCCAGCTTGCTCTATTAAGTCAGCTGTGTAGTTTCCTAATTTTAATCTTCCATTTGGATCATCTACTCTTATTATGAATCTAATAGTAACTGGATTTCCATCAAAATGCCAAAATTGACCTTTTTTAACTAATCTTCCTTTGTTTTCAGGATGTTTAGCCGCTTCTTCCATTGCTGCATTAATATCAGCTATAGCTCTTGCTTGATCTCCTTCTGGAGTGAACCCATACTTGTTAGCTACTAATTCAATTCTCCAAGCATTTGGTTGCCCTGGTGTAGCTTGAGTAAATTTAACTCCTCCAGCACCATTTAAGATTTCATCTACAACTTTTTTTCTATCTATTAAGAAATTAAGTGCAAATCTTATATCTTTTACAGCAAATGGATTAAATTCAGTTACTCCATTTTTTTCTACATGATAAGGTGCTTTATTAGGTACAGAGTTAACATAAAAACTCCATGATCCTGATGGTACTGAGTATACTTCTAACTTATCTTTTGTTGCTTGGTCTAAACCATTATAAGTTGAAGCTTTTATTGCTTTTAGGAAAATATCTGAAAGACCTTCTGCAACGTCTTTTACTCCTACTTCCTCTTGCATTTTTACGTTAAAGTAAATTGTTTCTGGTTCTCCACCTTTTTCAGCAGAAAATGCTGCTACTGAAAATAATGAAGCCATAATTAACGATAATAATTTTCTCATTAAAAAACCTCCCTATTCGTACTTATTAAATAACCCTGTGTTATTTTATCATATTTTGTCCTATTAGTTCTATTAATTTTTTTTAATAAAAGCTATTTAAAAGAGGAATTTTCGATTTTTTAAAGAAAACCTATTGATTTTATTGGTTTTTATTTAGACCTATTAACAAAATTAATTTATTTATTTTTTTTGATTTAAACTGTATATACTTTATATTATAGTACTCTAATAAAAATTGTACTATAATTTTGCACAAGTATTAATTTTCAAACAATCTCCTAAGAATAATTTTATCATTTTCTTTTTTTTCTTAAATTTGTAAAACCATTATCCAGTATAATAATTATAGTTATAAATATAAAAATTTTGAAAAAAACATAAAGTTTCTCATAGGATTTTTCATTTATAAAATGTAAAAAAGGTATTGTAAATATTAGTATATTGATAAGCATAGATTTCAGCATAGATTCCTCCTTGATTTTATACTATAGAAATAATGCTAATATGTCAACTTCTACTCACTATAAAATATTTTTAATACTTCCTATTTGATATATTACAACTTCACCAAACATTCACTAATTCAATTTATTTTAAAAGATAAAAAAAGAGGCAAAGCCTCTTTACAGGCTGTAGACAAATAAATTTTGTCTACAAAAAACGAAAAAAACTTTACCACAGATTCGTGAAACTTAGAGATTTATCTCTTTAGTTGAACAATGCAGAATATATTAAAACAAATGAAAGCTTTCATGTAGTTTTAAATAATCTGTTTCACAAAGGTTACAGAGTTTTCACAGAGAAGTATTAAAAGCTTTGACGCAGATTTAGTGAGACTTAGGTAATTATACCTTTAGTCGAACTATACACAGCCTATTAAAACAAGCAATAAAGCGTAGTTTTAAAGGAATAGTAACTCAGA
>CAZHXU010000198.1:0-5580 GCA_964536535.1 uncultured Fusobacteriaceae bacterium
GGCTTCTTTTAATTTACACTAAGTCTAGTGTATTCTTTTCCAGCAAAAGCTTTTTCTAAATTAGCAATAGTAGTATTTTTTACTAATAAAACAACTGAACCATCTTCTTCATATTTTTCATTAGCTAAAGTATCAAAAGCATTAGAATAATCTTCTTTAGTTAATCTTATATAATAATCCCCACTTAAATCTTCCCCTTTAACTAAAGTAGCTTCTTTTTCAAGATTAAAATAATGTCTTTCTTTATACTTACAGTTTACAGCAGCTTTTACTATATCAGATACAACAGCACTAGCAGTAGCTTCTCTACCAGCACCTCTTCCATAGAATAATGTCGTACCAACATAATCCCCTTCAACTTCTACTGCATTAAATACTCCGTGCACATTACTAAGTAAATCCCCCTTGTTTACTAAAGTAGGTGCAACTTGTATTGCCAACTTATCCCCCGCTTTTTTCGCTGACGCAATAAGTTTTATATTATAACCAAGCTTTTCAGCTAGGTGTATATCGATAGGTTTGATTTTAGTAATTCCACTTACAGAAATATTATTAAAATCAACAGTTTGGTTATATGCAAGACTAGCCAAGATACATATTTTGTGAGCTGTATCTATTCCTTCTATGTCATATGTAGGATCAGCTTCTGCATAACCTTTTTCCATAGCATCTTTTAAAACTGTATCAAAATCAAGATTTTTTTCCTTCATTTCAGTTAGGATATAATTAGCAGTACCATTAATAATTCCTCTAATACCAATAATATTATTAGCAACAAGATTTTCTTGTAATGGATTTATTATAGGAATTCCTCCACCTACACTAGCTTCATAATAAAGGTTAACACCTTTTTCAGAAGCAAGGCTAAAGATTTCTTTCGAATGTTTTGCAATAAGTGCTTTGTTGGCAGTAATGACATTTTTCCCTTTTTTTATAGCTTCAAGTACTATTTCTTTAGCAAGTCCCTCTCCACCAATAAGTTCAACAATAGTTTCTACTTCATTATCATCTAAGATTTTTTTATAGTCTTTTGTTAATATTTTTTTATCAAAATCAAATGGGAAATCCCTATCTATATTAAGGTCACATGCATATTTAACTTCTACTTCTGCACCCTTACTTCCTATATTCTTTTTTTCCTTTGTAAGTATTTCGAGTACTCCCTCTCCAACAGTACCTAATCCTATTATTCCTAACTTCATAATACACCCCTTTATATAAAAACTTTAAAAACTGTCTGAAAATTTAGTAAAGCTATACTAAATTATTGTATAGATATAGTAACATAATTTTGATACAAAGTGTACAAAAAAATGGAAATATATCATATTGATTTTAAATTTTATCTATTGATTAAATAAATGAAAAGACTAAAAATCATTCCTGATATGACTGATACTCTTTATAATCT
Source organism: uncultured Fusobacteriaceae bacterium (assembly GCA_964536535.1). GTDB lineage: Bacteria > Fusobacteriota > Fusobacteriia > Fusobacteriales > Fusobacteriaceae > CAZFBB01. The sequence continues at coordinate 1,412 of CAZHXU010000198.1, forward strand.
TTTCAGTAGTATCTACTTTGTTCATAGTATACAAGTGAATACCATCTATACCCCAAGAGATAAGATCTATAATTTGTTCGATAGCATAAGCAATACCAGCTTCTTTAAGTGATTCAGGTTTATGCTCATACTTATCTAAGATACGCTTAAATTTTGGTGGTAATGAACAATGAGATAACTCAGTAATTCTTTTGATTTGTTTCGCATTAGTAACAGGTATAATACCTGCTTGAAAAGGTACATTTATATCTAATTTATCTGTTTTTTCTTTGAATCTATATAAGATTTCATTATCAAAGAAGAGTTGAGATATTAAAAAATCAGTACCAGCATCAACTTTTTTCTTTAGGTTAAATAAATCCTTCAAATCATTATTTTCAAAATGAGTTTCTGGATAATACGCACCTGCAACAGTAAAATCACCATTAGCTTTTAGATATTCTGTCAAATCTGAAGCATAAGTAAAATCTCCCCCAAGATAATCAGATGCATCAGAACCGCTTGGAATATCTCCTCTCAAGGATAAAACATTTTCTATTCCCTTTTCATTGTAACTTTTGATAATACTATCAATTTCCCCTTTTGTAGCTCCAACACATGTTAGATGTGCAAGAGACTCAATTCCATGTTTTTCCTTAATATGGCTAGCTATATCTACTGTTTTTCCCCTAGTTGTACCACCAGCACCATATGTAACACTTATAAAATCAGGATTAAACTTTGCTAAACCATCAATTGTTTCGTATATAGAGTCTAAGTTATGGTGTTTGTTTGGTGGGAATATCTCAAAGGATATAACTGGTTTCTTTTTTTCAAATATCTCTTTTATCTTCATTGTATTTCTCCTATCCTATAATGTATGTATAAAAGGTTATAAACCTTTAAAATCTATTCTTGGCTTTTAATTAAAGCTTGCTCTAAATCAGCAATTAAATCGTCTATATTTTCTAAACCAACTGAAATTCTAACTGTTTCTGGAGTTAGTCCTGCCGATCTTTGTTGTTCTTCACTAAGTTGTGCATGAGTTGTACTTGCTGGATGAATGATAAGTGATTTTGCATCAGCAACATTTGCAAGGTGAGAGAATATCTCTAAACTATCTATAAACTTTTTACCTTGCTCTACTCCACCTTTAATTCCAAAAGTAAAGATAGATCCAGCTCCTTTTGTAAGGTATTTTTTTCCTAGTTCATAATCTTTGTGGCTTTCTAGTTCTGGATAACTTACCCATTCTATATAAGGGCTATCATGTAGATACTTGACTACTTTTCTAGCATTTTCTACATGTCTTTCTAATCTAAGTGAAAGAGTTTCAATCCCTTGTAGTATCAAGAATGCATTAAATGGACTAAGGGCTGCTCCTGTATCACGAAGTAATTTAACTCTAGCTTTAAGAATAAATGCAGCTTCTCCTAAATCAGCATACTTTAATCCGTGATATCCATTATCCGGAGTAGTAAAATTAGGGAATCTTCCACTTGCCCAATCAAATTTTCCACCATCTACAATAAGTCCAGCAATACTTGTACCATGTCCACCTAAGAATTTTGTTGCAGAATATACAACTATATCTGCTCCGTGGTCAAGTGGTCTGAATAAATAAGGTGTAGCAAATGTATTATCTACTATAACTGGTATATTATTATCATGAGCTATCTTAGAGATTTTTTCCAAGTCAGCAATAGTAGCATTTGGATTTCCTATTGATTCAAGGAAGATAGCTTTTGTATTATTTTGAATTGCTTTTTTAAATCCTTCTAAGTCATCGTAGTCAACAAATGTTGTTTCTATTCCAAAATCTTTAATAGTATTAGCAAATAAGTTGTAAGTTCCACCATATAAGTTACTTGCACTTATAATATGATCACCACTACGAGCAATATTAAGAATTGAATAAGTTATAGCAGCAGTACCACTTGCAACAGCAAGAGCTCCAACTCCACCATCAAGTGCAGCAATTCTTTTTTCTAATACATCTGTTGTAGGATTCATTATTCTAGTATATATATTCCCTGGTTCTTTTAAAGCAAACAAATTTGCTGCATGGTCACTATCGTTAAAAACATATGATGTTGTTTGATATATAGGTACAGCTCTTGAATTAGTTTCTTTATCAGGACTTTGACCAGCATGTAATTGTAAAGTTTCAAATCTTAAATTTTTTGACATTTTAATTCCCCCTTTGATTTTTCTTTCATTGTTTTACAAGAATAGACTATATAATAAAAAAAACCTTTTCTCTTGTATACTGAGAAAAGGTTTTGTCATCAAGTCAAAACGCTCTCTCATCTATCACTTTCGTGCTGGAATTAGCACCACACCTCTAAGGCAGGTTGCTGAAGCATCAAAGGGCCAGTCCCTCCGCTTCTCTTGATAAGAGTATATAATTTTCGTGTGCCGATTAGCATTTGCTAAGCGATTGTTTGACCTATTATAGAGAAATTTATTTGTCTTGTCAACAAGAAAAATAAAAAAAATTTTTAAAATGACTAAAAAAATAGTAAAAAGTACTGAAAATATTGGACAAGGACTATTATAAAATAATAAAAATATTTATTAAATTAATTGATAATCATGAATAAAATTTATTCTATTAATGTTACTAAGGGAAAAATAAATTTTTAAAAAAAAGAAGAAAAAAGAATTTTTCCAGTAAAAAATAATAATTGCTTCTTGACAAAAGTATACCAATGAAGTATACTTAAGAAAATAAATGATATGGAGGAAAGAAATATGTCAAAAAGAACAAATGAAATAAAATTTGCAGGTAACTATGTAACAATATTAGGAGATAGAGTAGAAGCAGGTCAAAAAGCACCAGATTTTGTTGCTTTAAAAAATGACTTGAGTGAATATAAATTATCAGATAATTCAGGAAAAGTAAGAATTATCTCAGTTGTACCATCAGTAGATACAGGAGTATGTGCTCTTCAAACTGAAAGATTTAATAAAGAAGCAGCAAACTTACCAAATGTTGAAATTGTAACAATTTCAGTAGATTTACCATTTGCACTAGGAAGATTCTGTGGAGATAAAGGAATTGAAAATTCAGTAACTTTATCAGATCACAAAACTTTAGATTTTGGTACAAAATATGGATTTGTAGTAGAAGAATTAAGATTATTAACTAGAGGAATTGTAGTAGTAGGAGCAGATGACACAATTAAATATGTAGAATATGTAGGAGAAATTACAGATCACCCTAACTATGATGCAGTATTAGAAGTAGTAAAAGGATTATAATTAAATTATAATAAAAAGAGATTAAGGTTAAGTTTAAAAGACGCAGTTTGCGTCTTTTTATTTTTTTTGAATTTTACTTTTAAAAATAAATAGAAAAATATAGCATAAAGATTCTTTTTTTCATTTTTAGACGTAAGAAAGAAAGACAAAATGTTAAAAATGAGAAATGAATAAACCTGTTAAAACAAATATAAATTATGAATGTTTCAGTATATTGACTTCTATTCGAATAAGAGGTAACTTTAATTATATAATATTTTATTTGTTTATTTGAAAAGGAGGGGAATATGAAAAAATTATTAATGTTATCAAGTATTCTACTAACTTTAGGTGCTTGTACTAGTACAGAAAAGAAAGTAGAAGACCAAGTAGTACAAAATGTAGTTGAGAGAGAAGATACGGTATTTACTGATGGAAACTTGATATTTGCAGAAGGAGTAAATTGGTATGCAGCTACTGATGATTTTGGATCTAGCCATAACTCAGATGGTGAAAGTATAGATATAAGTAATGGAGAGATAAAAGTAGAATTTGATATGTATAAAAAACAAGAAGGGATGAATTGGCCCTTTGTTGAATTAGTAAGTGAAACTGGTAGGGAGTTAAGTGGGGCAGAAACAATCACTATAGAATATAAATCAACTCATGATTTGAAGATAAAATTATCTCAAACTGATTTTGGACCAGAAGGAGATGGCTCTTATGCTCATTATGAAACAAAAATTCCTATGGCTGCAGATTGGGCTAAAGTGACTGTAATCTTGGATGAATTTAATCAGCCAAGTTGGGCACCAAATATTATTCCACTTAATTTAGATAATGTACAAAATATTTATTTAGTTCCAGCTATAGATGCAACTATAGGAGGAAAAGCAACATTAGAAGTAAGATTACTTGAAATAAACTAATAAGTAAAAGGCTGACTA
>CAZHXU010000199.1:0-5564 GCA_964536535.1 uncultured Fusobacteriaceae bacterium
TATAGAATTTAACTAATTTGATAGGAATAATATTATGGAAGAAATCATAATTGTGGAAGGATGTCCAGACGTTGATAACTATAATCAACTGAGAAAAGTTGTTGGTTGGAGATCAATTAATAAAGATATGGCTAAAGTAGGGCTTGAAAAAAGTTTGTATGGAATCAGCTTCTACCACAACAACCTCCTAATAGCAATGGGGAGAGTAGTAGGAGACATGGGGATAATCTTTTATCTTCAAGATGTAATTGTACATCCAAACTATCAAAAAAAAGGTTTGGGAAATAAAGTAATTGATAGTTTGATAGGGCATGTAAAAGAGTATTGCCCCAATGATGAAGAAGTAATGATAGCTCTCATGTCTGCTAGTGGTAAAGAAGAGTTTTATGAAAAACATGGTTTTGTAAGAAGACCAGACTTTGGACATGGTTATGGACATGGTATGAGTCTTTTGTTAAATAAAAGATAAATAGGAGGCACAATGATAAAAGCAGGTATAGTTGGAGTAAGTGGGTATGCAGGAGCTCAACTATTATTATTGTTATTGCAACACAAAGAAGTAGAAGTAGATTTTATAGCAGCTCATAGTAAAGCAGGAGAAGAGATACAAAACTTGTATGGAAACTTTGCTAAAATCTATGAAAAAAAGTGTTTAACATTTGATGAAGCTTATGAAAGATTAGAAGATATTGATGTTATCTTTACAGCTTTACCACACAGTAAATCAGCTAAAACAGTAAAACTAGCTTATGATAAAGGTGTTAAAGTAATAGATTTGGGAGCAGACTTTAGATTAGATGATACGAAAGAGTATGAAAAATGGTATAAAGTTCCTTTCCAAAATGAAGAACTTATAGATGAAAGTGTATATGGATTGCCTGAGATAAAAAGAGAAGAGATAAAAGGGAAAAAAGTTGTAGCTAATCCTGGTTGTTATGCTACTGCATCTATACTTGGTACATATCCTCTTGTAAAAGCGGGGCTTATAGATGAAAAAAGCATCATTATAGATGCTAAGTCGGGAACAAGTGGAGCAGGTAGAAGTGAGAAGATGCAGAATCTTTACTGTGAAGTAAACGAAAGTATTAAAGCATATGCTGTAGCAAACCACAGACATACTGCTGAGATAGAACAAGAATTAACTAGAGTTAGTAATGAAGATATAAAACTATTATTTACACCACACCTTATTCCTATGAATAGAGGAATACTAAGTGTTATTTATGCTAGTCTTAACGAAGGAGTAAGTGGAGTAGAAGTAAAAAAAGCTTTTGAAGAAGCATACAAAGATGAGTACTTTGTAAGAATATTAGATACAGCACCAGAAACAAAATGGGTAAAAGGAACTAACTTTTGTGATATAAGTTTTGAAATATGCACAAGAACAAATAGAGTAATAGTTATGTCTGTAATAGATAACCTGATGAAGGGGGCAGCAAGCCAAGCTGTACAAAATATGAATATCTTATTTGATATTGATGAAAAAGAAGGTTTAGAATTGTTAGCTATGTTTCCATAGGAAGTTTAGAAGTAGAAGTTAGATAATAAAATATGTAGAATAAAGGAGTTATGATGAAAATATTAAATAATCCAAGTATTACAGATGTAAATGGATTTTTGGCAAATGGGGTTGCTTGTGGAATAAAAAAAAGTGGAAAACTTGATATGGCAATGATTATAAGTGAAGTAGATGCAGTTTGTGCCGCAGCATTTACTACAAATAAATTTTGTGCTGCACCAGTTATAGTAGATAGAGAACACCTTAAAAACGAGGGGATTAGAGCTGTGGTAGTAAATAGTGGAGTAGCTAATGCTTGTACTGGAGATAAAGGTTATGAAGATGCTAAAACTATGGCTAAATTAGTAGGAGACAAACTTGGAGTAACAAAAGAAGAAGTGTTTGTGCAATCAACAGGTGTTATAGGAGTTAATCTGCCTATGGACAAGATAGAAACTGGTGTTGATATGCTTTTTGAAACTCTTGGGAAAAATGGAGATTTGGCAGCAAGGGGAATAATGACTACTGATTTGGTTCCAAAAGTTTTTGGAGTAGAAGTAGTTTTAGACAATAAACCAATTAAAATAATAGGAATGGCTAAAGGAAGTGGAATGATACATCCTAATATGGCTACGATGTTATCATTTGTAGTTACAGATGCAAATATAGAAAAAGCATTATTACAAAAAGCATTTTCTACTATAGTTGATGATACATTTAATATGATTAGTGTAGATGGAGATACATCTACAAATGACATGGCTATGGTAATGGCTAATGGTCTTGGAGAAAATAAAAAAATTACTGAAGAAAATGAAGATTATAAAGTTTTTGCTGAAGCTTTACAGAAAGTAAATGAAGAACTTGCTAAAAAAATCGCCGAAGATGGAGAGGGAGCAACAAAATTTGTTGAAGTAGAAGTAAGTGGAGCAAAAAGTAAAAAAGATGCAAAATTAATAGCAAAATCAGTAGTAACAAGTAACTTAACTAAATGTGCATTTTTTGGTGAAGATGCAAACTGGGGTCGTATAGTTTGTGCTATGGGATATTCAGAAGGGGACTTTGATACTAATGGAGTTGGGATAAAGATTACTTCAGCTGGTGGAAGTGTAACTGTTGCTGAAAATGGAAGTGGAATTAAATTTGATGAAGAACAAGCTAAAAAAGTATTGGGAGAAAAATTCCTTAGAGTAGAGATTAGTTTGTTAGATGGGAATGCTAGTGCAAAAAGTTGGGGATGTGACCTTAGCTATAACTATGTAAAGATAAATGGAGATTATAGAAGTTAATAAAGGGGGTAAAAATGCTATTAAAAGAAACAATTGAAAAAGCTGATGTACTTATGGAAGCTCTTCCTTGGATGAAAAAATTTAGAGGAGTAACTGTAGTTATAAAGTTTGGTGGAAATGCTATGGAAAATACAAAATTCATAGAAGGTGTAATAGATGACATTATATTATTAAAGTATATAGGAATGAATCCAATAGTTGTTCATGGTGGTGGACCTGCAATTAATGAGAACTTGGAAAAATTAGGAAAAGAAGCTGTTTTTGTAAAGGGAAATAGAGTTACTGATGCTGAAACTATGGAAGTAGTTGAGATGGTTCTTACTGGGAAAATTAATAAAGAATTAGTTGCACTTATTAATAAAAAAGGTGGAAAAGCAGTAGGAATTAGTGGTAAAGATGGCGGACTTGTTGAAGCAGAAAAAAAATATATATATGACAAAGAAGAAAAAATAGATATTGGTCTTGTTGGAAAAGTAAAAAAAGTAAATCCAGAAATACTTAAATCATTGGATTCAGAAGGGTATATACCAGTGATATCTCCAGTAGGAGCAGATAAAGAAGGTAATACATACAATATAAATGCTGATTATGTAGCTGGAGAGATAGCAGGAGCAATTGGTGCAGACAAGTTTATCTTACTTACTAACGTAAGAGGAATACTTACAAACCAAGATGATCCTTCGAGTTTACTTAGTACACTTCACTATAATGAAGTAAATAAATTAATTAATGGTGGAATCATATCAGGTGGGATGTTGCCTAAAGTAGAAGCTTGTTTAGTAGCTCTTGAAAAGGGTGTTCAAAGATCACATATACTTGATGGAAGAATAAAACATGCACTATTATTAGAAGTATTTACTAATGAAGGTATAGGAACAATGATAGAGAAAAAGTAAAAAGCAAATAAAGTAAAAAGCAAATAAAGTAAGAAGTAGAAAGTAGGAAGTAAAAGGTAGAAAGTAAAAAGTAGAAAAGTACTAAATGCTAATTACTAACTACTAATTAAAATAATGGGGGTGAGAGGTTATGGTAAAAGGTAGAAATTTTTTGAAGTTATTAGATTTTGACAAAGTAGAACTGGAGTACCTTCTTGATTTGGCAACAAAGTTGAAATTGGCGAAAAAAGAGGGAGTAGAAGCAGAATTTTTAAAGAAAAAAAACATAGTAGTCTTATTTGAAAAGGATAGTACAAGGACTAGATGTGCATTTGAAGTAGCAGCCTATGATCAAGGGGCTAATGTAACTTACTTGGGACCTCAAGGCTCACAAATGGGTAAAAAAGAGAGTATAAAAGATACTGCAAGGGTACTTGGTAGAATGTATGACGGCATTGAATATAGGGGGTATGGGCAAGATAGGGTAGAAGAGATTGGAAAATATGCAGGAGTTCCTGTGTGGAATGGTCTTACAGATGAATTTCATCCAACTCAGATTTTGGCAGATTTTTTGACTATAAAAGAACAATTGGGTTCTTTAGAAGGGAAAAAATTAGCTTATTTTGGTGATGCAAGAAACAATATGTCCAATTCATTAATGATAGGTTGTGCTATTATGGGCATGGATTATGTTGCATGTGGACCAAAAGACCTTCTACCCTCTACTTCCCTAGTCAATATAGCTAAAGAACTTGGTAAAGTTAGTGGAGCCAATATAATACTGGAAGAAGATCCGGTAGAAGCAGCAAAAGGAACACATGTATTCTATACAGATGTATGGGTATCTATGGGAGAAGAAAAAGAAGTATGGCAGGAAAGAATAGATAAATTAATCAAATATAAAGTAACAGAGGAACTTATGAGTTATGGTCATATAGATTCTATATTTATGCATTGTTTGCCAGCTTTTCATGATACAGAAACAACAATAGCCCAAGAAATCATGGAAGAATTTGGCATAGATGAAATGGAAGTAAGCAATAGTGTTTTTGAAGGTAAAAAATCAGTAGTATTTGATCAGGCAGAAAATAGATTACACACAATAAAAGCAGTCATGGTAGGAACATTAGGAGGAGAGTAAATGAAAAAAATATTAATGTTAGTAGTGTTGGTAGTGTTGGCAGTAGCTTGTGGAAAAAAAGAAGAAAAAGTTTATTATATTGGTTTGAGTGCTGATTTTGCTCCATTTGAATATAGAGAAGGAGATCAAATTGTAGGTTTTGATGTTGAACTAGCAGAGTTGATTTCAAAAGAAGCAGGGATACAATTTAAGATTGAAGATATTTCTTTTGCAGGTTTATTACCAGCTTTACAAACTAAAAAAATCGATTTGATACTAAGTGGAATGAGTGTTACAGAAGAGAGAAAAAAAGCAGTTAATTTTAGTAATGCATATTTTGATGTAGCTCAAGTAATAATAGTAAGCGAAGATAATGAAGATATTATAAACGAAGCCAGTTTAAAAGGAAAAAAAGTAGGGGTAGCTCTTGGAACTACAAGTGATACTTTGGCTCAAGGAATGGAAGGAATAAATCTTGTTCAATATGATAAAGCATTTGGTGCAATAATCGAACTTAACAATAAAAAAATAGATGCAATTATTTTAGATGAGCAACAAGCACTTAATTTTGTAAAAGCAAATGAAGGATTGAAGATAGTAGAAGAGCATTTACAAAGAGAACAGTATGCAATGGCATTTAATAAAGATAATACAGAGTTGCTTGATAAAGTAAATGCAGCTTTAGATAAAATTGTTGGAAGTGAAGAATACAATGCACTTATGGCAAAATATATAAAATAATTTAAGTTCTCGCTATAATGCGAGAACTTTTTAATAAATTC
>CAZHXU010000200.1:0-5553 GCA_964536535.1 uncultured Fusobacteriaceae bacterium
TTTTAACTATTGATTAAATCATAATATTTATCTAATTTTTGCTCAATCTCATCAAAATTAAAAAACCTTGCTTCTCTCAGAAGTTCTTTTCCTTCACTATATACTAGTATTGCAGGTATAGTAAAAACGCTAAAGTACCCCTTGGCAAATTCATAATTATTTAAATCAATATGTGTAAATGTAGCACTTTGATATTTTTTAGCTAAATTTTCAAAAACAGGTTTTGTAACACTACATACATTACAACTTTCTTGTGATAAATAAATAAATGCAAATTTTTCCTCTTTTAATCTATCAAACTCTTTTAAAATACTTCCTTTATCCATAATTTTATCAACTCTTCACTTTCTTTTTTATTCTTTAATGCACCTTCAATAGGTAATTCTCCAATAAAATGATTATTATTTAGTTCTTTTTCAAAATTTTCAAATGTTTTTCCAAGTCCACCATCGTGACAAGCTACAAAAGCTATGTTTTTTCCTTTAATGTTCTCTTTTTCCTGAGATAAAAAAGTTTTTATTGGTGGAGTAAATGTTCCTGCCCACACTGGGCTCGCAAAAATAATAGTGTCATAAAGTTTACTTTGAAAATTATATTTTTCAATTTCAGGTTCTTTTTTCATTATAACCTGTGCTCCACCCCATACATATTTCATAAAACCTTTTGACCTAAGCTCTTTTTTAGGCTTTATTTCCAAAGTGTCAAATTCAAGTGCTTCACCTAATTTATTACTGATAAAACTAGTGTTGCCTTCAAAAGAATAGTATACTATCAATCCTCTTTTCATATTATCACCTCAATAAACTTTAGCTCATTTTGAAAAAATATTCAATAGCACATACTTAAAAAAAATCTACTTAATTATCTAGTGTACCATAAAAAACTGTACTTTTCTAGTGAAGTTTCCCTTGACTTTTTTTCTAAATGCTGTATAATAATAAAAACATAAAAAAATTAGAATTTTGTATTGCAAGGGTTATACAATTCTCTAATAAAGGAGGATGTTATGTCATACTTTAATAATATTAAAGAAGGAAATATATACAAAAATCTATTAGATGGTCAGTGGGTAGATTCATCATCTGGAAATACAATCAAAATATCTTCTCCAGTAGATAATAGTCTAATTGGGGAAGTTCAAGGAATGACTAGGGTAGAAGTAGATAAAAGTTTTGAAAGTGCCAAAAAAGCATTTTTACAGTGGAAAAATAGTAATTTAACTGAAAGAGCAAATATATTACATAAAGCAGCTGATATACTAGTTGAAAATGCCGAAGAAATTGCAAAAATTCTTGCAATGGAAATAAGTAAAGATTACAAAAGTAGTTACTCAGAAGTTGTAAGAACTGCTGATTTTATAAAATATACTGCTGAAGAAGCAAAAAGAATCAAAGGAGAAACTTTAAGTGGAGACTCTTTTGATGGAAATTCGAAAAATAAACTATCAATTGTTACGAGAGAGCCTTTAGGTGTTGTTCTAAGTATTGCACCATTTAATTATCCAGTTAATCTTAGTGCAAGTAAAATAGCCCCTGCATTAATGGCAGGAAATGTTGTTTTATTCAAACCACCAACACAAGGATCTGTTAGTGCATTGTATCTAATCGAAGCTTTTAATAAAGCCGGTTTACCAGCAGGAGTAATTAATACAGTTACTGGTAGAGGATCAGAAATAGGAGATTATTTAATCCAACACAAAGCAGTAGATTTAATCAACTTTACTGGAAGTAGTGGTGTAGGTAGGCATATTGCAAAAACGGCTGGAATGGTTCCTATGATAATGGAATTAGGTGGAAAAGATGCTGCAATAGTATTACCTGATGCTGACTTAAAAGATACTGCAAAAAATATCGTTAGTGGAGCTTTTTCATATTCAGGTCAAAGATGTACTGCTGTAAAAAGAGTTTTAGTCTTTGAAGAAGTGGCTGATGAATTAGTATCATTAGTAAAAGAAGAAATAGAAAAATTAAAAGTAGGTTTACCTTTCGAAGAAGGTGTTACTATTACACCTCTTATAGATAATAAAAGTGCTGATTTTGTGCAAGGTCTTATAGATGATGCTATTGAAAAAGGAGCTAAACTCTTACTTGGAAACAAAAGAAAAGATAATTTAATTTATCCAACTCTATTTGATAATGTTACTACAGATATGAGAATAGCATGGGAAGAACCATTTGGTCCTGTTTTACCATTTATTAGAGTAAAATCTGCAGAAGAAGCAATAGAAATATCTAACAATAGTGAGTATGGATTACAATCTGCTGTGTTTACAAAAGATATAGATAAAGCTTTTGCCATAGCAGAAAAATTAGAAGTTGGAACTGTACAAATCAATAACAAAACTCAAAGAGGACCTGATCACTTCCCATTCTTAGGGGTAAAATCAAGTGGGATGGGAACTCAAGGAATAAGATATAGTATTGAAGCTATGAGTAGACCAAAAGCTATCGTTGTAAACTTTAACTCATCTTTATAAATTTTAAAAGACTAGAAATAGTCTTTTTTTTTATTTAGTATAAAAACATCATAATGTTTGATTTTCTTAATCAATTTAATTGTATATATATGTTTATTAATTCTTATTCATTCTTTTAATAATTATTCTTAATACATAAAATTATTTACAGTTATATTTTTTTAAATCTATAATTATCAAGGGTTAAAAAAGGAAAAAAAATATGACTATGTAAATTATTTACATATTTACATTTTTATATATAATACTTGTTATTTTTTAGCTATTATATTTTAGTATTTCTTTTATCAAATTAGTTTGGATATAAAAAACAATGTTCTATATAAAAACAATTAAAATGTCAATTTTTTTATAACTTTCACCTTTTTTTTTACCACAAAAATAGTACTAGTAAAATTCTTTACAAGTTGTTCTTTTTTAATAAATATTATAAAATTATCCTGTAAAGCACGAAAGTGATAGCAATAATTTTTTCATTGTAACATCCTATAAGGAGAAAGTACCCCTTACTTTCTCCACCCCCCTAAAAATTTAATTTGAATGATAGATTATTTCATCTAAACTCTTTTTGGTCAAAACAATTCATCACTGTTCTAATGTAGATGAAATAATTGATTTTTCAAATTATGAATAACCCACCCCTAAAAATTTGAGCTTGTTCTGTGCTCAATTTTTTTTACTCAAAAATATAAAATAGCCGATATTATCGGCTAAAATAAAGTAAGATTTTCATTTTTTTCTTTTTTCTTAAGAGGTTTTTTCCCTGCAATTTTATAATTCTTTTTAATTTCTTTTTTTAGTTTTGACACATATTTATATACTTTTTCTATAATCTCAATAGAATCAGGATCTTCTTTATACATTTCTCTTGCTTTTTCTATTTCCTCTTCAAAAGTTGTAAAAGTAAGTATATCTGTTCTACCCAAATCTCCACTTAAGAGTTTGTAACAATATTCATTCCAACTTTCTTTTTCATCATCAGATAAAAGATCAAAATAATTTTTTGCTTTCCACCTATAATAAAGTTCATTATATTTTTTGTTTTCAAAATTAGGTCTATACCCTTTTACATCTTGATGAATCAAAGTAAATTGACCTTTATCAGTAGGGCTAGGAAAACCACCATAGATATCTAACTCAACATCAACCACTTCATCAAATTGTTTATTTTCAAATAATTTAGCTAGTTTATGCCCATACTTCATCTCAATTTCTCTAGCTAATTTTACTTTGTATTCCAAATCTTCCCAGTTAAATTCTCCTCTATCTTTATAATCATTCCATTTGAATAAAAGAGGTATCTGATTTGTTCTTAAAACTTTTACTCCTGGTCTTGAGTACAAACTTTCTTCTAATTCTTCTTTTTTCATATACATTAATTCTTTCAATTTATCAACTTCTAATTCTTTTAATAAGTTTAAATCAGTATTTAAATCTAAGAAAATAACATCATTTGCACCAGTTTTTACTATATTTACTTTGTAAAGTAAAGTTGTATAATCTCTATCATAACCATATGAAAAATCTGAATGTATAAAAAATTGTTCTCCTCTTAATAAGTTATTAACGAAGTTTTTATCACGTAGATTCATTATATAGTCATATAATCCTCTATCACGTTCCCAAAGTAGTTTTGCCATGTCTATAGTTGCTCTTACATCACTCATGGCATCGTGAGCTTTTTTATGTTTTATATCATTTATTTCAGTTAGTTTCTCTAATTTGAATGAAACACGTCCTTCTTCATTCTGTGGCCATATTATTTTATCTCTAGATACAGCATAAAATCCCATTACTCCTCGTAAAAAGTCCCATCTGCTACACCCATCTTTCCATTCACGTATATAAGGGTCACGAAGGGTTCTGTAAAAGAGGTTTCTTGTAACTTCATCGTCAAATCTAAGACTATTATATCCAATAGACACTGTATTTGCTTTTGTAAATTCTCTATAGATAGCTTCACTTAATTTCTCTTCATTCATTCCACGCCTATTAGACATTTGAGGAGTTATCCCCGTTATCAAACAAGCTTCATAATTTGGAATATAATCTTCTGAAAGTTTACAGTAATGCTCTACTTTATCTATAATCTTAAAGTTTTCATCTGTCCTTATTCCTGCAAACTGAGCTATTCTATCACGTTTTGGATCTGCACCAAAAGTTTCATAATCATACCATAAATATGTTTTCATTCTGTTCCCCTTTATGCCTTTTCTTATATAGATTTTACCTTTATCTAGTGAAAGTTGCAAGGAGATTTTCTTTTAAATAAAAGATAGATGAGCTTATGCAAATTAATCTCAAAGAATCAATAAGTATTATTTACGCTCATTTGAAAAAATGTTATAATTGTAACTATATTACTTGGGAGGTTGTTATGAAATATAAAGTACTACTATTTGACGCAGATGATACATTGTATGATTATGATAAAGCTGAAACTTTTGCTCTTGCAAAAATGTTTGAACATTTTCAAATTGAATACAAAGAAGAATATAGAGAAATATATAAAAAAATTAATAAACAAATGTGGATTGATTTTGAAAAAGGTTTAATAAGTCAAGATAGATTAAAAGTAGAAAGATTTGAGAAATTACTACATAAAATAGGAGCTAGGGGGGTAGAAGGTGATTTTGGTGGGGTTTACCAAGATTATTTAGCTCAAGGTGATTTTTTATTTGATGAAAGTATTGATATAATAGATAAATTAAGCAAAAATTATAGACTAGCAATTATAACAAATGGTTTATTGAGAGTTCAAGAAAATAGAATTAGAAAACATCCTATTTCAAAATATTTTGAAGAAATTATCATTTCAGATGAAATTAACATGAGAAAGCCAAATTCTGATATTTTTGAGTATACTCTTAATAAAATGAATTTTTCTGATAAAACTAAAATTCTTATGATTGGTGATAGTTTAGGTTCTGACATCTTAGGTGGAATAAATTATGGTATTGATACTTGTTACATTAATTTACACGAAAAAGAGAATAATTCTGATATAAAGGGTACATATGAAATAAGCCATATAAGAGATATTGAAAAAGTTTTAGTTTAGCTACTTAAAATCTATA
>CAZHXU010000201.1:0-5543 GCA_964536535.1 uncultured Fusobacteriaceae bacterium
AATTCGTGGTTAATGTTGTTTTTTTATGTTTTATATAAAATATAGATTTTATTCGGTGTCAGTATTTTTTTTACCCAACTTTCTTAAATCGTCATTTACTAACATATATCTTCTTGCTGCTAAAATAATTATCAAAAAACTAAGAGGAATAAATGTATAACCAATAGTTATAAAAATTTTATGCTCTATAAAAGTTATAAATGTAAGACCAGCAAGAGCCATGCTAAGAGAAGCTCTAATATAAGCAAAAAAAGTTCGTTCATTTGCTAAAATAGTTCTATCAATAGATAAAAGTTCCAATAAAGTCAAATTTTCTTCTTCATAAAAACGTTTTTTATTTGTCATATACACCCTCCTATTTAATATTTTGCTAAAAAAGAAAAAATCCTTTGAAAAAATTAAATCTATTTATATTAGTAGAAAAGTCATTGAAAAAAATGAAAAAGTTTGATATAATTAGACACTATTGCCCTAACATAGTTTTTAGTTAGGGAATTTTCTTGTTAAGAATTTTTACTTGACAAAATTTAGAGTCTTTAGTATAATTACTAAGGTATTTTTTAAGAGGGTGATCGCTTGAAAATCAATATAAATGAGCTAAGAGCTAAGAATCAAAACAACTTTACAAATCAAGTAATACTTGAAAAAGTTGACGATGTAGATTTTAAATTACTAGAACCTATTAAAGTAGATTATGATATTAGTTTTATAGGTGAAGAGATTTATATCAAAGGGAAATTTAAAACTAAAATAGAAACTGCATGTGTAAAGTGTTTAAGTCCATATGAAATGGATTTAGAAGGGGAGATAGAAGGTCATTATTTAGATTCAAGATCTTTTAATGAGTATACTAACTCCTTAGAAGATGAGATAGAGTCTGATATGGTGGCATATGAAGCTATTGTTGAGGATGAAATTGATTTAGAAAAGCTTGTAAGAGAGCACCTAATTTTAGAAATTGATCCTTTTGGTCTCTGTAGCGATGAATGTGCAGGTCTTGATGAAATGTCTGATTATGCAGATGATGGCATAGACCCAAGATGGATGGATTTGTTAGAAATGTCTAAAAAAATAAATAAATAAGATAGTATATAGGAGGTAGGATAGAAATGGCAGTACCTAAGAAAAAGACTTCGAAAGCTAAAAAAAATATGAGAAGATCTCACCATGCCTTAGCAGGATTACACTTAGACAAATGTGATAACTGTGGAGAAGCAAAACAAGCTCACAGAATTTGTTTAGCATGTGGAACTTACAAAGGTAAACAAGTTTTAGATAGCGCTAACTAATAATTTTTTTAAAAAGCAAGTTAACCTTGCTTTTTTTTGTAGGAGGTAAATATGAGAATAGCATTGGATGCTATGGGTGGAGACTTTGCACCTGTTGAAACAGTAAAAGGAGCTATTTTAGCATTAAATGAAATCTCTCAATTAGAAGTTGTGCTGGTAGGTCACAAAGATAAGATTGAAGTAGAATTAAAAAAACATAATTACGATAAAAATAGAATTGAAATAATTCATACAGAAGAAGAAATTTTGATGAAAGAATCTATGCCGCCAGCAATGGCTGTTAGAAAGAAAAAAGATGCTTCGATGAATATTGCATTAAACCTTGTAAAAGAAGGTAAGTGTCAAGGTGCAGTATCAGCAGGAAATACTGGAGCTTTGATGACAGCTAGTCAGCTGACACTAAAGAGGATAAAAGGTGTATTAAGACCAGCAATAACAACAGTATTCCCAAGAAAAGACGGACATATGGTAATGATGGACGTTGGAGCTAATGCTGATTGTAAAGCTGAATATTTAGATCAATTTGCTATTATGGGAAGCGAGTTTGCTAGGTTAATACTTGATATAGAGAATCCAAAAGTTGGACTTATGAATATCGGTGAAGAACCTGGAAAAGGAAATGAACTTGCAAAAGAAACTTATGAACTTATGAAAGAAAATAAAAAAATTAATTTTGCAGGCAATGTTGAAACTAGGGAAATGCTTAGTGAAGTAGAAGTAGATGTTGTAGTTGCAGATGGTTTTACAGGAAATATAGTTCTTAAAACAGCTGAAGGAGTAGCAAAATTTATTACGGATTTATTAAAAGAAGAAATTATGAAAAGTCCTATAAGAAAATTAGGAGCTTTACTTCTTAAGCCAGTTTTTAGTATACTAAAAAAGAAGATGGATTCATCAGCATATGGAGGAGCAATATTCCTTGGACTTAATGGTATATCTATTAAAGCCCACGGAAATTCAGATGCAGTTGCAATAAAAAATGCAATTAAAGTAGCTAATAAATTTGCTGAAAGAAACTTTGTAGAAGAGTTAAAGAAGGTAATACAAAGGGAGGCATAGAATGAAGGAACTTAAAAATGTAGGAGTTTTGGGAGTTGGAGCATATACACCTGAAAAAGTTCTTACAAACTTTGACCTAGAAAAATTAGTTGATACTAGCGATGAATGGATAGTATCTAGAACAGGAATTGAAGAGAGAAGAATAGCTAGTGAAGATCAATCTACATCAGATTTGGCTTATGAAGCAGCTAAAAATGCTTTGGAAGATGCAGGAGTTAAAGCAGAAGAATTAGACCTAATTATAGTAGCTACTATGACACCAGATTATTTTACTCCAGCAACAGCGGCCCTTGTTCAAGCCAAATTAGGAGCAACTAAAGCAGCAGCCTTTGATTTAAGTTCTGCATGTAGTGGTCAAGTATACTCTCTTGTTGTAGCATCAAATTTTATTGCTACAGGAGCATATAAGAAAGTATTAGTAATAGGAGCAGAAGTATTAAGTAAATTTATAGACTTTACAGATAGAAATACTTGTATACTTTTTGGAGACGGTGCATCAGCATTTGTTCTTGGAGAAGTAGAAGAAGGTTATGGAATAAAATCATTCCATTTGGCTGCAGATGGTAGTGGAGAAAATGCTCTATTAGTACCAGCAGGTGGAAGTAGAAAACCAGCAAGTGAAGAAACTGTTGGAGATAAAGCACATTTCTTAAAAATGAATGGTAGAGAAGTATTTAAATTTGCAGTAAATGCAGTACCAGAAACTACTACAAAAACTCTTGAAAAAATAGGGTTAAGTGTAGATGATGTTGATTTAGTAGTTCCTCATCAAGCTAATTATAGAATAGTAAGTGCAGCAGCAAAAAAACTTGATATGCCAGAAGATAAGTTTTATATGAACTTAAACAAATTTGGTAATACAAGTGGTGCATCTATAGGACTAGCTCTTACAGAAGCGTATAAAAATGGGAAAATCAAAAAAGGAGATAATCTAATATTAGTAGGATTTGGTGCAGGTTTATCATATGCATCACTAATGCTTAGATGGTCTAAATAGAGTCTTTATGAGTTAGATGTTTTGTTTGACACCTAACTCTTATTATGATAAAATACATTACACCTGTTATATAAGAAGGAGGAAAGATGTCTAAAATAGCATTTGTTTATCCAGGACAAGGTTCACAATATGTTGGAATGGGTAAAGAATTATATGAAAATAATGAAAGTGCAAAGAAATACTTTGACGAAATATTTGATAAAATAGATTTGGATCTTAAAGAAGTAATGTTTAATGGTCCAGAAGAAACATTGAAACTAACAAAATATACTCAACCTGCAATAGTTGCAATGAGTTTAGTACTTACTAGATTGTTAGAAGAAAAAGGAATCAAAGCTGATTTTGTGGCAGGTCATTCTTTAGGTGAATATTCAGCTCTTGGAGCAGCAGGAATGTTATCTTTTGAAGATACAGTAGTACTAGCTGAAAAAAGAGGAAATATAATGAATGAAGTTGCAGATAAAGTTAATGGAACTATGGCTGCAATTATAGGATTAGAAAGTGATGCAATAAACAACATATTAGGGGAAGTTGATGGTGTAGTAGAAGCTGTAAACTATAACGAACCTAAACAAACAGTTATTGCAGGAGAAGTAGAAGCTATTAATGTTGCTTGCGAAAAGTTAAAAGAAGCAGGAGCAAAAAGAGCTTTAGTACTTCCAGTAAGTGGACCATTCCACTCATCACTTATGAAACCAGCTGGAGATGAATTAAAAGTATACTTAGATACTTTGGCTATAAAAGAAGCAAAAGTAAAATTAGTAGCAAATACATCAGTTGAATTTATAGTAAACCCAGAAGATTTAAAAGAAGAGTTGTATAAACAAACTTTTGGTCCAGTAAGATGGGTAGAAACTGTAGAAAAACTAAAAGCAGAAGGTGTAACTAAGTTGTATGAAATTGGACCTGGTAAAGTGTTAAAAGGTTTAGTTAGAAAAATAAATAAAGAATTAGAACTTATAAATATAGAAAAATTAGATGATTTAGATATTTAATAGGAGGAATTATGATTACTATTGATTTAAAAGGTAAAACAGCAGTAATTACTGGTTCAGCTAGAGGAATAGGAAGAGCTATTGCTGAAAAATTAGCTGAAGCAGGAGCAAATATTATTGTTAGTGATATTATTGTAGAAGTTGGAGAAACAACAGCTAAAGAAATCGCAGAAAAATATGGAGTAGGAACAAAATTTGTAGAAGCTAACGTTACATTAGCTGAGGATAATAAAAGATTAGTAGAAGCAGCAGTTGAAGAATTTGGTTCAATTGATATTATGGTAAATAATGCTGGAATTACAAAAGATGGATTATTTGCAAGAATGAAAGAACAAGACTTTAACTTAGTTGTAGATATAAACTTAAAAGGTGCATATTTAGGAGCTCATGCAGCATACTTAAAAATGATGAAACAAAGATCTGGAACAATAATAAATATGGCATCTGTTATAGGTTTAACTGGTAACTTAGGGCAAGCAAACTATGCTGCGTCAAAAGCAGGGCTTATAGGTATGACTAAATCAATCGCAGCTGAAGCAGCAAAAAGAGGAGTAAGATGTAATGCAATCGCTCCAGGTTATATCAAAACAGAAATGACTGATTTATTAAAAGAAGAAGTACAACAAGAGATATTAAAAAAAGTTCCAATGAATGCAATGGGAACTGTAGATGATGTTGCAAACGCAGTATTATTCTTAGCATCAGATTTATCGTCATACATCACAGGAAAAACAATTACTGTTGATGGTGGAATGGTAATGATTTAATCAATAATTTTGTTAATTAATATTTATAATATAAACATATATGACTTGAAAAATAGCAAAAAATCTGCTATTATCATATATGATAGAAAAGTATTCTTAGGAGGTAAAATTAATGTTAGAAAAAGTAAGAGAAGTAATCGTTGAGCAATTAGGAGTAGATGAAGATCAAGTAACTCTTGAAGCATCTTTCACAGAAGATTTAGGAGCAGATTCATTAGATACAGTTGAATTAATCATGGCTTTTGAAGAAGAATTCGGAGTAGACATACCTGATGAAGAAGCAGAAAAAATCAAAACTGTTAAAGATGTAATTACTTATATCGAAAACAATCAATAATTTGTATATTAGGGGTATGTAAATACCCCTTTGTTTTAGTTTGAATAAATTGACTTGAGGTGAAAATTAATGAGAAGAGTAGTAGTTACGGGACTAGGG
>CAZHXU010000202.1:0-5507 GCA_964536535.1 uncultured Fusobacteriaceae bacterium
TAAATTTCATTTATCTATAGTACCAAAAGGAGTATAATTAAGTTATTTATCTAGTAATATCTTCACTCCAAACACTTTCATTTAAAAACTCTGAATAATCTTTAGTCGTTGGGTTGAAACTGTAGTCTTTATCAACTACCTTAATTTTATGTGAAGCTGAGTAGTCTAAAGATTTTGTTAAAGTTTCTTTTTCGCCATTTGAATAAGTAATTGTAATAGCATATTCATAGCTATTAATATCTGCGAAAACACCATAAGTTAATTTATCTAGATTTATAATTTCACTTTCTAGTGCATAATTAATATTAGAAACAGGAACAGTTATTTTTGAAAAATCTGTATTTAGAACTTCATTAATTAAATTATCCTCTTGTGTTGTAGAAGTTAAATGACCACCAAAAACAGAAATGAAATTCAAGAAAGTTCCATATGTTTTACCTTTGGGTATTGTTAAATTAACACTGAAACCTGAGTTGTTTAATCTGTTATCTAAAATATTTATAAGTTTTGAATCGGTAATTGAATTTAATGTATATCCAGTACCTATAAACTGTAGTTTAGTAATATCAAAGTCAGAATTATTTGTAATATAGATATTCTGTGCAATTATTCCACTTGAGAATGATTCGTGTTGATCTGATGAAGTATCTACAACAATTGAATTTCCAGAAGTAGTATAAACTTTGTACCAATTAACATAATTAATTTTTTCATCTGCTCCAGTTATTACAGTAGCATTTTTATGAACTAGTGGTGGTTCTACAGGATTAGTAACGATATTTGTAGTATCAGATTCGCTGCCACACCCTACTAAAAATAGTGTAAAAATTGAAATAAGTAAAAATATTTTTTTCATAAAATCCCCCTATTGTGTTTGATTAAAGAAATTATATCCTGTTTCGACATAATAATTCAAGTTAATTTTATTTAATAATATAAAAATGGAATAATAATTATAAAAATGTAGTATTCTTTCTATTTTTAATGTTGACTTTTATAAAAAAGAATGTATAATATAGATATAGGGGGTAGCCCTATAAAGGAGGATGAAATGAGAAGAAAATTTGAATTAGAAGGAATAAGCTGTGCTTCTTGCGTAGCAAAAATAGAAAAAAAGTTAAATGAAGATAATAGAGTAGAAAAAGTTAGCGTAAATCTTGCAACAGGTATATTAGATATATCATATGACGAAGGGAAGTTGGGAGTAGAAGAGATAATAGAGATAGTAAAAGATTTAGGTTATGGAATAAAAGTACAAGGGGATTTTGTATCTGAAACACTTAATATTAGTGGGATGAGCTGCCAAGTATGTGCTGGGAAAGTAGAAAAAGGTAGTAGGAGTATTGAGGGAGTAACGGAAAGTAATATTAATTTAACTACAGAAAAGTTGAGTATTAAATACGACAGAGAAATAGTTAGTAGAGATGAAATTATTAAAAAAATTGAAGAATTAGGATTTGGAGCAAAGTTGGAAAAAGAATTAAGAGTAGCGACTATTGCTATTACTGGCATGAGTTGTCAATCTTGCTCTAGTAAAATAGAAAAAGGAATAGGAAATTTAGAGGGAGTAGTAAAATCAAGTGTGAATATAGCTACTGAAAAAGGTGAATTTCACTTCTACCCCCAAGAAATTAAACTTTCCGAAATCAAAAGAGAAATAGAAAAACTAGGATTTGGCATAGGATTAGAAGAAGAAAGTGTTGATGAAGAAACATTAAGAAAAGAAAGAGAAGGTAAAAAAGAACTTAGGAAATTACAAGTTGCAATGGGATTTACTATACCAGTCTTTTATCTTGCAATGGGTCATATGGTAGGTATGCCTATACCAAAGTTTTTAGATCCAATGGGTAATGGAGCTAGTTATGCAATAATTCAGCTTATATTATCATTACCTGTTGTTCTTGCTGGTTGGGGATTTTATACTAGAGGTTTTAAGAATCTTATTAGAAAAAGCCCAAATATGGACAGTCTTATTGCTATAGGTACTGGTGCAGCTCTTGTTTATAGTGTCTTTGGAACTATTATGATACTAAATGGAGACAATAGTTATGTAATGCATCTTTATTATGAATCAGCTGATGTTATAATTGCTCTTATTATGCTTGGTAAATATCTAGAGCATGTAAGTAAAGGAAAAACAAGTGAAGCAATAAAAAAACTTGCAGGCTTAAGACCTAAAAAAGCAACTTTAGTAAGAGGAGAAGAGCTTATAGTAGTTGATATAGATGAAGTAGAACATGATGATATTTTACTTGTTAAACCAGGAGAAAGTATACCGTGTGATGGTCTTGTAGTAGAAGGGCATAGTTTGGTAGATGAAGCAATGATTACTGGGGAAAGTATTCCAGTTGATAAAAATATGGGCGATAAAGTAATAGGTGCTAGTATAAACAAACATGGAAGTTTTAAATTTAAAGCTACAGCAGTCGGTAACGAAACAGCCCTTGCAAAAATAATAAAATTAGTTCAAGATGCCCAAGGAAGCAAAGCTCCTATTGCTAGGTTAGCAGATGTGATAAGTGGATATTTTGTACCAGTAGTAATTGTTATTGCAATAGTTTCTGCATTAGCTTGGTATTTTGCAGGTACTATGGGACTTGTAAGTCTAAATGATAGCCCGAATATTTTTGCATTAACTATATTTATTACTGTACTTGTAATTGCTTGTCCTTGTTCTCTAGGTCTTGCTACTCCTACAGCTATAATGGTAGGAACTGGTAAGGGTGCTGAAATGGGAATCCTTATTAAAGGAGGAGAACCATTAGAGAGAGCACACAAAATTGATTCAGTTGTATTTGATAAAACAGGAACAATTACAGAAGGTAAACCAAAAGTAACAGATGTTGTAAGTAAAGAATTAGAAGAAAATGAACTTTTAGTTTTAGTAGCAAGTTGTGAACAACAATCGGAACATCCACTTGGAGAAGCAATAGTAGAAGAAGCTAAAGAAAAAGAACTTTTATTTAGAAAAGTAACAGAATTTACTTCTATTACGGGTATGGGAATAGAAGCCATTATAGATAATAAAAAGTTTTATGTTGGAAATAAAAGACTTATGGATACAAAAAAAGTACTAGAGGTAGACTATAAAAAAGCCGAAGAATTAAGTGGTCAAGGTAAAACTCCAATGTTTGTTGCAATTGATGGCAGATATGCAGGTATAGTAGCCGTAGCTGATAGAATCAAACCAACTTCAAAAGAAGCAATAGCTAAACTTAGGAAGTTAGGGGTAGAAGTAGCAATGATTACAGGAGATAATAAACGTACTGCAATTGCTATAGCAAAAGAAGCAGGAATAGATAGAGTTTTTGCAGAAGTTTTACCTGAGGATAAATCTGCAGAAGTAAAAAAACTTCAAAACGAAGGAAAAGTTGTTGCTATGGTAGGAGATGGTATAAATGATGCACCAGCTCTTGCACAAGCAGATGTAGGAATTGCAATAGGTAATGGAACTGATATAGCTATGGAAAGTGCAGATATAGTTCTTATGAAGAGTGATCTTAATGATGTACCTAGAGCAATCTCACTTAGTAGAGCAACTATAAAAAATATAAAACAAAATTTATTCTGGGCATTTGCATATAACACACTTGGTATACCAGTAGCTGCGGGAGTATTATATCTATTTGGTGGACCTCTATTAGATCCAATGATAGCAGGTGGAGCAATGGCTATGAGTAGTGTATCAGTAGTAACAAATGCACTTAGACTAAAGTATTTTAAGGGGGATATATAATGAGTGAAATGTGTCATATAGTAGACAAAGAAGAACATGAAAAAGAAAAGAAAAAATTAGTAAATAGATTAGCTAGGATAGAAGGTCAAGTTAAGGGAGTGCGAAAGATGGTAGAAGAAGATATCTATTGTGATGATGTTTTAAACCAGATTTCTTCAATTAAAGCAGCACTTAATGGGCTTAGTAAAGCTCTGCTTGAAAGACATCTTAAAACTTGTGTAGTGGAAAAAATATCAAATGGGGAAGAAGAAGTAGTAGAAGAGTTATTAACAACTATACATAAGATGCTAAAATAAGAAATAATTAAGAGACCAAATCATTTGATTTGGTCTCTTGAGATTAAAAATAAATTCTACTTATTTAGCCACATTCCCAGCAACATTTAGTACGTCCCAAGTCCTAGCAAATGGTGGAGAATAACAAAAATCCATCATACCCAAATCTTCAGTAGTTAACCTAGCTTTTATGGCTACTGCAAGAGCATCTACTCTAAGTACTGCTCCTTTTTTACCAATAATTTGTCCACCCAAGATAATTTTTGTATCTTTTTCATATATAAGTTTTACATGGATATTTTCTTGACCTGGATAATAATTAGTTTGATTTTTATCAGATATAAAAACTGTTTTAAAATCAATTCCCATTTTTTCTGCTTCTACTTCACTAATACCTGTACGTGCTCCTTCAAGATTTAGTACTTTTATACAAGTAGAACCTAATGTTCCCGGGAATTTATTATTATTTCCAGCCAAATTTTCCCCGACAATTCTACCAATTTTATTTGCTGTAGTAGCAAGAGGAATATAAACATCTTCTTTTCTTACTATATGATAAACAGTTGCACAATCCCCAGCAGAATAGATATCTTCTACATTCGTTCTTCCCATTTCATCTATTTTTATAGCTCCATTGGGATAAAGTTCTATATGACTACTAGCCAAAAATTTGGTATTTGGTTTTACTCCAGTTGCAATTACAACAACATCTGTTTCATATTGACCTTTATTAGTTTTGATTCCTTCAACTTTTTTACTTCCTATAATAGCTTCAACTTTTTCACCCAAAAGAACTTCAACATCATGTTCTCTAAGTTCTGCTTCCATTATATCTGTTATCTCTTTATCAAATGATTCAGGCATGACTCTTTCATCAAGTTGAATTAATCTAACTTTTTTCCCAAGTTCTTTTGCAGCTTCAACTACTTCTACTCCAATATAACCTGCTCCTACTATAGTTACATGTTTAATTTCTTTATTTAAAAGAGTTTTTTTTAGGTTGATTCCATCATCCATACTTTTTAATGTAAATATATTTTCAACATTAATGTTTTCTATAGGGGGGATAATAGCACTAGCTCCTGTAGCAATCATTAATTTATCATATGTATCTTCAAAGATTTCATTAGTTTCAAGATTTTTAACTGATATTTTTTTATTATTACTATCTAAACCTATTACTTCATGAAGAGTTTTTACTTCAATTCCACTCTCTCTAAATTTTTCTGGGCTTCTAGCAATCATATTATTTGTATCATCAAAAAAATCAGCAACATAATAGGGTAATCCACAAGCTCCAAAAGAAACTATTTCTCCCATTTCGTATACTACAACTTCTGCGTCTTTAGCAAGTCTTTTAGCTTTTGCAGCAGCACTCATTCCAGCAGCTACTCCACCTATTATAACTATTCTCATAATATTTCTCCTTTTAAAAATGTATATTTAATTTTAACATAAAAAACATTATTTAAAAACACCTCATTAATAGAGGTGTC
>CAZHXU010000203.1:0-5471 GCA_964536535.1 uncultured Fusobacteriaceae bacterium
TAAATAAATTATAGAATTTAATAAAAAAGGGCTAATTAAATCTTAATTAGTCCTTATATTTTGATTTTATATTAATTTTAATAGGTCTTTATTACCTATAATTTGATTATATTTATCCAAGTTTTTATATACTTCTACCCTTCTACTCAAAGGCAACTTCCTAGTGTATATATAGTTTTCCCTATGTTTTTCTAGTTCCAAATCAGATACAATCTCAAACTTTTCAGGTATATTAACACTACCATCAACTTCATAAAAATCTTCAAAAGAGATGTTTTCATCGGTTACAACTATCATCCTTTTATCCATTTTTTCAGGTGTAGTATTTAGATAGATATATAAATCATATCCATCTTTATAATCACCAGATATATCAAAGTTTTCATTCATAATTTTACTATTAATAGGTTCTTTACTTATTAAAAGTATCTTTCTTTCTTTTAATCTATAGAATAAACCAAGAGTTAACAAAAGAGTTTTTAAACCTCTATTTTTACTATTTTTGATTAATAAATTTTTTCTTTCTTTAATAAATCCATTAAGAGCATCTTTTTGGAATGAATTATATGGAAAAGGACCTAAAAGATATTTTTTAATATCTTTAAATATATCTCCATCTTTAAAGGATAAAGTGAAAAATTCATACTTTCTTTCTAAATTTATATATATGTGATAATTACTTGGTGTTTTCACTATTTTTTTAACTTCTATTTTAAAATCAAAGTTGTATGACTTCTTTAACTCTCGTAGTTTTTCACTTAAAGTATTATCTATAAAAGCCACGATTCTATTTGATTTTTTAACTAAAACACTTTCTTCCGATATAGACAATTCTAATTTGTCATCTAATTCAATAGGTATCCTTGAATAAAGGATTGTTTCTATAGGAAAAGTTGTATCGTAAAGATCAAAATGAATTCTATTAGGATTAATTTTTTCTTTTGCTACTTGTATATCTTCTACAAAAACTTTTGTATAATACCTATCTTTATAGATTTCTTGCTTAAGCTTAAAAGCTATATCTACAGATTTAAGATTTTGTAACTCTTCAAAATTATGCCCATTTCCAAACCATACACAATTTTTTATAGTAAGGTTACCTTCAGTAATATCAAGCATAATGTGGTTTTTATCTTTACCTATAAGTCTAACATTTGTAATACTAGCATTTTTTAGAGCAAAAGTAGGGTTAGCATTTCCAAAACCAAAGGGTTTAAGTTTATCAAGCTTTTGATAAAACTCATAAGATATTTTATTAAATAAAATATCTTTGTCTATCTTAACTGGTTTAAGATAATCTTCTTCGGCTAAGATACCCATAGCATATGCATTTATCTTTTCTTCAAATTCATCTATTCTATCTATAGGAATAGAAAAACCAGCAGCACCTGCATGACCACCATATTTAACAAAAATATCAGACATGGAATTTAACCCTTCTAATATATTAAAGTTTTCTATACTTCTACAACTTGCTACTCCTATTCCATCTTTTGGTTTCTTTTCAATAATTATTACTGGTTTATAGTATTTATCAACAATCTTAGATGCAACTATACCAATTACACCATGATGATAAGTATCACTTGCTGACACAATTACTGCTTTTTCAGACAAATTTCTATCTTTAATATCATCTTCTACCATCTCAAGGATATTTCCTTGTATCTCTTTACGTTCATTATTTTGGTTAATAAGTTTTTCGCTAAGTATTCTA
Source organism: uncultured Fusobacteriaceae bacterium (assembly GCA_964536535.1). Classification (GTDB taxonomy): domain Bacteria; phylum Fusobacteriota; class Fusobacteriia; order Fusobacteriales; family Fusobacteriaceae; genus CAZFBB01. The sequence continues at coordinate 1,718 of CAZHXU010000203.1, forward strand.
GCTGCTGTTTGGCTAGGTGTAGTAAGAAGTTCTACAGCCATTTTTGCATCTTCTAATCTTCCAGCAGCATTAAAAATTGGTGCAATAACAAAACCAATATCATATGAATTATATTCTTTTTCATGGTAGTTTTCAAAAATAAGTGGTAATAAAGTTTTAAGCCCTGCATTTTCAGTTTTAGGCAAAAGATTTAATCCATTTTTAACTAAAATTCTATTTTGATCAACAAGTGGAACAATATCAGCCACAGTACCAATAGCTACTATATCAAGGTATCTATAAAGTTCCTTTTTCTTATTAAGTTTCATAAAGATACCTAATAAAAGCATAAATGCAGTACCAACACCTGCTAAGTATTTAAATGAATAATTTTGATCTTCCCTTTTAGGGTTAAGTATGGCATAAGCATCTGGAAGTTCAGTTGTAATTTCATGGTGATCAGTAATTATTAGGTCTAAACCAATATCTTTTGCATGTTTTGCTTCTACTAATGAAGATATTCCGCAATCAACAGAGATAACTACATTACCACCATTATTTTTTATATGACTAAGAGCTTCTGTATTAAGCCCGTATCCTTCATCACGAAGGGGAATATAATAATTTACTTTGGCACCTATGTCTTTAAGGGCTAAATAACATATAGAAGTAGAAGTAATCCCATCTACATCATAATCTCCATATATCCAGATATTTTCCTCTTTATCTATAGCCGAAAGTATTCTATTAACAGCTTTTTCCATATGGGCAAAATTAAAAGGGTCTATAAGGTCTTCTATACTATCAGATAAAAAACTCTTTATATCATCTTTTTTTCTGATATTTCTATTGTATAAAATATTCAAAATATCTTTATCAATATTCAAATCTAACAAGTTTTCATCTATTTCATTTTCTTTATATATCCATTTTGTATCATTCATAAATTCACCTTTCAAAAGCTAATTAGATAATCACATTTTTATAATTTCTTATATATATTCTATCATTATTATAAAAATAGTCAAATAGTATGAAAGAAAAGTTGAGATAGAAACCTTTATAGATTAAGATATAGTGAGAGCTTTATAAAAACTAGACAAATTTAGTAACAAATTCATTGACAGTGTTTATAACTTATGATAAAATTAATTTGTAATCATTACAAAATTGTATCAAATAAAACTTTATATATAAAAGGAGTGATTTTAGATGGATTTAAACTTCAACTTGGATTTAGGATTAGGAGAAGAAACAAAAACTAGAGAACTTAATGAAAATGAATTATATGATGTATTTATAATAGGTGGAGGACCTTCAGCACTTACTGCTGCAGTATACTGTATGAGAAAAGGTGTAAATACTGCTTTAGTAGCATCAAAACTTGGTGGACAAGTAGCTGATACAAAAGGTATCGAAAACTACATGGGGTATAACTATATTGAAGGAGAAGAATTAGTAAACAAATTCTCAACTCAAGTAAAACAATTTGAAATTAGTTTTAAAGATGGAGTATTAGTAGAAGAAGTTAGTTTAGATGGAGATACAAAATTAATCAGATTAACTAATGGAAAAGTATACAAATCAAAAACTGTTATTATTGCTGCAGGAAGTAAATGGAGACAACTGAACATTCCTGGAGAAAAAGAATTAAAAGGAAGAGGAGTAGCTTACTGTGCTATTTGTGATGGACCATTCTTTAAAGGTGCCGATATTGCAATAGTTGGTGGAGGGAACTCAGGAGTAGAAGCAGCATTAGATTTATCAAAAATCGTTAAATCAATTAAATTATTAGAATTTGGAGATAAATTGAACGCTGATAAAGTATTAGTAGACAAATTATATCAAACAGAAAATATACAAGCAATAACTAGTGCTAGAGCAAGTGAAGTATTAGGTAAAAATGCAGTAACTGGATTAAACTATGAAGATAGAAATACGGGAGAAACTCATACACTTGATGTAGAAGGTGTTTTTGTTGAAATAGGATTAGAACCAAATAGTTCATTTGTAAAAGACATAGTAGAACTTAATAAATACAATGAAATTGTAATTAATAAAAGTTGTGAAACAAACATTCCTGGTATCTATGCAGCAGGAGATATAACAAATGTACCATTTAAACAAATTATTATTGCTTCAGGTGAAGGTGCAAAAGCAGCTCTTTCAGCTTGTGAGTATATTTTAAAACACTAAGACCTATAAGTCTTGTAAGTCAAAGTTTCATTGAACTTTCTCAAGCTTTGTAGTATAATATCTAGAAGATAAAACTAAGGAGGAATTTGATGGAAGGAAACTGCATAATTATAGGAGTAGCTGGAGGAAGTGGCTCGGGTAAAACAACAGTTGCACATAATCTTATAAAAACATTTAAAGCAGAAGATGCGGTACTTGTAGAACAAGACGCTTATTATAAAGAACTTAATGGATTATCTTTAGAAGAGAGAGCAAAAGTAAATTTTGATCATCCTAATTCTATAGAATTTGATTTGTTAAGAGAGCATTTATTAACTCTTAAAAGTGGAAAAACTATAGAAAGACCAATTTATGATTTTTCTATGCATAGCAGAAAAGAAGAAAAAATAACTATTAATCCATCGAGAATAATAATAGTTGAAGGTATACTTATTTTCGCTGTACCAGAGATTAGAGAGTTATTTGATGTAAAAATCTTTGTTGATACTGATGCTGATGAGATGTTATTAAGAAGAATAGAAAGAGATATTAATGAAAGAGGCAGAACTTTTGAATCTGTTAGAGATCAATATCTTTCAACTGTTAAACCTATGTATTTAGAGTTTGCTGAACCTAGTAAAAGATATGCAGATATTATTATTCCTCGTGGTGGAGAAAATAAAATTGCGATAAATATGGTTATTGCAAAATTAAAGAGGTATTTAAAAAAAGGAGCATTATAATGAATATTATTTCTTGGAATGTCAACGGTATTAGAGCTGTACAAAAAAAAGGATTTATAGATTGGGTACTTGAGTCAAATGCAGATATTATTTGTCTTCAAGAAACTAAAGCACAAAAAGAACAACTTGATGATGTCCTAATTAATATAGATGGTTATAAATCATATTTTGAATCAGCTGAAAAAAAAGGTTATAGTGGAGTAGCTATCTATACTAAAGAAGAACCTATTAGTGTAACTAATATGGGTGTAGACGAGTTTGATAATGAAGGTAGAGTAATTGTAGCTAAGTATGAAAAATTTACTATTATAAATGGGTATTTTCCAAACAGTCAAGAAAAAGGGAAAAGACTTGATTATAAACTGGCTTTTTTAGATGCTTTATTGACATATGCAGATCAATTAGTTAAAAATGGTGAAAATGTTGTGATTTGCGGAGATTATAATATTGCCCATGAAGAGATAGACCTTGCTAGACCAAAACAAAATACTGAAAATCCAGGGTTCTTACCAGAAGAAAGAGCTTGGATGACAAAGTTCCTAGAAAGAGGATATACAGATGTATGGAGAAAGTTTAATCCTACAGAAGTAAAATATTCTTGGTGGTCATATAGAGGAAGAGCTAGAGAAAATAACGTAGGCTGGAGAATCGATTATCACTGTGTAAATGAGGAGTTTTTAAGTCAAGTGGTAGAAGCAGATATTCTAAATGATGTTACTGGTTCAGATCACTGTCCTGTATATATAAAGCTAAAAGTTTAAATAGAGTAAAAGACTGATTATCATATCAGTCTTTCAGATTAAAGACAAAGGACTAATTTGTAAGAATTTAGTCCTTTTTTTGTGAATTAAAAGTTT
>CAZHXU010000204.1:0-5447 GCA_964536535.1 uncultured Fusobacteriaceae bacterium
AATTTCTGTCCTAATTTTCGTATTTAATAGGAGGGGATATAATGTATAATCCTACGGTAATAGAAAACTCTGGTAAGGGTGAAAGAGCTTTTGATATATATTCAAGACTTTTAAGAGATAGAATAATATTCTTAGGAACTGAAATAGATGATTTGGTAGCAAACTCTGTTGTAGCTCAGTTATTATACCTTGAAGCAGAAGATCCAGAAAAAGATATAACAATGTATATAAATAGTCCAGGTGGTGTAATAACTGCAGGTATGGCTATTTATGATACTATGCAATATATAAAACCAGATGTACAAACAGTTTGTATAGGACAAGCTGCATCTATGGGTGCACTTCTACTTACAGCTGGTGCTCCTGGTAAAAGGTTTGCTCTTGAAAACGCTAGAATTATGATACATCAACCACTTGGTGGAGCAAGAGGACAAGCAACTGATATAGAAATTCAAGCAAAAGAAATTCTTAGAATGAAAGAAATGACTTCTAAGATTATAGCTAGACATAGTGGAAAAGATTATGACCAAGTTATAAAAGATACAGAAAGAGATAACTTTATGAGTTCGGAAGAAGCAGTAAACTACGGACTAATAGATAAAGTATTTACTAAAATAGGTGATGTGAATGAGTAAAAAAGAAGCAGTATGCTCATTTTGTGGTAAGAGAGAAGATGAAGTATATAGACTTATTTCTGGTCCAGATGCATATATATGTGATGAGTGTATAGATGCTTGTCAAAACCTTATTGGTTTTGAGGGAGAAGAATTAGACTCTGCTTTTGGAGATATGACTTTATTAAAACCACATGAGATAAAAGAAAAATTAGATGAATATGTAATTGGTCAAACAGAAGCTAAAAAAACTTTGGCAGTTTCTGTATACAACCACTACAAAAGAATCTTACACTCAACTAATAGATTAGCTGATGATGTAGAACTACAAAAATCAAATGTATTACTTATTGGACCTACTGGTTCAGGGAAAACATTACTTGCACAAACATTAGCAAGAATACTTAATGTACCTTTTGCAATAGCTGATGCAACAACTCTTACAGAAGCAGGATATGTTGGAGATGACGTAGAAAATGTTTTAGTAAGACTTATTCATGCGGCGGAAATGGATGTAGAAGCTGCTGAAAGAGGAATAATCTATATAGATGAGATAGATAAAATTGCTAGAAAATCAGAAAATGTAAGTATTACTAGAGATGTAAGTGGAGAGGGAGTACAACAAGCTCTGCTTAAGATAGTAGAAGGAACAAAAGCAAGTGTGCCACCTCAAGGTGGAAGAAAACATCCTCATCAAGAGTTGTTAGAAATAGACACAACTAATATATTATTTATTGTTGGTGGTGCTTTTGAAGGACTTGAGAAGAAGATTAAGAATAGAACAGAGAAGAAGTCGATGGGATTCGGAGCTAATGTAAATAAAAGTGAAGAAGACCAAAACTTACTTACAAAAGTATTACCAGAAGATTTAGTAAGGCATGGACTAATTCCTGAGTTTATTGGTAGACTTCCAGTAATTACTACACTAGAGTATCTAAATGAAGAAGCTTTAGTTAGAATTTTAAGTGAACCAAAAAATGCTTTAGTAAAACAATATCAAAAATTCTTTGAATTAGAAGATGTAGAACTTGATTTCCAAGATGATGCACTTGTTGCTATTGCAAAAGAAGCAATAAAGAGAAAAATAGGGGCAAGAGGTTTAAGATCTATCATAGAAAATATGATGCTTGAACTTATGTACGATATACCTTCTAGAACAGATATTGAAAAAGTAACTATTACAGGTGAATCAATAGAAGATAGAAATAAAGTAATTTATAAGTATAGAGATCAAGGAGAAAAACTTTTAGAAGCGTAAAATTAGAAAGGGAGTGGTTATATGCTAAATAGGGCTGCATTTATTCCAACTAGAGATTTGATTATCTTTCCAGGAATAATAACTCCACTGTTCATTGGAAGAGAAAAGAGTATGGCAACATTAGAAAAAGCTCTTATGGAAGATAATACTCTTATACTTTGTATGCAAAAAGATGCAAAAATAGAGAATCCTTCGTTACCAGAAGGAGTCCATGAAATTGGAGTAGTTGTAAACATACTTCAAACTCTGAAGATGCCAAATGGAAATGTAAAAGTTTTAGTAGAAGCCAAAAATAGAGTTAGATTAAAAGATGTTATAGATGAAGGAAAAGAACTTGTTGCTGAGTATGAAAACTATCCAGAAGAAGAGTTAGATCTTGAAATTGGAGAAGCAATAAAGAGAAAAGTAATGGTTAATTTTGAAAAATATGCAAAATTAACTAATAAAATTTTACCTGATTTAATAGTAAATCTAAAGGGTATAAAAAATGTAAATAAAGTTTTAGATTTGATATCTTCTAATCTTCATATTAGTAATGACAAAAAACAAGATATACTAAATGAAATTGAAGTAGAAAAAAGAGGATATAAATTATTAGAACTTATTGAAAAAGAGATAGAAATAGTAGGTATAGAGAAAAAAATAGATACAAAAGTTAAAGAAAAAATGAATAATATGCAGAAAAACTACTATTTAAAAGAAAAAATAAATGCACTTCGTGAAGAACTTGGCGAAAATGGTGGAGATAATGATGAAATAGCAGAACTTAGAGAAAAAGTTAATAAAGCTAAAATATCAAAATCTCTAAAGGAAAAATTAGATAAAGAGTTAGATAGATTATCTAAGATGCCACAATTTTCATCTGAAGCTAGTGTAATTAGATCATATGTAGAAACTGTATTAGAACTACCTTGGAATAAAAAATCAAAAGAAAGTCTTGATATAGCTAAAGCTCAAGATATCTTAGATGAAGATCATTATGGTTTGGAAAAGATAAAAGAAAGAATTTTAGAGTTTTTAGCAGTTAAAAAACTTAATAAAAACTTAAAAGGTTCTATTATCTGTTTTGTTGGACCTCCAGGTGTAGGGAAAACATCTTTAGCTCACTCTATAGCTCGTGCAATGCATAGAAACTTTGTGAGAATATCACTTGGTGGAGTAAGAGATGAAGCTGAGATAAGAGGACATAGACGTACATATATTGGGTCTATGCCAGGTAGAGTAATAAAAGCTGTTAAAGAAGCAGGAACAAATAACCCACTTATACTATTAGATGAAATAGATAAGATGGCTACAGACTTTAGAGGAGATCCAGCTTCGGCTATGCTAGAAGTACTTGATCCAAATCAAAATAAACATTTTGAAGATCATTATGTAGATGCTCCATTTGACTTAAGTGATGTTTTCTTTATAGCTACTGCAAATGATTTAGGTTCTATTCCTATGCCACTTAGGGATAGAATGGAGATTATAACTCTATCATCATATACAGAGTTTGAGAAAAAACATATTGCTAAAAAATATCTATTATCTCAAGCAAAAGAAGAAAACGGACTTGATAAACATACTATCAAAATAAGTGATGAAGCACTTATGAAGATAATTAATGAATATACAAGAGAAGCTGGAGTAAGAAATCTACGTAGAGAGATTAATAGACTTCATAGAAGAATAGCAAAAGAAGTAATAGATAAAGATAAAAAATCAGTTTCTATAACTCTTAATAATGTGGAAAAATATCTTGATAAACCAAGATTTAGACCAGATAAACAAAGAGATAAAGAAGCTAAAGTAGGTATAGTAAATGGTCTTGCATGGACTAGTGTTGGTGGAACTACTCTTGAAGTTCAAGGTATAAGAATGGAAGGAAAAGGTAAATTAACACTTACTGGTAAACTTGGTGAAGTAATGAAAGAGTCAGCTTCGGTTGCATACTCATATGTAAGATCAAGTAGAGAATTGTTTAAATTAGAGGATAAATTTAATGAAAAATATGACATACACTTACACTTCCCAGAAGGTGCAGTACCAAAAGATGGACCAAGTGCAGGTATAACTATAACTACAGCACTTATTTCTGCTTTGGCTCAAAAACCAGCTAGACAAGATATAGCTATGACTGGTGAAATAACTATTACTGGTGATGTATTACCAGTTGGTGGTATAAAAGAAAAAGTAATAGGAGCACATAGAGTAGGAATAAGAGAAGTAATTTTGCCATTTGATAATGAAAATGACGCAGGAGAACTTCCAAAAGAAGTAACAAAAGATATGAAAATATATTTTGTTAAGAGATATGAAGAAGTAGAAAAGATAGTTTTTAAACAAGATTAGTAGATAAAAGGGCAAGCAAATCTGCTTGTCCTCTTTTATATTAACCACCAACTATTAATTACTAATTATTAACTATTAACTATAAAAAAGGGGGGACTTTATGGATACTTTAGCATTAGAAAATAGTTTTAAACTTATTGGTAGAGACTGGACACTTATAACAGGAAAAGATGGAGATAAGATAAATACTATGACAGCATCTTGGGGTGGATTTGGTCACTTGTGGAATAGAGATGTTGTATATATATTTATAAGACCACAACGTTATACATATGAATTTGTTGAAAACTCAGAATACTTTACTTTGAGTTTTTATGAAGATAAATATAAAAAAGATTTGGGATATCTTGGAAAAGTAAGTGGAAGAGATATAGATAAAATTAAAGAAGTAGGTTTTAATCCTATTATTGAAGGTGAGTTTGCTACTTTTGAAGAAGCTAACTTAACTATAAAGTGTAGAAAGATTGCAAGACAAGAACTTGACCCAAAGGGTTTTTTAGATGAAAAAATAGAAGACTTTTATAAAAATGATTACCATATAATGTATGTGGGAGAGATAGTAGAAGTAGTAAAGAGATAGAAAAGAGGTAAAGATGAAGATTAATAAAGCTGACTTTGTAAAATCAGCAGTATATTCTAAAGATTATCCAGAACCATTAGAAAATATTGAATTTGCTTTTGTTGGTAGATCTAATGTTGGAAAATCATCACTTATTAATAGTGTAACAAACAGAAAAAAACTGGCTAAAACTAGTAAAACTCCAGGAAGAACACAACTTATAAACTTTTTTGTTGTAAATGAAGATACTTATTTTGTTGACCTTCCAGGATATGGTTTTGCAAAAGTACCTATGGCAGTAAAGAAAAACTGGGGAAATATAATTGGAGATTATTTATCAAGTGATAGAAAAAAACTAGTATTTGTACTTCTTGATATTAGAAGAGTACCTAGTGGAGAAGATATGGAGATGTTAGAATGGTTACACCACTATAATGTACCATACACAATAATATTTACAAAAGTTGATAAGTTTTCAAATAATGAAAAGTTTAAACAACTTAAGTTAATCAAAAAGAAACTTGAGTTTAGAAATGATGATGTATTATTTTACTCTTCACTTAAGGGAACTGGTAAAGATGAATTACTAAATTACATAGGAGAAACTGTTGCTGAATTTGACGGTGTTGAATATGTGTTTGGTGAAGGAGTAGAAGAAGAGTATATAGAAGAAGATGAAGAA
>CAZHXU010000205.1:0-5351 GCA_964536535.1 uncultured Fusobacteriaceae bacterium
TATTTATACCAAAAGCAATATTTTTTTCTATAGTCATATGTGGAAAAAGAGCATAATCTTGGAATACCATTCCTATCCCTCTTTTTTCTACTGGAACTATATTAGTTTCGTTAATAATACCTTTGTTATTTACTTTAAACTCTCCTTTATATGGTGCTTCAAATCCAGAAAGTATCCTAAGTAAAGTAGATTTTCCACTTCCAGATTCACCCAAAATAGCAACTATCTCTCCTTTTTCAAAAGATAAATTAATGTTTTTTAAAGTATCTTGATTGTTATTGCTATATTTAAAGGATAAATTTTTGATTTCTGCATATGACATTATTTTTTCCTTCTTTCTCCCAGTTTATTAAAGAAATAGATAGCTAAGAAACATATAAACACAATAATTAATGAAGGTATAGATGATTCTGGTACCATCTCATCTTCAGCATACTGTTTTGCAAGTGTTGCTAAAGTATGAAAATTAAATGGTCTTAAAACTAGTGTTAGAGGTAACTCTTTTATTATCTCTATAAATACTAATATAAATGCTCCCATCAAACTTCCTTTTATCATTGGAAAATCAACTTTAATAAATGTTTCATTAATTCCTTTTCCTAATGATCTACTTGCTTCATGAAACTTTGTTCCTATCTTTTCAAATCCACTTTCTATACTATTAAATGAAACAGCTAAAAATCTTACTACATAAGCACTTATTAAGAGTGCAAAACTTAAAGTTAATACAAGATTTTTTTCTATTCCTATTAGATTATATAATGGTTTTAAAAATCTATCTAATGAAACAAATGATAACATCATTCCAATAGCTATAACTGCTCCTGGAATAGAATATCCCATAGTAGCTAATTTTGATATAACACTTGTCAGATTATTTTTTCTAAGTCTAACAGTATTTGCTATAATAACTGAAATTATTATTATTATCAAACTACTAATAGCTGTAATCACAAAAGTATTCTTTATAACAACCAATAATTCTTTATTTAACATAGTATCATAAGTAAGATAAGCCCAGTATAATAATTGTGCAATTGGGATAATAAACGCAATTAGGAAAACAATAGAAATAATAGTTAATACTAAAACTTCTTTTTTTCCTTGTAATTTTTCCCTTTTAATAGGTCTTATTTTAGTACTACTGTAAGAAAAAGATTTTCTTTTTCTTAGTATTTTTTCTAATACTAAAGTTAAAAATGTAAATAACATTAATAAAGCTGCTAGTTTAACTCCAGAATTAGAATCTCCAAATGATAGCCACACCCTAAAGATACCTGTACTAAAGGTATTAACTCCAAAATGACTAACAAGTCCATAAGCATTTAGTACCTCAAGTATTGCAAGACTTGATCCTGCAACAATAGCTCCCCTAGCTAGAGGTAATATAACCCTAAAAAATGTTTCCCTATTTGATTTACCCAGACTTCTTGATGCTTCAATTAATTGAGCACTTTGTCTTGAGAAAAATGATTTTACAACTAGGTAGACGTATGGGTAGAAGCATAGTGTAAAAATGAATATAACCCCGTATATATTCATAATATTAAATCTAAAATTCTTCCCATAGTTATTACGCATAAATGTAGCTATAAAACCTGTATATGAAAATAATCCTGAATATGCGTATCCAGCAATATAACTTGGTATTGCAAGTGGCAAAATTAAAGCCCAAGAAAAGAATTTTCTTCCTTTAAAATCATACATAGACACGTACCAAGCAAGTGTTACCCCAATTAAAATAGTGAATATTCCTGTTCCAACAGCAATTATTATAGTATTTTTTATGTACTCAGGGAGTAGGTATGTTTTTATATGTTCCAAGTTTTCAGAACTTGGTTCAAATATGTTCATACCAATTGTAATAAGTGGAATACATATAAGTGTTACTAATAAAATTGAGGTAAAGGACCAGGAATCTACACTGGTCCTAATTTTTTTTATTAATTTTGTCATTACTTCCAACCAGTTTGATCAGCAAGCATGATAGCTTTATTTTTATTAACACCTAATTCTGTTAAATTTAAAGTATCTGCTTTGAAATCTCCCCAAGATTTTACTAATTCTGAAGCTTCAACATTTTTATTTACTGGATATTCAAAGTTTGCTTCAGCAAATAATTTTTGAGCTTTTTCACTTGCTAAAAATTCGATGAATCTAATAGCATTATCTTTATTTTTTGAATAAGTTGCAACTCCAGCACCACTTACATTAATATGTGCTCCTCTTCCATCTTGATTTGGGAAGAATACTTTTACTGTTTCAGCAACTTTTTTCTCTTCTGGATCTGATGAAGTAGCCATTTTACCCATATAGTAAGTGTTCATTATTGCAACTTCTCCTTCTCCTGCTAATATTCCTTTAGCTTGAGCTCTATCATTTCCTTGTGGATTTCTTGCAAAGTTCTTAACTAAATCTTTTGACCATTTAACTGTGTCATTATATCCATTATTAACAATCATAGAAGCGATTAATGATTGATTATAAACATTTGTTGATGATCTTACTAAGATTTTATTTCTCCATTTTGGATCTGCCAAATCTTCATATGTAGATAATTCATTTACATCTGTTTTTTTAGGATCATAAACAAATATTCTAGCTCTATAAGTTAGACCAAACCAAGTGTTATCTGTATCTCTTAAATTAGTTGGTATTGTTGTATTTAAAAATTCTGAATTAACTTTTTGTAAAAGTCCTTTTTCTTTTGCATCGTGTAAGTTCCCTGCATCAACTGTAATTAATACATCAGCTGGAGAATCTTTTCCTTCTATTTCCATTCTTTTTATAAGTTCTGCAGCTTTTGCTTTTACTACATTAACTTTTATTCCCGTTTCTTTTTCAAATTGTGCAAATAATTCCTTGTCTGTGTCATAGTGTCTGTGAGTATATACATTAACTTCATTTGCAAGTAATAAAGCACTTGTAAACAATGTACATACTAAAGTGAATATCTTTCTCATCTTTCCTCCTAGTATTTTTATTTGTCTTTCAAACTATTTTAATATAACAAAGATTATTAGTCATGTCAAGAATTTTTTATCTACAATCATAATATTTTCACATTTTAAATTTTGAATATCAAAATAAAAAAATATTCTTATTTTTAAATATTCCATTAGAAATAACAAAGATTTAAAAGTAATTGAATTTTTAAGTTCAACTCAAAGCAAATATATAATCGAATTCAGTAATTTTAAAAAGTTATTTTATTTTTATTTGTAATATTTTTTTTTAATTGAAGATTCTAGAGGAGTTTTTTTTTCTTCAGTATTTTATTTTACTTTTTTAAAGTTTTTTATTACATTTTAAAATAAAATGACAATAAAGTTTTTGATATACACAGAATAAAAATATATAATTTTAATAGATAGTTTGACGGATAAAGCTTATTAGATATTAGTTTTAAAATTTTGTAGGAGGATTGTCATGAAAGTAAAAGAATTTTATAATTCCAATGAGTTAGAGAGCATATTAAATGGAAAACTTGAGGATTTAACAGAAAAACTCAATATTTTAAAGAAAAAAACTTTAGAGGAAATTTGTGAAAAAGAAAGAATTCTTAAAGAATTTAGCTGTCTCAATTTAGCAGGAATAATGGGATCAGGTGGTTTTACTTATAACCAAAGCGGTTCTAAATTACATCTATATGTAACTGAAAAATCTGTTATTTTTTTCTTATTGGATCCACTAGATAAACCTGTTAAAATAACAAAATATTCTTTTAATGAATTAAAAAAAATAACCACAAAAAAAAATACATTAAATAGCGTGATTGTAGAAATAGATACTTCAAGTTCTTATTATACACTTAGTACAGATACTGAAAACTCACAAAAAATAATTGAGACACTCTATAAAAACAACCAAAATATTAAATTGGATATTGAAAACAATAAAAAAACTTTTAATATTTTAACACTGTCTATTGGGATTATTAGTTTTCTTATAGGAGCCTCTCAAGGTAGTAGTTTAATGATTACAATAGGTTCAGTATTATTAGCTTATAATCTATATAAAATAGTTATTAACTATATGGGACTCAAGTTAGGAAAAAAGAATATAACAGCATAAAAACTATGGGTTTCCCATAGTTTTTTTACATAAACCAAACTTTTTTAATTATATTATCTTCTACTTCATAAATAGCAACCGCATATTTAATAGAGTCGCTTGTAACTTTACTTACTCTCTCATGATCAATAACTCTATTTCCTATTACTATTCTATTTTCAAGATGAGCATAAGTTTTATCAACTTCAAAACCTTTTTTATATCTTTTTTTCATCTCATCTCTACCTTTATATCTTAATTCATTTGTACCAAAAGTATAAACTTCTATATCTTCACTAAAACATAGAACAAAATTATCTAAATCATTCTCATTATAATACTCAAGTTGTTTTTCTACAATTTCAACTATCATAAAATTACCTACCTTTTTCTTCCAATTATATATATTGAATCATTTTCATCATATTCTGTATATTCTTCACACGTAATTACTTCATAATATTTCTCAAACATATTTATTAACTCTTCTTTTTCATAATAAGAAAAAGTCATTCCCTTAATAACTTCTACTCCTTCTCCCTTCCAAAAGGAATGTAGTACCAACCCTCTTTCATTTAATAAATTCAATTGTTTTTTCAAAGAATTTTCAATTTCTTCCTTTTTCAAGTGATGCAAAACTTTATTAGAAAATATACTGTCCCAGTTCCTATCTGTTTCTAGTTTAGTAGCATCAAGTTCAATCAAATCTGCACCATTATTTTTTTCTCTATAAATTTCTAAAAAAATATTTGAATAATCTGACCCTGTTACTTTGTAGTTTTTTTCTAAGATTTCAAAATCTCTCCCTGGTCCTATTCCTAATTCTAATACACTCTTACCAAAAGGAAGAAAATTATGTAGTATCTCTATCAAAAACCTTCCATCATAACCTTCACTCATATCAATATATTCTTTTACGCTATCATAATCTTTAAAGTATTCCATATAACCTCCCTTCACTAATTATTGTACCCTTATTTACTTTTTGAAACAAGAAAAAGTATTTATTAAAATCTATATTTTATTTAGTCTGTTACTTTTGTCTTGATACAAAAGTAACCAAAAAATCAAGTCTTGTTATAAGAAATAAGATTAAGTAGACACTGCATTCACTAAATTTCAAAACTCGCTTTTGAGCTCAAACAGTTGAAATTTTACGTTCATTTCGTTAACTTAATCTAAATTTCTTATAAAGGACAGAAAAGCTAAAAACCAAAGAATACTTGCGTTCTATTAAGAGCCGAACCGTGTAAAAAAGTTTTGATTCTCTGTAGGGGCAAGTCCCTGTGCTTGCCCGG
>CAZHXU010000206.1:0-5321 GCA_964536535.1 uncultured Fusobacteriaceae bacterium
GACAAAAGTGACAAAGAATATGGAAAAAACTTCTAATTCACAAAAAAAGGACTAACTCCTCACAAATTAGTCCTTTGTCTTCAATCTGAGAACTGATTAAAATATATCAGTCCTTTAAAATCCAAGGGAAAAATAATTAACTAATTTTTATAAAATCATTAGTTTCTTTTCAATCAGCAACCTCATTAAACTAGTTTAATTTGAAAAACATTTAATAACCTTGTAGCTTCTACTCCACTAAATATCGCCTTTTTTATATTGGTATTCAAAGGATTAATGTCATAATTAATTGCCCCTTCAAAATTTGCACCTTCTAAATTACTCTCATCAAAAACACTTTTTTTCAAGTCAGTATATGAAAAATCGGCTTTTGTAAGATTACATGAATAAAAATCACACTCATAAATTAGTGACTCTTTAAATGAGATTTTTTTCAAGTCTAAATGAGTAAATGTTGATAATTCTATTCTACATTTTTCAAAGGAAAAATCCCTAAATAGAGGGTGAGTAGAAGTAAAATGAACGCCTGTAAGTTTGCAATCTATAAATTTACAATCTTTAAAAGCAACATCTTTTAAAGTCACTAAACTTAAATTACAATTTTTAAATATACACTCTTCAAAAACAGCATGATTAAATGATTCATAGGAAAAATCTATTGAGTCAAAAGTACATGAAACAAATTCTCTCTGTTCTATTTCTATTTTTTCTTTTAATATTTCATCAATAATTTCCATATATTCTCCTTAATTTTCAATATATATAAAATTATATCAAAGTAAAGTATAAGATTCAATAATTGAAATTTCTTTTTTCACTAATTTAAGTTAATTAAATTATTTGTAAAAATAGAATTTTTTCTAGTTTTTTTACAATATAAAAAACTAGATATTACAGTAGTTTTAGAATTTTAATTATTTATTATTAATAAAATCAACTAATTAAAGATTGATTTATGAAAAAAAATATATTACACTCCTAATGAAAATAATTTAAGTTAATTAAATTAGTTAGGGAGGAACTTATGTATATAGCAGCTTTTGATGGGGGAGGAACAAAAACACATTGTATAATTGGAGATTTAGAGGGTAATATCTTAGGGTTGGGCCAAAGTGGACCTGCAAATTATCAAACTGTAGGTCAAGAAAGAGCTAGAGAATCTCTTGAAATAGCACTTTCAAAAGCTCTTTCTAAAGCTAATCTAAAAAAAGAAGATTTAGTATATTATTCCTTTGGATTAGCGGGGGCAGATGATGATTATGATATTAAAAACATTCAAAAATTCGTTGGTAAAATTGCAGATAATATTCCTTATTCTATTCATCACGATAGTTTCATAGGTCTACGATCAGTTAGCAAAGAAAATATTGGTGTAGTAGCCATATGTGGAACGGGAGCTGGTTTTTCGGGTAGAAGTAGAAGTGGAGAAGAGATACAACTAAGAAATCAGTCATATGAACTAGGAAATTATGGCGGTGGTAGTGATATAAGTAGCCAAGCTATGCATTATGCATTTAGAAGTAATGAAGGAACTTGTAAAAAAAGCCTTTTGGAAGATGAGATACCAAAGTTGTTTGAAGTATCAACACTTGATAAATTAAGTGAATTAATAAGGGAAAATAATTATATGATAGATGAAAAAACATCAAAATTAATTCCACCATTAGTTTTTCACTTGGCAAATCAAGGTGATGAAATAGCAAAAGAAATCTTATGTAATATGGGAAATGAACTAGCAAATTATACTATTGCTGTAATAAATAAACTAGGAATAAAAGATGAAGTAGAAGTACCAATTGTATTAGTAGGCAGTATTTACAATGGTGAAAGTCCTTATTTGGTAGAAGCAATGAAAAAAAGGGTAAAAGAAGTTGTCAAAAACCCTAAGTTCATTAAACCAGACTTGCCACCTGTTTACGGAGCATATTATTTAGTATTAGATAAAAAAGATGAATTAATTAAATAAAAGGAGGGTAAAAATGAGAAAATTAGTTGTTTGGGTGGCTTTAATTTCTATGTTTGTTATGGGGACAAGTGCTTATGGTGGGTTGTTTGACTTCTTTAAAAAAGATAAAAATAAGGGGAATGAAGAAGTAGTATTAAAATTGTGGATAATGCCAAATAGTGGTGAAGCGCAAAGTGATATGGAAGAGATATTAATCCCATTTGAACAGGAGACAGGCTATAGGGTAGAAGTTACTGTTTTAGATTGGGGAATTGCATGGAGTAAACTTACAACAGCAGCAACAAGTGGAGTAGGTCCTGATTTGGTTCAGCTTGGAAGTACATGGATACCTACATTTGCTTCTATGGATGCTCTTGCTCTATTAAATGAATATTTAGATGGAGATGAAGAAGACAAATTTTTACCTATACCTTGGACATATGCAAAACTTCATGGGCAAGAAGACGTTATTAGTTTACCTTGGGTAGCAGATATAAGACCATTTTATTATAGAAAAGATGTTTTTGCAAAAGCAGGAGTAGACCCTGAAGTAGCTTTTGCAAATTGGGATAACTTTAAAGAAGCAATGAGAAGAGTAAATAATACAGAAATAGATGGTAAAAAAGTAGCAGCATTTGGACATCCTGGTAAAAATGACTGGAATGTTATACAAAATATGGCTACATTTATCTGGAGTAATGGTGGAGCATACTTGAGTGAAGATGGAAATACTCCAATGGTAGCAGATACACAAGCTTTTGAAGGTGTAAAGTATTATGCTTCATTTGCTAAAGAAGGTTTAGTACCAAAATATTATTTAGAAAAAAATTCTAGTGATGTAGAATCATTATTTGCAAATGGAGATGTTGCAGTAGTACAAGCTGGACCTTGGTTTGTAAAATCTATAGAAGATGCAATAAATGGTGTACATAATGATGGATCAGATGAAGAAGAAGTAAACTATTTAACAAAAGTAGGAATAGCTCCTCCACTTAGAGGACCTAATGGAACATATACTTTCTCAGGAAGTTCAAATTTAGCAATATTTGAGTTTTCAGAAAATAAAGATGAAGCAGCAGAACTTTTAAAATTCCTTACATTAGATAAAGATGCACAAATAGCTTATGCAATAAAAACATCTTTATTCCCTCCTTTAAAGGAAGCAGCAGAAAGTGATTATATTGTAGCAAATCCATATAGAAGTAAATTATCTGATTATATGGAGTATGGAAGAGCTTTCCCAGTAGTACCAGCATGGGGACCAATAGAAACAGTATTACTTAAAAACATAGGACAAGCATGGGATGTAGTGGGAGAAGTAGACGGAGCGTACACAGATGAGAGATTATTAAGTGTACTTGAAAATGCAGAAAAAGAAATGCAAATGATTATAGAACAAGCACAATAAATTATATAAGCCAAAGCCTTTTGGTTTTGGCTCTTTATATAAAAAGTTGAAAATGTATCTGACTAAAAGAATGGAGGAAAAATGGTTAAAGCAATTAAGAAGCATAGTTTTGCCTATTTATTAATGCTTCCCTCAATAATATCACTTATTGTAGTTCAATTAATTCCAAGTATGCAAGGTATGTATATAAGTTTATTAAATATAAATCAATTTACATTTAGAAAATTCTTAAATGCACCTTTTGTAGGTTTGAAAAACTACGTAGATCTTTTGTTTAATAGCAATAGTATGGTGAGGGTAGGGCTATTACAAGCTATTAGAAATAGTGCAATTTTTACAGTAGTTTTAATTAGTGGAACTATAATATTAGGTCTTCTTCTTGCTATGGTTTTGAATATGGAATTTAGAGGTAGGGGAATTGCAAGAACCCTTCTACTCATCCCATGGGTCATCCCAACTTATATAGTAGGAATCTTAGCAGGGTTTATGTTTAATTATGACGGGATTATAAATAGAATATTAGTAGAAGCATTAGATATACTTCCACAAGCAATCTATTGGAAATCAGGTCGTATGGCTATGGTTACGATAATTATAGTATCCATATGGAGGTTTTTCCCTATGACTATGATTATGTATCTTGCTGCCCTTCAAGGTATTCCAAAAGATTATTATGAAGCAGCAGAGATAGACGGAGCTAGTGCTTGGCAAAAATTTAGATATATTACTTTGCCCCAACTAAAACCAGTAACAGCAATGATGGTATTATACGGAATGATACAACATATTTATTCATTTAATATAGCTAGTATGATGTTTGGGCTAGGTACAGGATACCCTGGTGATTGGGCAGATTTATTAATGACTAATCTATATAGAAACTCTTTCCAACTATTCCAATACGGAACTGGTGGAGCAGCATCTATTATGCTTATGTTAATGGTATTATCATTAGTATTTTTATGGCTAAAAGTTTTTAAAGATTCTATTACAGCTGAATAAGGGGTTTAGGATGAATTATAATAATAAAAAGAAATTAAAACGATTTTTAGTATTAAGTGTATTTTGGTTTTTTGTTGCTTTAGTAGTATTTCCCGTAGTCTATATGGTGATACTTTCGGGAGCAACAAGTAGAAGTATATCAACAGGAAATGAACTTCAACACTCAAAACATTTTGTAAGAAACTTTGTACAGATGCAACAAAATATAAACTTTTTTAATTATTTTAAAAATAGTGTAATAGTTATTAGTATATCAACTGGAATTGCCCTTATCTTGTCTACATTTGCAGGTTATGCTCTAGCAAGATTTAAATTTCCTGGTTCAAATATTTTTGGTTTAACTATGCTAGGAACGCAACTAATTCCACCAACTCTTATACTTATACCTATGTATCTTATATTTATAAATATACAACAAGTATACGGGTTTAAGTTTGTAGATACCTACAAAGGGCTTATTATACCTTATGTAGCTATGTTTACACCAATGAGTATTTGGGTAATACGTGGATTTTTTGCAAATATTCCAGTAGAATTAGAAGAAGCAGCAAGAATAGATGGATGTTCTAGGTTTCAAGCTTTTAGATATATAGTTCTTCCCCTTGCAGTACCAGGTATATTAGCAACAGGGATATTTATATTCTTAACAGCTTGGGATGAACTGATGATAGCAGGAGTACTTACAACAACACAAAAAGTACAGACTATACCAATAGGTATTAGGCTCTTTATAGGTCAGATTCAAAATAGATTTGATCTGACAATGATGGCAGCAGTTGTTGCAAGTTTACCTATAGTAATTATATTCTTTGCACTGCAAAAATACTTTATTCAAGGTATGACAGCAGGAGCTGTAAAGGGTTAATCATATTATATGTAATTTGATTAAAGAATATTTATTAGTCTATAGACTGTAGCTGACGTAAGTCAGCTTTTATTCAATTATTTATAAGCTTAATTTTTAGC
>CAZHXU010000207.1:0-5301 GCA_964536535.1 uncultured Fusobacteriaceae bacterium
TTCACTAAATTTCAAAACTCGCTCTTAGGAGCTCAAACAGTTGAAATTCTTAACGCTCATTTCGTTAACTTAATCTAAATTTCTTATAAATGTACATTTGAAATTATACTTCGTAGTTTGTTTTGATAAGCTATGTATAGTTCTACTAAAGTTATGTTAAATATGGACAGATTTGCTTATTAAAACTCCCTGCTTTTTGTGAAATAGATTCTTTTGATTTTTATGAAAGACACATATTAATCTCTAATCTACACCAATATTCACCAATTATAAATTAATATGTATTCATTACTGTAGGGGCAATAGGTTCTGTTGCCCAAATAGGATAAAAGAGCATAAGGTATAATAATATTTGGCATGATTAAAGAATATTCAAAAAAAATAAAAATTGTAATAAAAAAGATTGGTTACCCAATCTTAATTTATTATAAAGTATATAGTTTTTATAAGTTTCAAATCAAAACTATCTAGGAATAACAGTTGTTTGGTAAGTTTCTTTTCCTTCTTCTACCCACTCACTCCCTGATTTAATATAATTAGTAGAAGTTGTAGTTTTTGCTATGATTTTATTGTTTTCTATTATGAATTTAATTTCACCAAGTCTTTTTTGTTCGCCCTCTATTTCTTTAACTTTTAAATATGTATCAAAATAAGTGTAGTCACTTGTATATTCAACATCACCATTGCTGGCATATTTTTCGATTCTTTCTATATCACCAAACTGATTATACTTAGTAATCTTTTTTGAAGAATCTTTAGAATTAACTACAATAGTTTCTTTTAGTCTATCGTTTAAATGATATATAGCAAAAGTTTCACTACTTTTTCCAAAAGCCTCACCTTTATATGGAGAGTAGTAATTTGAAATTTGGCTGATTTTTCCTTTAGTATTATATAAAATATCAGCATAACTTGATAAATATTTTTCAACTATCTCTTCTCCTGTTTCAGGATTAGTAGTATAAAAATAGCCATAATTATATAACTTTATTGGTCTGTTCATTTCATCAAAATCATATTCATATGTAACAGTTGAAATTTGATTTAGGTAAATTATTTCCCTCTCAAATAAAAGTCCTTGGTCATTATATTTTATATTCTCAATTTCTACATGATTATAATTGGTATATGTTAAAAAATTACTATAGCTAATTAGAGAGTATGGGTCTTTTGTAATATCCTTATCTAGAAATGATTCTTCAATAATTAAAGAAGGTTTCGAGTCATCAATAGTTATGTTGTATTCTGTAATTTTATTACTATTCAAATTTCCTGAAGGATAAAAAGTTTTTTCATCGGTACCCTTAAATATACCTTGAGCAGTTTCATATTCAAAAGTATCAATAGTTTTTTCGATTTTGCTATAAACACTTTTAAACCCATTCTCTTTGATATTGATTTGATTCTTTGGAATGGGTAAGTTATTTGATATCCCAGTATTTTCTTTACTACAAGCAATAAATATTAATAAAAAAGTTAGTATAAGTAGTTTTTTCATAAGTCATCCCCTTTAATAAAATTATGTTAACTATATTATATTTACAAAGATGTATAATAACAACTTAAAATTTTTTAATAAAAAAATGAGATGTTATTAAAAATTATTTTAAAACTGATAATTTATATAAAATATAACAAAAAGAAAAGTTAAAAAGAAACTTATATTTAAGATATCAATATTAAAGATAAAAGTAATTATTTTAGCCATAATTTTTAATTTTTCTAGACCAATTATAAATTAATATATATTCCTTATTGTAGGGGCAATAGGTTCTGTTGCCCAAATAAAGTACAAATATTTGTGAAGTTTCTTTTCCTTCTTCTACCCACTCACTTCCTAACTTAATATAATTTTCTTTTTCTTTTTCAATCCCCCCTAAAAACAAAAGAAGGTAGACATCCGTCTACCTTCATCTATATTAATATTCACACACACATCTCTCACAATGATAAAATTTGCTAATTTTAACTACTTTTTGTAATAAACTCTTGTTTCATAAGCTTTGTAAGTATCGCTATTATTACTATAGTTTGAGATAAGAACTTCACCTTCTACCCTCAAATCTATATTCCTATCTTCACATAATAAATTAGAAACTACAGTTAACTCCTCTGAACCCAAAGTTCTTTTGTAGGCAAAAATATCTTTGCCCATATCTATTAGAGAAAAATCCCCCTCTCTAATAATATCCATTTCTTTTCTTAGTTTAATTAATTCCTTATAAGTATAATAAATTGATGATTTATTATCTAGAGCATCTTTTACATTAACTTCTTTGTAGTTTTCATTTACTACTATCCACGGTTTAACAGATGAAAACCCTGCATAATCACTGTTATCCCACTGCATTGGAGTTCTTGCATTATCTCTACTTATATGATTTATGTTTTCCAAAACTTCTTCTTCAGAAAGAGTTTTAGAAGCTTCTCTATAATAGTTTATTGCTTCTACATCACGAATTTCCTCTTTTTTCCACAATCTATTTGTCATCCCTATCTCTTCACCTTGATAGATAAATGGAGTTCCTTGCATCATATGTAAAAGTATAGCCCATTGTTTACCACTTATTTCTCTATATCTTTCATCTCCGTATCTAGAAATAACCCTTGGTAAATCATGGTTATTAAAGAATAAACTATTCCAACCTTTTCCATGTAATTCTTTTTGATACTTTTCAAAAATTTCCTTTAATTTTTCCTTGTCTATTCTAGTTTCCCATTTGTTCATAGTATACATAATATGTTCAAAGGTAAAAACCATAGAAAATTCAGAACCATCTGGATTACTATATAACTTTGCATGTTCTGTATCAGCAGACCATGTTTCTCCAACAGTTAATGTTTCAAAGTTACCATATGTTTCTTTTGTCATCTCTTTGATGTATTCATGGAGTTTGTCACCATTAGACATTTGGTTTTTGTCAAAATCTTTGCTAATCATATCGATAACATCAAATCTAAATCCTTTAACTCCTTTTTCTAGCCAGAAATTAAGGATTTTATAGACTTCTACCCTAACATTATTATTGTCCCAGTCAAGGTCAGCTTGGGTCACATCAAAGTTATGAAGATAATACAAATCAAGTTCTTTAACATATTCCCAAGCATCTCCACCAAAAATAGATGTTAATGGATGTTTTTCTACATACTCTTTGTTTCTAAATACATAAAAATCTTGGTAATACTTATCTCCATTTAGGGCGTTTTGGAACCACTGGTGATGAGTAGAAGTGTGGTTTGCCACAATATCCATAATGATTCCAATTTCTCTATCTTTCGCAGACTTTATTAGTTGATCAAAATCTTCCATAGTCCCAAACTCAGGGTCTATACTATAATAATCAGCTATATCATAACCATTATCATTTTTTGGTGATTTGTAACAAGGTGTAATCCACAACATATCAACACCCAAATCACTTAAATAATCTAGTTTTTCTATTATTCCTCTAATATCACCCATACCATCATTATTGCTATCTCTAAAACTCATAGGATAGATTTGGTATACGACTTGGTTCTTAAACATAAAAACCTCCTATATTTTGTATAATCTAGCTTCATAAGCTCTAAATGTTGCTTTTTTACCTACTAATTCTTCACATTCAAAGTTTGATAATAATAACTCTTTACCCTTTAAAGAATATGGAAGGTTAAATGTAGTTTCTTCCTTAGATAAATTAATAAGCACTAAGTATTTTTCATTATTATATACTCTTTCATAAGCATAAATCTCTTTATGTTTTGGCATTAATAATTTATATGTACCATAGATTAAGCCTTCGTGTTCACTTCTAACTCTTATCATCTCTTTATAAAAGTTTAAAACAGAGTTTTTTTCTTTTGATTCACTTTCAACATTTACATGGTCATAGTTTTTATTGATTTTTGCCCATGGAGTTCCACTAGAGAATCCAGCATTCTTATCTCCAGACCATTGCATAGGACTTCTACCATTAACTCTCGAATTAAGTTTGATTTGCTCCATTACTTCTACTTCGCTATATCCCTTTGCTAACAAGTCTCTATACTCATTTTGTGTTCCACAATCATCATAATCACTTATATGATCATAGTATGGATTTGTCATTCCTATCTCTTGCCCTTGGTAGATAAATGGAGTACCTTGTTGCATAAAGTATGACATTCCAAATGCTTTAGCACTTTCTAACCTTTGATTTTCATCTCCCCATAGAGAAATAACTCTTGGTAAATCATGGTTTTCTATATAAAGAGCATTCCACCCAATACCATCAAGGGTATTTTGCCATTTTGTAAGGGCTTTTTTATAACTAATCAAATCAAAAGTATCTTCTGCTTCTCTATCCCATAGTTTTAGGTGGTCAAATGAGAATACCATATTGAATTTACCCTCGTCATAACTAATCCATTTTTTCAAATCTTCTATATTTTCTGGTTTAACTCCATTTGCTTCACCAACAGTTACTATGTCGTATTTATCAAATGTTTCTTTTTTTAGTTCATCAAGGTAAGTGTGGATACCACTTACATTCATGTGTTTGTCAAAAGAAGAAACATATTTTTCCTTTTTAGGATTAGGCATATCCTTTAGTCCAACTTCTTTTTTAATATGACTAATAGCGTCTACTCTAAACCCGTCTATTCCCTTGTCCAACCACCAGTTAACCATTGAATAAAGTTCTTTTCTAACTTCTTCATTTTCCCAGTTTAAGTCAGGTTGTTTTTTTGAGAAAAGGTGCATATAGTATTCATCAGTTTCTTCAGTTAGTTCCCAAGCAGAACCTTTAAAGATACTCTCCCAGTTATTAGGCTCTTTTCCATCTTTTCCTTTACGCCAAATATAATAATCACGTTTTGGGTTGTCTTTTGATGATTTTGCTTCGATAAACCACTCGTGTTCATCACTTGTATGGTTAATAACCAAATCAACAATTAATTTTATATCTCTATCGTGGCACTCTTTTAATAATCTATCAAAATCTTCCATAGTACCATATTCATCTAATATTGCTTTGTAATCACTAATATCATATCCATTGTCATCATTTGGTGATTTGTACATAGGAGACAACCAAATAAGACCTATTCCTAAATCCTTTAAATAATCTAATTTTGATATTAATCCGTTAATATCACCAATTCCATCTCCATTGCTATCCATAAAACTCTTTAAGTAAACTTGATAAGCAACAACTTCTTTCCACCATATCTTCATAATGACCTCCTTATTTATGCAATCGTTTGCAAAACTATCTTAACTTGAGTATATTAAAAAAAATATAAAAAGTCAATAGTTTTTCGAAACCGTTTTTGTAAATT
>CAZHXU010000208.1:0-5270 GCA_964536535.1 uncultured Fusobacteriaceae bacterium
AATTAGAAATCTTTACCCCAATAAGTAAGTATGCTATAATATATAACATCAAGTTTGAGGAGTAAATTATGAAAAATGGTCTTATAAGCATAGGAGAAGCAGCTGATTATTTAAACGTAAGCACTAGAACTCTTAGGTATTATGAAGAAATCGGATTGATAAAACCAAAAGAGGGAAAAGGCAAGAGGTTTTATTCGAAAGATAACATAAAAAAATTAATGTATATAAATGAACTTAAGGATAAAGGGTGTTCTCTCAAAGAAATAGAAGGTCTTTTTGGAGGAGAATGTTGTAATAAAAAGTTTAGTATAATGGCTAAAATTAAAGAAGAAAATGAAAAAAAAATTGAAGAGCTGAAAGCTCAGAATAAAAGAATAGAAGAAGAATTAGAAATAATTGAAAAACTTGGAGACTTAAACTTTGAATTTGAGATAAAAGAATGTAAAAGTAAAAGTTATAAAAAAATAGAAGAAGAAGTAGCAGTTGACTTGGATAAAGAAATTGAAGCGGTTTGGGACTATACAAAAAATAGTGGTGGTTATAGTTATGATATAGTTAAAGACCTTGTGTTTGTAATGAATCAAGAAGAATTTTTTAATCAAAATTGGGATAAATTTAATTATATATATAGTAAAACTGGTAAAAAAGATATTAGAGTTACAAAAGGTAAATATTTAGTTATGTATGCTAGAAATAGTATTAGAGAGAGAAATACTACTCTTGAAAAAATAACGGCATATATTAGGGAGAATTTACTAGAAGTAGAAGGTCCACTTTATATGTATCCCAAATCAAATATTCTTTGTAAAGCAAAACAAGAATTTTTGATGATAAGTGAATTTAGAATAAAATTAAAAGATGGAGAATAACCATCTTTTTTTATTTACTCAAATTAAATTAACAAATAATAATACTATGTTAAAAGTAGATTCGGTATCTAAAAATTCATAAATATATACCTATTAAAAATGTCTTGTCAGAACTGAGGTTATAGAATATTTTTAATAAAATTTGACGTAACGTAAAATTTTGTTGACAGAAAATGTGAAAAAAAATATAATGTTCCTCGTGTGAAAAAAATTCGTGAGGTGTGATTATGAATAGTAATGTGAAAAAAGGATTGTTGTTTGGAATGTTGGTTGGATTAGCGTGGGGATTAGATACTGTGCTTATGGGAATGGTAGGAAGTAGTTCTCTGTTTGTTGGTGAAAAATCTAGCACGCTAGTTTCAGCATTTTTACATGATGGATTTTGTTTTGTGTGGTTAGCTCTTGTTATGTTTATGAGAAAAGAGTTAGCAGGAGTATTTAAGTTATTAAAAAGTAAAAAAGGAAAAGCAACAATAGTTGCAGCTTTAGTAGGAGCACCTATTGGTATGAGTGGTTATGTAATAGGTATAAAATATGCAGCACCAGCTTATGCATCAAGTATATCAGTTATATATCCAGGAGTAGGAGCTGTATTATCTTATTTTATTCTTAAGGAAAAATTATCGATAAGAGCTATTATTGGAATAGCACTAAGTTTATTAGGTTCAGCAGCTTTAGGTTATTCAAAAGTTGATTTGTCTATGTATCCTGATTTTTATAAAGGTATAGGATTTACATTATTGGCAGTACTTGGATGGGCATCTGAAGGAGTAATACTTGGTTATGCTATGAAAAAAATAAAAGGTGAAGAAGATTTGTTAGCTTCTCCACAACAATTTTTGACTATAAGATATTTAACTTCATTTATTGCTTATGGTTTTGTAATTGTACCATTAATTGGTGGATATCCACTTGTAATGAAAGTTGCACAAAATACTGAAATACTTTATTTTGCAGGGATAGCAATACTTGGTGCAACAACATACTTGTCGTGGTATAAAGCAGTAGATTATGTTGGTGCAGCAATGGGAACAGCTCTAAATAGTACGGCAGCATTTTGGGCGATAGTTTTTAGTGCAATTTTACTTGGAACAGAAATAACTCCATATTTAGCTATGTGTGGGCTAATAATAATACTTGGAGTTTTTATATTTGCTATAGATCCAAAAGATTTTATAGGGAAAAAATCTGTAAGAGAAGGTGTTTAGTATGTTAAAAAAAGATATACTAGATAATATGAAAAACATAGTTGATAACTGTATGGGAGATGCGACTCCTGCTTGTGTGGCTACTTGCCCAATGCATACAGATGTAAAAGGATACATGAAGTATGTAAGGGAAGAAAAAGGTGAAGAAGCTATAAAAGTAATAAGAGAAAAACTTTTTTTACCAGGAACTTTGGGAAGGATTTGTGCTCATCCATGTGAAAATAAATGTAAAAGAGGAGAAAATCAAGACTCTCTTGCTATTGCTAAAGTAAAAAGATATGCTGCAGACAACTTTGATAATGAAGAAAATTGGGATATGGAAAAACTTCCATTTAATGGAAAAAAAGTAGCTATTATTGGAGCTGGACCAGCTGGAGGGCAAAGTGCTTTAGAACTTGTAAAACTTGGATACAAAGTAGTTGTATACGATAAACATAAAGAACTTGGTGGAATGATGAGATACGGTATCCCTGAATATAGATTACCAAGAGAAATTATTGATAAAGAGTATTCATATTTAAAAAAATTAGGTGTAGAATTTGTACTTGATTGTGAAGTAGGAAAAGATATAAGTCTTTCGAAATTAGAAGAAGAATTTGATGCAGTAATAATTGCTGTAGGGAAACAATTAGGTAAGAAAGATAATAGTTTAGAAGGAATTGAAGCTAGTGGAATAATAGATGCAGTTACTTTCTTAAAAGAAGTTTCTGAAAAGAGAAAATTTGAAGGTATAGGAAAAAGAGTTGTGGTAATTGGTGGTGGAGATGTTGCAATGGACAGTGCAAGGTCTGCAATTAGATTAGATGGAGTGGAAAAAGTAGAAGTATTTACTCTTGAATCAAGTTTGGCTCAGATGGCTTCTTCTATAGAAGAAATAAGTGGTGCTATAGAAGAAGGTGTTTTAATAAATTTAGCTCGTGGTATAGATAAGTTGTATATAGATAATAATAAGATTGAAAGTATAGAATTTGTAAAGTGTACTAGTCTTTTTGATGAAAAAGGTATGTTTAAACCTGTATATGATAGGACTATAGTAGAAAAGGTAGAAGCAGATACGATTATATTTGCTATTGGACAAAATGTTGATAATAGTTTTGATTTGGATAAAAAATTAGTTGTAAGAAATAATGGAACTTTTGATTGTGATAGAGAAACTTTACAAGCAAAAGAAAATCCTAAATACTTTGTTGCAGGAGATGCTTGTGGAGATTCTTTTGTAGTGATTCAAGCTATGGCAACAGGAAAAAAAGCTGCAATATCAGTTGATAGATACCTTAATAATATAGATTTGAAAAAAGATAGAGATTTTGATCATGAATGGACATATGAAACAAAATTAAAAAGAGATATAGATTGGGATACTATAGAAAAATTAGAAAGAGTTGTAAGTGAAGAAATAAATATTCATAAACGACTAAATACATTTGAGGAAGTTGATAAAGGGTATACAAGAGTAGAAGCTATGAAAGAAGCAAATAGATGCTTCCAATGTGAGTGTAAACTTTGTATGAAAGAATGTATGATGATGCCTAAATATACTGATTGTCCAAAAACTTTGTTCAAAGAATATCTTGAAAAAGGTTATGAAAATATGGATAAAGAAATTGCTTATTCATGTAACGAATGTAGTCAATGTACTATAAAATGTCCAAAAGATTTCCCAATTAGAGAAAACTTTATGGAAATGAGAAAAGAATATGTAAAAGCTAATAATGGTGATTCACCATTAGAAGGACATAAATCATTAGATGAAGGTCAAGAACTAGAATGTAGTAAAGAATACTCTTCTACTCTAAAAGCCAAAAGTCCTAAAACAAAATATTTGTTAGTGCCAGGCTGTACTGTGCCAGCATATAGTCCAGAATTAGTAGAAAAAACATTGGAACATTTGAATGAAGTTTTAAATGAAGAAGTAGGAGCTGTTCTTCAATGTTGTGCAAAACCAACATTAATAATAGGAGAAGAAGAAAAGTTTGAAAAACGTTTTGCTATGGTTCAAAAAGAGATAGATTCTACAGGTGCAGACGTAATTGTAACTTTATGCCCATCTTGCTACCTTACATATGATAAATATGCAAAACAAGATGTAGTATCTTATTGGGATTTGATGAAGGATAAAATAGGTATACCAGCTAAGCAAAAAGGCATAGGAGAAAAATCAGACGTAGTATTTAATATACACGATGCTTGTCCTACACGTAATGTAAAAAGCCACCATGAAAGCATCAGGTGGATAATGAATCAACTTGGATATGAATATGAAGAAATGGCTAATAATAGAGAAAACACTAGGTGTTGTGGTGTTGGTGGAATGCTCGGTTGTATTAATGCAGGTCTTTATAAAGACATAGTTGATAGAAGAGCTGCAGATGCTACAAAAGATAATATTATTTCATATTGTGGCTCTTGTAGAGGTTCTATGGAGTTAGGTGGACTTGATTCTCTTCATATATTAGATCTTGTTCATGGAGAAACATATATGAAAAAGGATGAGAAGAAAAGAAGTGTAGAAGCTAATATTGGTCTTGAAAATAGATTAAGAGCAAAAAAAATATTAGATAAAAAAAGATAAATTATGCATTTGAATAAAACTAAATCTTTATTTTGTCTATAAAAAATCAAACAAAATAGATAAAATATGAATATTATTTTCAAATATCTACAGAATATAAGTTTTATATTATTATTATTAAAAATTTGAATAATAAAATTAGAATTTTTTGTGATAACATACTTTTACAGATGAAAATACAAAATTACATTGGAGGAGATTATGGGATTACAAGAAAAAAAATGGATTAGATCTATTGAAGAAGAATATTTAGTAAGTTTTAATGAAGATATTGAAAAAATATTAGGAGTTACAATTAATGTAGACTTTGATTGGGATTCATTCCCATCAGCAGACGCTATAAAGTTTGTACCTACTTATAGCTTTGATAGAATAAAATCAGCTATAAGAGATGTTGCAAGTGATATAGATGGAAAAGAAGCTATATTAGAGCAAGTAAAAAATATTAAAATAAAAAATATAGTTGATGATGCAGAAAATGCAAAAAATCTTAAATTAGCAGATGAAACATTATACTTTGAAGTTGGATTTGGTGGAAATCATACAACAGTATTTACTGATTCTGCAATAAAAGACTTTTTAGAAAATAATTTATAATTAATTTAAAAGTGAGGACTAATT
>CAZHXU010000209.1:0-1734 GCA_964536535.1 uncultured Fusobacteriaceae bacterium
ACTTCTACTCTGATTCTTCCCATTTGATTTAGCTTTGTACAGAGCTTTATCTACTGCTTTAAAAAACTCACAAGTATTTTCAAAATCTCCACAGTCAATAGCACCATAACCTATACTTACTGTTAGATTTCCAATAATATCAAACTTTTCTTTTTCTATCTTTTCCCTCAAATTATAAGCATAATCTCTAATATTTTCTTTGTTTTTATGGGGCAAAATAAATGCAAATTCTTCACCACCCCACCTAGATATAATCGTATCTTCTCTGCTTTCTCTTTCAAGTATTTTAGCAACTTCCACCAAAACATCATCTCCACACCTATGTCCATATGAATCATTGATATTTTTAAAGTTATCTATATCCAAAAGAACTAAAGAAAAAGTTTTTTGATTATCTTTATAATCTCTAAAATATTCTTTTATTTCTTCATCAAATTTTTTCCTATTCCACAAATTAGTTAATTGATCTTTATATGAAGCTATCCTCAATTTTTCTATTACTTTTTCTTTTGTTAATTCTATATAATAAGTTCCTCCAATAGCACAAAGAAGTACTATTACTAGATTAAATATTCCTTCTGGGCTAAGTTCTAAACCACTAATTTTCATATAATAAAATCCTAATATAAACAAAATTACAGAATAAATTATGGATAAAACTAAACCTTTTTTTCTTCCTAATAACATTAATAGAGCTACAGGATAAAGGGGAATAAACATCACTGTTGTTCCTTTTCCTCCTATTAACAAAACTAATATTAGTATAAAAAGTATGCCAGATGTGAGATATTTTACAACTTCTATTTTTTTTTCTTTTTTCAACAAAATAATACTTAATACCGCTAATAACATTAATAATGATTCTATTAGTGCCACGTAATAATTTTTATAAATTATATTCATTACTCCTGCAACAAATAAAAGTGTGACATAAATTAGAAGTAATATATAACTTACTTCTCCATCATTATTTTCATTGTATTCAATTTTTTCACTTAATTTACTGCTACAAATTAATTTTTTCAAGTTTCCAACCTCGATTTTATAATTGTCATATTAAAAAATTACAACATAGTCATTTTAAAGGATATTGAAGAAAAAATCAAACAAAATATAATTTATATTTGTAATATGCCTAAGAATAAAGTATAATACTTTTTAATATATCAAATTTTTAGTCTAAATGAAAAATATATATTAAAAATTGGAGGTAAAAATGGAAATATTGGAAAGTGAAAGATTAATTCTTCGTCCATTTACTATGGATGATGTCAATGATCTATATGAATATGCTAAAGATGAACGTGTAGGTCCTCCTGCTGGTTGGCCAGCACACAAAAATATAGAAGAAAGTGAAGATATAGTAAAAATGTTTTTAGAGAATAAAAACGTTTATGCCATGTATCACAAAAAAGATAAAAAAGTAGTTGGCAGTATTGGTATTCATGAAACTTGTCCCGATGAAAAATTAAAAGATTTAAAACAAAAAGAGATTGGTTTTGTGCTACATCCACAATATTGGGGTCAAGGTCTTGTACCTGAGGGTGTCAAATATGTTGTTGATTACCTCTTTAATGAGCTCAAATTAGATTTAATATGGTGTGGACACTTTGATTTTAATGAAAAATCAAAAAGAGTTAATGAAAAATGTGGTTTTCAATATGCCTTTAGTAAAGAAAGAATATTGCCTTTATTAAATAATAAAAAAATACTTTCTCTTTATTATAAGCAATA
>CAZHXU010000209.1:1834-5267 GCA_964536535.1 uncultured Fusobacteriaceae bacterium
GAGTAGAAGATTTGGCTCGTGAAAAAGGAATAAAAAAACTAACTGTACCTTCTAGCATTACTGCTTTTTCATTTTATGAAAAATTAGGATATGAACAAATTGACTATATTGAAAATAAAAAAGTTTATATAATGACAAAAAAAATCTAGATATTTATAAACAAATATTATTATATTTAACATAAAAATTCATTAAATTTTTCTTAAAAACTATATTTATAAATAAATGAAATTTATGTATTTTATTTTAACAAATACAAACTATCTTTAAAATAGCAAAACGGTCAAAATAAAACATATTATTTTAATTTTTATTCCAATATTGTGCAAAATTTCTCTAGTGTAATAATAGCCTTTATGTTATAATTGTTTAAGTATACCATTATATTAATATTATTACATAAGGAGAACTACCATGAAAAAAAGAAATTTTATATCACTAAAAAAGAAGTTAATTCTATTCCCACTTTCTTTTCTATTAATTGCAACTATTGCAATTACTTTTTCATCAGCTTTTTTCCTAAAAAGAAGTGCTCAAAATCAACTAAGTACAAGTGCTTTACAGATTGCTACTGAAATCTCGAGACATTTGGAGTCAAACAAACTGAGTATTCTATCTCTTACAAGAAGTATAGATGGGAAACTGTCAGAAGTGTCTGATTTGGTTCTTAGAAATGAAGATGAGCTTAGCACTGACTACCTAAAAACTATTTCTGATTCACTTAATATCAAAGTTTTAAATTATTACAATAATGAAGCAGAAATAATTTATTCAAATAATGAAGAATTTATTGGAGTAAAATTTGAAAAAGATCATCCTGTAGGAAAATTTGGAGCTAGTGGAGAAAAAGTTCTAATTGAAGACATTAGAAAAGCTAGTGTAGATAATAAATATTATAAATTTTCATATAAAAGAATAAGTGACAAGGGATTTTTACAAATTGGTTTAGAAGCTGATTATTTGCATAGAATGACAAATTGGTTTGACCCACAAACACTTATTAATAATTTAGTTAAAGATGAAAATATAGCTTTTGCTCTAATTACAGATACAGAAGGAAGAGCAATTGCTTCTAGTGACAAAGAGGAAATTGGAACTATTCTGACTGATGAAATCGTTATTCGTGGTTCTGTACACGGTGAACAGCTATCTCAAGAGTATTTTTATGATAAAATTGGGGAAACTGTTTATGACCTTATTACGCCAATTTATGCAGAAGGAAAAAGAGTAGGTGCTATTAATATAGGTTTAAAACTTGATAAAACTAGAGAAATCATAAGAACAAGTACTATTTATATCTTAGTTATTTCTTTTATTTCTTTCATCATTATTTCTACAGTACTATATATGATAGGAATATCTATCTCTAAACCAGTAGAAGCAATTACAAAAGCTTTTAATCAATTATCACATGGTAATTTGGAAACAAAATTAGATATTAAAAGAAAAGATGAAATTGGTTTATTAGCAAATGATTTTAATCTTTTTACTAATAAATTAACTGAAGTTATAAAAGATATTATAAAAATGTCTCATAACATTGCTGATATAAGTAAATTACTTGACAAAAATATGGATAATTTAGTCTGTGGAGAAGAGAGTGTTTATTTTAGCCAATTACAAGATAGAATAAATTTAGGTTTAGTTCATCTTAATAATTCTATTGAAACTGTTTTGGATAACGTTAGAAATCAGACTGCTTCATCTGAAGAGAGTCTTGCATCTATAGAAGAAATAAGTGCAACTAATGACAATATATATATTAATATCAAAAAAACACAAGATGCCCTTAATGAAACCTTAGATGTTGCAAATACAAGTTCCCAAGATATGGTGAAAATGGTTAATAGTATGGATGCAATTACATATAGTGCCGATGATTCTTTGGAAAAAGTAAATAAACTTAAAGAATTATCTAATAACATTGGAGTTATTGTTACATCAATTAATAGTGTTGCTGAGCAGACTAATTTACTTGCTCTAAATGCTGCAATAGAAGCTGCTAGAGCTGGAGAAGCTGGTAGAGGATTTTCTGTTGTAGCAGAAGAGATACGTAAACTTGCTGAACAAACAAATAACGAAACTCAGAAGATATCTGAATTAATAATGGGAATACAGGAAGAAGTAGAAGTTGTAAGACTTAGTACAGAAGATACTAAAGATAAAGTTAATGTTGGAATTGAACTTACAAATTTATCAAAAGAAAACATTAATAAGATTATTAGAAATAATAAGATTAATGTAAATAGCATAAATGAAGTAACTGTAGCTATAGAAGAGCAAACAATTGCTTCAAAAGAAATTAGTGGTGCAATTGAAAATATAACTACTAGCTCTACTAGTATCGAATCATTAAGTATTACAACAACTGATATTTCAAAAGATATAGAAAAATCATTATTTAATAATCAAGAAAAATTAACTGAACTTAATTCTTTATTAGAAAAATTAAAATCTGATTTAGATTTTTTCAAATTCTAATTTAAAAGGCTAGCATACGCTAGCCTTTTGTGTTCTTTAAGACAAATAATCTATATAAATTTTCTGTGTTGCTAAATTAATCCTCTTCTTTTTTCTAATACTCTTAATAACTCTCTTTTTTTATACATGTCTTTTGTATTTTCAAGTAAAGATTCAATTCTTATATTGCTATATTTGTGGATTAGGTGAACAAAATCAAAGTCTCTTGCTTCTCCTTCTGAAAAAGTAGTTACAATCTCTTCTTCTACTTCTTCCTTCCTATCCAATATAGGTTTTAATTCTATGTTTTCTTCTACAAAAGATTTTTTTTCTTTTTCTTTTGTGTTATGAAAAAGTACATATCCTAAATTGATTATAGTCAGGGCAAATACAGTTGTTTCCATACTTATTCTTCCTTGACCTCTAACTAACGCTTCTACTACTACCAATACTCCAACAATTAATAAAAATAATCCAGTTTTCATATTTTTACCTCCATATATATTAATTTTATTTTCATCTTTATTACAATGTAATTATAACAAATTCTTACAAAATTTTGAGGACAATTGTCCTCTTTTTTATAATTTGTTTGCTATATACATTTTTTTGAGATATAATAAATAGGATTTTAAAGGAGGTCAAGATGACTAGTATAAAACATATAATTTTTCAATCATTAACAACAAAAGATCAAAAAGAAACTATAGTTGGTAGGTACGAAGTAGATTTACCCTTTGTTATTACAAAAGATATGTATATAGACCAGAGTTACTATCCAAAAGAAGGAGACTATAAAGTACAGAGTTCAACTGTCGTATTTGGACCAAATGGTGAATTTAGTCATATAGACATTGATATGGAGATTCTAATTGTTGATTCAGTAGAAGATATTATTGATTCAAAAGAAGCATTTGAAAATAATAAATGGAGAGTTTTATATTGTTCATTAGATGAAAAATAAAACTTATTT
>CAZHXU010000210.1:0-5189 GCA_964536535.1 uncultured Fusobacteriaceae bacterium
GAAGTAGAAGAAATAATTGATGATTTAATTATGTTTTTGAAAAAGTAGAAGTTAAAGGACTGATTTGGAAGAATTAGTCCTTTTTTGATTAGTTTAGAATTCTATATATTGTTATTTCGTTTTTGTTTATAATTTTGGAATACGAAAGTAGTTAGAAAATAAATGAATTGTAGAGAAAGAAAAAATTGAAATGAAATTAGATGTTTTATTAAGTTCCAAATAAAAAAATTAAATTTTCCCCTAGAAAAATTTAACTTTGAGATTTTGAGGGAGAAAAAGGTCTAAAAATAACTGCAATTTTATCATTAATTAAGCAAAAATTATTAGTTTTTTTGGAAGATGAAAAATTTGATTATGTGAGTGATGTAAAACTGGACACTTGTTAGTACTAAAAATGGAATAAAAATAATGAAATGTAATAAAAGTATTAAATTAATAATATTAAAAAGAAGGATTGTACTAAAAGAATAATGAAAATATTGTTCTATTTCTAAAAAGCTATTGACATTAGGTAGGAAAATTGATAGAATTTGGGCGGATGGAAAAGGAAAATATAGAAAAATTACTCATATAATCTCGTAATTTGGTCGAGAGTTTCTACGGGCCCCCTAAGGGCAATGCTATGAGTGCCTAAACTTGCATAGATCTAGTTTTAGTGTCACTCAAGCAGTAGTAAGAAAAAAATTAAACGGAATTGCTCATATAATCTCGTAATTTGGTCGAGAGTTTCTACGGGTCCCCTAAAGGACTATGCTATGAGTGACGTTAACTTCGTTAGGTCTAAGTTAGTTGTCACTCATGTGACACTTTGCTTAGACCTATTTTATTTTGGATAAAGGAGAGATTAGTATGCAATTACAGTTAAAAAGGTTATATCCTCATATAAACTTGTGATAAGGACAAGGGTTTCTACAAGTCACCGTAAATGACTAGCTATGGGCGATACATCTTAAGTAGTTTTTTTGGAAAAGGGTTGGATATAGTCTGAGAAAAGTGTTTAAGTATGTATTCTGCATAGGCGGAGTATGTATTTAAGCACTTTTTTTTAATTTAATACTTAAGGAGGCAATATGTTTAACTACAGGGTTTATGTAGAAAAAAGAGAAGAGTTTAGTGTTGAAGCAAAAAGTCTTTTTAATGACTTTAAGGGTAACTTGCAAATCAACAATCTTACTAAAGTTAGACTTCTTAATATCTACGACGTGTTTAATATTACAAAGGAAGATTTAGAAAAAGCAAAGCTAAGTATTTTTGCTGAGCCAGTGACAGACATAGTTACTGAAGAGGTAAATCTAGATGGGTTAAATTATTTTGCTGTTGAATACTTGCCAGGTCAATTTGATCAAAGAGCAGATTCGGCACTACAATGTTTGGGTCTTGTAGCAGACAATAGTAAATCTGCAGTTAAAAGTGGAAAATTATTAATTCTTGAAGGAGATATATCAACTGATGATATAGCTAAAATTAAAGAATATTATATTAATCCAATTGAATCAAGATTGAAAGACCTTAATGCACCGCTTATTATTGAGGAAGTTGAAAAACCATTAGAAGTACCATATTATAATGGGTTTATTGCTCTAAACGAAGTAGAAGTAGAAGCGTTTAGACAAAAAGAGGGACTTGCAATGTCAAGTAAAGATATTCTTCATGTACAAAAGTACTTTAGAGATGAAGAAAAAAGAGACCCTAGTGAAACAGAAATAAAAGTACTTGATACTTATTGGTCTGATCACTGTAGACATACTACTTTTGAAACAGAAATAAAAGAAGTAATTTTCCCACAAGGAAAATTTAATGAAACACTACAAAATACTTTTGATGAATATGTAAAATCAAGAGAATTTGCACATGGTGGGAAAAAACCTATGTCTCTTATGGATATGGCAACTATATCTATGAAGGAACAAAGAAAAAATGGTACATTAGATGATTTAGAAGTAAGTGATGAAATAAATGCCTGTAGTATTAGAATTAAAGTTGATGTAGATGGTAATTTAGAAGATTGGTTATTGATGTTTAAAAATGAAACTCATAATCATCCTACAGAAATAGAACCATTTGGTGGAGCGTCAACTTGTATAGGTGGAGCTATTAGAGATCCATTATCAGGAAGATCATATGTATATCAAGCAATGAGAGTAACTGGAGCTGCTGATATTAATGAAAAGTTAGAAGATACATTAGAAGGTAAATTACCTCAAAGAATTATATCTCAAGGTGCTGCACATGGATATAGTTCATATGGAAACCAAATTGGACTAGCTACTACATTTGTAAAAGAATTATTCCATGATGGATACAAAGCAAAACGTATGGAAGTAGGAGCAGTTGTTGGTGCTGTAAAAGAAGAATGGGTAAGAAGAGATAAACCAGAAGCTGGAGATATCATAGTATTACTTGGAGGAAAAACAGGTAGAGATGGTTGTGGTGGAGCAACTGGATCTAGTAAAGAACATACAGAAGATTCATTAGTTACATGTAGTGCAGAAGTACAAAAAGGAAATGCACCAGAAGAGAGAAAAATCCAAAGATTATTCAGAAATGAAGAAGTTACAAAACTTATTAAAAAATGTAATGATTTTGGAGCTGGTGGAGTATCGGTAGCTATTGGTGAATTAGCTGACGGACTTGAAATAGACCTTAATAAAGTACCTGTAAAATACCTTGGACTTAATGGAACTGAACTTGCTATATCTGAATCACAAGAAAGAATGGCTTGTGTTATAGCAAAAGAAGATGAAGAAAAATTTGCTGAATTAGCTAAAAAAGAAAATCTTGAAGCTACAACAGTTGCTGTAGTAACTGATTCAAATAGATTAGTTGCTAAATGGAATGGAAAAGATATAGTAAACTTATGTAGAGATTTCCTAGATACAAATGGAGTAAGAAATGAAACAAGAGTAGAAGTAGGAAGTATAAGTGAAAACTTCCCTAAACCAGAAGTTAAAGGTGAAGGATTAAAAGAACAATTTATAAATAACTTAAAATCAGATAATGTTGCATCACAACAAGGTTTAGTAGAGATGTTTGATGCTACAATAGGAGCTACAACAGTACTTATGCCATATGGTGGTAAGTACCAACTTACTGAACAAGAAGCTTCAGTACAAAAAATACCTTACCTTGGTGGTGAAACTAATACAGCAAGTATTATGACTTTTGGGTATAATCCTCAAATTTCAGAATGGTCGCCATACCACGGAGCAGCTTATGCAGTAATCGAAAGTATAGCTAAAATAGTTGCTGTTGGTGGAAAATGGCAAGGAATTAGATTCTCATTCCAAGAGTACTTTGAGAGACTTGGTGAAGATATAGTTAAATGGGGTAAACCATTTAGTGCTTTATTAGGAACTTTATTTGTACAAAAAGGATTTGGATTGCCTGCTATTGGTGGAAAAGATAGTATGAGTGGAACATTTAATAATATAAACGTACCACCTACATTAATCTCTTTTGCTGTAAATACAGAAAGTGCTGATAATATAATTTCAGCTGAGTTTAAACAAGCTGGGAACTTTGTATACTTAGTAAAACATAATCCTACAGCTGATTTTATGCCTAATATAGAAGAGTTAAAAACTAATTATGATTTCATATATGAAAATATTAAAAATGGAAAAGTAGTTGCAGCATCTACTATAAAACATGGAGGAGTTGCAGAAAGCTTAGCCAAAATGACTATGGGGAACCAAGTTGGAGTAGAAGTAGTAAAAGAAATCCCTATGTTTGACTATGATTATGGAACAATAGTTGTAGAAAGTACGGAAGAATTAACTTTTGCTAATGCTATCTTGTTAGGAAAAACTACTGCTTCAAAAGAAATAAAAGTAGTAGATACAGTAATAAGTATAGAAGAAGCAACAAAAGCATGGTTAGGTCACTATGAAGGAGTTTATCCTAGAACAGTAGATAAAAAAGAAAATGATCTTGAAATAAGAGATTATAAAGGTAAAGTAAACATACTAACAAAAGGGCTTGATATCAAACCTAATGTATTTGTACCAGCTTTCCCTGGAACAAACTGTGAATATGATAGTATGAATGCTTTTATAAAAGCAGGAGCAACAGCTACAAATATGGTATTTAGAAATCAAAATACACATGCAATAGCTGAATCAATTGCTGAAATGAAAAAACATATAGACAATTCACAAATTCTAATGTTCCCAGGTGGGTTCTCTGCAGGAGATGAACCAGATGGATCAGGTAAATTTATAGCTAATATTCTTTTAAATGAAGATATAAAAGAAAGTATAGAAAAATTCTTAGCTAGAGACGGACTAATCTTAGGAATTTGTAATGGATTCCAAGCTTTAGTAAAGTCGGGGCTTTTACCAAATGGAGAAATCGGAAAAGTTACAAAAGATTCACCAACTTTAGCTAAAAACAACATTAACAGACATATTAGTAAAATAGTACATACTAGAATTACTTCAAATATGTCACCATGGTTAATAAACCAAGAAACAGGTAAAATTCATGAAATTGCTGTTTCACATGGAGAAGGAAAGTTTGTTGCAAATGAAAAGATATTAGAAGAATTATTTGCAAATGGACAAGTAGCTACTCAATATGTAAACAATGAAGGAATACCTACTATGAATGGCGAATTTAATCCAAATGGTTCATCTATGGCAATAGAAGGAATAACATCTAAAGATGGAAGAATATTTGGAAAAATGGGTCATTCTGAAAGAAAAGGTAAAAATGTATTTAAAAATATAATTGGTGAAAAAGACCAACATATCTTTGAAAATGGTGTTAAATACTTTAAATAATATATAGGGCGTTATCATACGCCCTCACTAATGGGATTTGGTAATAAAATATTTGATATAAATGGAGGAAAGAAGTGGCAAAATTAGATCTTTTGTATGAGGGAAAAGCAAAACAGATTTATAAAACAGATAATGAGAATCAAGTAATTATCTATTATAAAGATGATGCTACAGCTGGAAATGGAGCAAAAAAAGGTACTATAGAAAACAAAGGGATTCTTAATAATAACATAACTGCTATTTTGTATGAGAAATTAGAAGCAAATGGTATTAAAACTCATTATGTTGAAAAACTTAATGACAGAGAACAACTTTGCGAAAAATTGGAAATTATTCCACTTGAAGTAATAGTTAGAAATGTTATTGCTGGTTCTATGGCAAAAAGACTTGGAATAGAAGAAGGAACTT
>CAZHXU010000211.1:0-5164 GCA_964536535.1 uncultured Fusobacteriaceae bacterium
TACAATTTATATAAAATTTATGCAAATTTTTCTTTATGCTCTTCTAACAATCTATCTCTATTTCTATGTACATAAGTCATAAATGTATCTGATTTTTCTTTGTTATTAATATACTCTTCTACTATGCCACCAACTACCTGTGGAATATGTGTTGTTGGAACAAAAATATTTGTTAAGATAGCTAAGTCGTTTTCAGAAGCTCCAGATAATCCACCTAGATAAAGATTTCCACCTTCAACAAATTCTTCACCAACTTTTTGCTTCATTCCATGAAAACCTATAGAAGCAATAGCATTTCCACTACAAGAACTAGGACATCCAGAGAATTTTATTCCTTGAACAAGTTCCCAATAGATTTTTGGATCAAGATTATACTTGTTAGATAAGTCATCTAACACTTCTCCTGTAGCACTTGCTACAACTGGAGATTTGATAACTCCCATTTTACATACTTGTGCACCAATACAACTAACCATATCTTTTTCAAGTTTGAATTCTTTCTTAACAGAAGGAATTTCAAGTAGGTTTTTGTAAAGGTAACTAATGCTATCTTGATGTACAAATGGTAAATATATATTTTGATCTATATTTACTCTTATAAATGGAATGTTTAAGTCAATAAGTGTAGTAGCCAAATCTTTTATCTCTTGTGCTTTCATTTTTCCATGATTTACT
Source organism: uncultured Fusobacteriaceae bacterium (assembly GCA_964536535.1). GTDB lineage: Bacteria > Fusobacteriota > Fusobacteriia > Fusobacteriales > Fusobacteriaceae > CAZFBB01. Next base: position 676 of record CAZHXU010000211.1, read on the forward strand.
TGAACTTCTACTGATTTAATATTCTTCCCAAATCTAGTTGGGTGAGTAGAATAATTGGCAAATTTTTCATAACCATCAAGTTTTTCAGTGTTTACAACTTTTAATTTGTTAATATATCTACCATAGTATACTTTAGTTGTTCTTCCATCTTCTTTTGGTGTTTTTTCAAAATATCTATTAAATGTAGATATAAAATCATGTTTACCTAATTCTTGTAACAAGAATCTAAGTCTAGCTTTTGACCTGTTTGTTCTGTTTCCATGTGTATCAAAAAAGTCAATCATAGCTTTTGTAGCTCTAATATATTCATCTTCTGGTAAAAAATCCATAAGTTTTATTGCTGTAGCACTTCCTCTACCCATTCCACCAGCAGCATATACTTCAAAACCTCTTTTTCCATCTTTTTTAGTAGCTACAAAACCTAAATCTTGTAGTTTTGCACGACCACCATCTTTTGGACTAGATGAAAAACTTACTTTAAATTTTCTACCTAAATAAAAAGCTTTATCATAAAAATAAATAACTTCGTTTAATTTTCTAGCGTGGGGTAAAATGTCAAATACTGTATCTTTACTAAGTCCACTGTCGATACTTGTCAGTACTGATCTAAAGGTGTTACCTCCACCACCTCTAAATGGCAAACCTTTTTCTGTACATTCTCTAATTACATCATATACTTTTGTTGCAGGTACACCATGTAATTGTATATTTGCTCTTGTGCTTATATGTATATAATCTATATCATATTTTTCAACAATTTCACCAATTGCCAAAAACTTTTCAGTTGAAATTTCTCCACCAGTAAGTCTAATTCTACACATAAACTTACCATCATTTTGTTCATAAATACCAAAATGAGCTGATTTTTTCTTAACATCAGGAGCTTTTAATTCTCCTTTTAAATATGCATCTATTGCATCTTGTATACCCCTATGTTCCTCTTCTACCCTCTTATGTGTCTCCAGATTCATATAAATACCCCCTTTATATTTTAATCTATAATACACCCAAAGAATAGATAAGTAAAATAGAAAATATTTATATAAACTATAAGAAAAACTTATCTTTAATTATTTTTTATAAAATGTTCAAATGCTTCTAATAAAATTTCCAAGTTTTCCATACTACTTGCATAAGATATACGTACATAGTTACCAAAATCTCTACCAAAAGCACTTCCAGGTACTAAAGCAATATTATATTTTGAAAGCATATGTATAGAAAACTCTTCACCAGTCATATTATATTTTTTTACTTTTGGAAATAAATATAATGCTCCTTTTCCATCTTCTACTTCTACTCCCAACTTCCTAAGACCATTATATAAAAATTCTCTTCTTTCAGAAAACTCCTCTTTCATACTTCTCATATCATCCATTCCTACTTTTAAAGCTTCGATTCCAGCCAGCTGACCAATAATAGGAGCACAAAGAGTAGAATATTGATGAATTTTAATCATTTCATTTATGAGTTTTTCTGGTCCACATAAATATCCAATTCTCCAACCAGTCATAGAAAAAGCTTTTGAGAAACCATTAATATAAATAGTATTGTTTTTCATTCCTTCTATACCGCCTATAGAATAATGTTTTTCATTATAGTTAAGTTCACTATATACTTCGTCTGTAATAACCCATATATTATGTTTTTTGATAACTTTTGCTAATTCTCCTAGTTCTTCTTTTGAAAGAGTAACACCAGTTGGATTATTTGGATAACAAAGAATTAATGCTTTTGTTTTATCAGTAATTTTTTTCTCTAATTCTTTTGGACACAATTTAAATCCTGTTTCACTTGTATTTATACTTATAGTTTTGGCTCCAGCTAATCTAGCAAGAGGTTTGTAAGGGACATAAACAGGTTCAGGGATAATAATTTCATCTCCATCATTTATAATACTTCGAAGAGCAAGGTCTATAGCTTCACTTCCTCCAACAGTAGCAATGATTTCTTCTTTTCTATAGTCTAATTTATATTTTTTAAGATAATTACTTACTTCTACTCTAAATTCTTCCATTCCATAATTTGATGTATAATTTGTCATTCCGTTGTTTAGGTGCTCAAATGTAGCATCTATTATCTTTTGTGGCGTTGGAAAATCGGGTTCTCCTACTCCAAAAGAGATAATATCATCTTTTTCATTTACCAAATCAAAAAACTTTCTTATGCCACTAGGTTTTATTTCTTTCAAACTGTCTGAAATTCTATCTAACATTATATCCTCCTATATCTCTAACTTACTTCCTTTTCTTGTGATAACCATTCCTATACTTTCATAGTAGGGCTCACTATAGAGCAAATCTTTTTTGGTGTCTATAGCAATATTTCCCATGATCATATCGTATCTACCTTGAATTAGTCTATTTTCCATACCTACCCTGTCTGTCAAAATTCCTTCAAATTCAAGATCAAGTCTACTTGCAATTTCTTTTGCTATTTCTACATCAAAACCTTTTAATTCACCCTCTTCCATATAACTAAATGGTGGATATCCATTTGGAAAAGCAACAATTAGTTTGTTTTTATCTAAGTTATACTTTTTCTTATTTTCTTTATTAATTTTTTCATCAAAAAGTTTTACAAGATAGTTTTCATTAATTTCTTCAAGAGTCCCATCTTGTATTATATTTTTTAGTGTGTTATCTATAGCTTTATACAAATTTTTATCCTCTTTATTAAAGCCTATTCCCACAAGGTTTTTTTGTAGTTTTTTATCAGTTAAAAGTAACAGATTATTATTTTTACTCAAGTATTCTGCTGTGTAATTATTTGTTACAAAAGCATCAATTGCTTCTAACTCTAATCTTGCTAGTGTAAATTTTAAATCAATACTTTCAGTTACTAATTTTACATCTTCAAAATTTGAAAGAGTATCTTTGTATCCACCTCCATAAAGAACTTCAAAAATATATCCTTTTTCTTCTTGTTTACATGAAACAAAAGAAAATAATAATAGCGTTATTAATATTAATCTTTTCATTTTCCCTCCTTTTATAATATTTCTATAAATAATAATAAAATTTTATGGATAAAATAAAAAGCACCCTAACACTATTACTAAAAAGTAACAGAGTTAGAGTGCTTAAGTTTCGCCCGTAGACTCACTTTATACCACAACAGTAGTATAATTCATTGCCTTTAACAAAGACCCTGAATAAACCCCAGTTCCATTTTCAAAATTTTTCCAAGTATTTTTCATTGCTACTTTTGGTTTGAATAAAAACTACATACGCATTATTTACCTCACCAAAAAATTACTCAAGACTTGTACTTCACTATTTACTATATAAATAATTATATCACTTATAATTTATTTTGTCAAACTTAGCCAATTTAAAAGCCTAAATATCGATTAAAAAATGGTAGTATCATCCCTTTTAGATATTTGTCTACATCATCATGACCACCAGAAAAACCTATTAGTTTATGTGGGATTTTTTTTGATGAGAGAATTTTTCCTAAACTTTTTGACCCTCTTATTATCCACTTAAACTTTTCTTTTTTCCCATATGCAATACAAATGTTTTTTAGTTTATCTTCTTTTCTTTCGTACTCTTCTACTTTTACCCCTAACTTCCCAAATCCATGTAACCACTCTTCTGTTATGACTTTATCCTCCAAACTGTTGTCAAACATGGGAGTTTGGTAATAAGGAAAAGTATCTATATTATGCACAAGCGAAGCTCCATAAGCTTTTACAACACCCTTCATATTTGACCAATCTGCAAAAGCTTTTTTGAAATCAGCATCAATCATAATTCCTGGGCTTTGCATATAGAGTGCATTAAATAAGTCTGGGTAACGAAGGGAGATATTAAATGCACCAAAAGCTCCCATGGAAAAACCAAAAATTCCGCGAGATTCTTTTTTGTTTATAACTTTGTAATTCTGATTAACATAAGGAATCAAATCTTTTATTATATAATCTTCCCACATACCAGTAATAGGTGAGTTTGCATAAAATGTCCCAATATATTCACTAGAACCACAAACTCCCACAACTATTATTTCTTTTATGATTTTTTTATCTATACTTTTATCTAGGATTTTTTTGAACCTATAGATATTAGAAGCTTTACCTCCATAACCATGAAGATAATATAAAACTGGGAAGTTTTGGGTAGAAGATTTATAAGATTTTGGAAGGTAGATATAATTAACAATTTCTTTTCTTTCTTCTACTAAACCAATAGAAGGATAATTACTCTTTACAATAAGCTCTTCTACCCTTCCATACTTCCTATATTTATATTGTTTTTCAAGCAAATCTTTTTTATATTTCATATTACCACCCAAATTATTTTTCCTTTTACTTTCATATTTCCTTTTTATAATTAACTCTTTATGTACAAAAAAAAGGACTAATACAAATTAGTCCTCAAGTTAATTTTTTATTACATTTTAAGAGCTTCTTTTACTTCTTCCATTACTTTTAGCTCTTCATCTTTTATTATACCATCAGCTTTCATTGCTCTTTCCATATATTTTA
>CAZHXU010000212.1:0-2110 GCA_964536535.1 uncultured Fusobacteriaceae bacterium
AAATCCTTAAGGTAGGTTTCCAAATGTCCCTCTTCTATATGTTTCTTAAATGTTTCATTTCCTTTTTCAGCTTCTACCTTCATAAAATTAACTACACCTTCTACTCTTTTTATAACCCACTCTAATATAGTCTTTTTATCTATGCCTTCTAATCCATATGCTTCTATGAATAGATTTAACCTTCTCTCTTTATCCTCTTCTGTTCCAAAATCTTCTTCATTCTCTTTATCCATAAGAGGTACACTTCTATAAACTGTATATGCTATATCCCACAAACGTGGTCCTGGATGTAAAGTATCAAAATCTATTATACCAACTACTTCTTTTCCGTCCATAGCTATATTATATGGTGCCAAATCACCATGACACATTACTTCTACTGGTTCTTGCTTTGTTAGCATCCATTCTTCATCACCACGTAGGTTTTTTATATACTTTTCTCCCAAGTCATGGTACCTTCTCTGCATTTTTGCTATATCAATTAATGTTTCATCGCTTCTAACTTCTTCAGGCAATATGCCATTATGCACTTCCCCCTTAACATATCCTACTCTTTCTCTTCCTTCTTCATCTATCCCATGTGGATATGGCACTTTATCAAATCCGTTGTCATGTAAGTATTGTAGAAATAGATGTATATCTTTTGTCCATTTATCTGCTGGACGAACTACTATATCGCCCTCTCTGTATATCTTCTCTCTTCCACCTTCTAGTATCTCTGACACCTTACCACTCCTATCCTTTAAAAATATGTTCTCTATGATATTGAATATATTTTAATGTTTTTTTGTTTACATTTATTTTTAGATTTTCTTCTATATTAAAACTTTTGAATAAATCCTTCGTTAGACGTTCTGAAATAATAATCATTCCAGTATCTGAGAATGAAATATAACCTAAATCAAATAGTTTATCATGGTTAGGGCATAATAATAAACCATTATTAATGTCAACCTTTTCAAATAAAATAGAATTTTTCCAAGGTTTTATATGGCTAGCTATTAAAAATGTCTCATTGTCTATTTCACAAAGTTGACATCTACATTCTTTTTTTAAAAGTTTATCTCTAAAAGCACTCTGTTGAACTCTTTGAGTTATCTCCACTTTACTTTCATATTTTGATATATTCTTTTGTATAATTAATTCATCTATTTCCAATGCATCTTTGTAGTTATTAATAATTAGCTGTAATCCTCTTAAATTACCTTTATTTAGAGTACTATAATAATCAATATGCTTTTGAATTGAATTCAAAGAATTATTTAATTTTTCAATTCCAAAATCTTCTTCAATTTTAATTAAAAGAAACTCATATGTTGCATTATTAAATGCTCTCTTATATACTTTACCTTCTAAAAGTGATTTAAATATTGTAATCAAATCTGAGGCTGACCCTTCATTCATTCCAGTCTCAACATTAATCTCTTTTTTCCCTTCTGTTCTAGTAATAGCGTTATTAGAAACTCTTATTAAAGTTGGATATGCTTTTATAACCATTTCAATTGATATTTTCCCCATATTTCACCCCACTTATTTGATTTATTTAACTTCTATCTTCAACAGATAATCCAACTTATCCTCTAACCTGTCTCCCATATTATATTTATTAGCTTCTACTCCAATAAAAACAAAACCTAGTTTTTCAAATATCCCTTGCATCCTATAGTTAGTCCCCATCGTATCTCCATAGATATTTTTTATACCTAGTTCATTTTGTGCATAAGTTAGGATTAATTCTATTGCTTCTGTTCCGTACCCTTTACCTTTGTATTCATCTCTAGATAGTGCTATTCCAATCTCGCATCTACTAAGGTTCAAATCTATCCTTTTTAGACTAATCTCTCCTATTACTTCATTATCTACAAATATTCCAAAAGTTTTATACCAATCAAACCTATCCAATACTCTCTCATAGGCTTTATCTATCTTTTTCTTGTCATACTTATAGTTCCTAGTATCCATAATTGGATCTGGTATATACTTTATTCCCTGTTCATGATATTCTTCCCTAGTCATTGGTCTTATAGCTACCCTTTTCCCCTTTAGTTCCACTCTTACCTCCCCTTTTCCAAGTATAATATTACCATATTTACTTTTTAAATAAAAGCAA
>CAZHXU010000212.1:2210-5159 GCA_964536535.1 uncultured Fusobacteriaceae bacterium
TTAGACAGATATTTTAATAATGAAAACTGCTCTTTCTTTGTTGGAAAAATAAACAACAAAATAATTGCAACTCTATCTTTGCAAGAAGTAGATGACATTATAAAAGATAATACAAGTGCTACAAAAGATGATATTGAAATGGGAAGTATATTTGTAGAAGAATCAGAAAAATCAAAAGGTTATGGATCTCAAATGATTAAGTTTGCAATAGAGTATTTAAAGTCAAATAAAATAGATAGTTTTTATCTGCATAGTGGTTATGAATCTTCAAAATTAATATGGAATAAAAAATTTGGACAAGCAAAATTTACACTTGAAAACTATTGGGGTAAAGATTTAAGTCACATGATATGGAAAATCAATCTATAATATTTATAATAAATTTATTTTATAATTTGTTTCATTTATAAGAAAATTATTTTCAATAATCAATATTGATACTGTTATGTTTTTAACGTTATTTTTTTCATCAACTTAACAAATCTTTATGTTAGATATTTTTAATTATCCTGAATTTTGAAGTTTCTTTCATAACAAAAAGGATTAAGATATCATTTTATTACATTATGTTTAAAAACCGTTTGTTTTGAAATGAAATTTCTTGACATTTTTTGATAATTATTTGTAAAATTGTTTTGCTACAAATAATATATGAGGGAGAAAATGATGAAAATTAAGAACAAACTTTTAATATCTTTATTCATTATCACATTTTTTATAAGTGTATTTGATCTAATATTCACAATTAGTTCATTAAAAAATGAAGGTATTAAAGAAAATAAGCTTTATGAAGAAGAGCAAATTAGGGATGCCAAAGAGAAATTAGTTGATTTAACAGATTTGGCTTATGCAAAATTTATTGAAATCGAAAGAGATTTTGAAAAAGATAATAAAGTTGAAAAAGAAATTCTAGAAAAATTTGAAAATGAATTATCTATTTTGGCTCAATTATTTGATAACCATGTCTACAAAGAAATGGAACTAGGGAAGAGCAAAGAAGAAGCAATTGAATCAGGAAAAAGATTATTAGACAAATTTCAAGTTGATGGTAATTACTTATTTATAGTGGGTCATGCAGATAATAAGCCTATTACAATTTATCATCAAGCGATGCCATCACTTGAAGGTCAAATTAATATTGGAGAAAAATATAATGTGGGAGAAAATAAGAGTAATTTTTTAAAAAATATGCTAAATGGTTCTCTTACTAATAAATTTCATGTTGAAAAGTATAAGTGGCAAAATGAAGAGAAAATATCTGTAGCTTTTCATTTGGAAAGTATAGATGCATTTTTGGGAAGTGGTCTAGAGCTTGATAAATATGAAGAAAAAGCAAAAGAAACTTTGATAAAATCTATTGAATCTTTATTTTATGAAAATGGAAAAGGGTATTTTTTTATTACTGATAATATATTGCCATATCCTACTATGATAATGCATCCGATTGACAAAGATTTGAATGGAAAAGTACTTGATTCAGATAAGTATGAAGTTGCATTAGGTGATGAACCGCACTTATTTAAAGCGATTTCAAAGTTATCAAATAAAGAAAAAGATGGATTTATTACTTATAACTGGGAAAAACCAGGAGAAAATGCTCCCCAACCAAAATTGACATATATTAAAACTTTTGAAAAATGGGGATACGTAATAGCTACAGGAATTTATATAGACGATATTTATAAAGAAATTGAAGCACAAAAAAGTCTTACTAATAAAATGATTATTAAAGAAATTCAAATTATTGTTTTTAAATCAATTCTTAATATGTTAGCAATTTGGTTAGCTGTATTTATCATTTCTACTAAAATCATTGAAAAACCTCTGAATGAACTTGGTAAAATTCTTGAAGAGATTAGTAGAGGATCTGGAGATTTGAGAAAAAGAATTAATATTCAAAATAATGATGAGATAGGAGTAGTTGCTAAGCATTTTAATACTTTTGTTTCAAAATTAAACTATTTAATAAAGGATGTTAAAGATACAGTAGAAGTTGTTGAAAGAGAAACTAAAATTGCCAAAATTTTTGTAGATAAAACACTTAATGGAAATACAAGTACAAAAGGAATGATATCACTTAATAATAAAATAGAAGAAGTTTTAGATAGAGTAAGAGATCAGAGTGCTAGTACAGAAGAGAGTTTGGCAGCTCTTGAAGAAATAAATGCAAATGCTGAAACAAATAATGAAAACATAAAAAATATATCGAATAATTCTACTAAAATAAATCATTCTACTAATACTGGTCTTTTGGCTGTAGATAATATTACTTATGCAGTTAACAACATTAACAATAGCGTTGGAGTAGTAGAAGGTCAGATAAATTCATTGGTTAATCTATCAAATGATATTGGAAATATAGTTGTAGCAATTAACACTTTATCGGAACAAACCAATTTATTGGCACTTAATGCAGCTATTGAAGCAGCTAGAGCTGGAGATGCCGGGAGAGGTTTTTCAGTTGTAGCAGAAGAAATTCGTAAACTTGCTGAAAAAACAAATTCTGAAACTATTAAAATTGAAGATATTATTAAAAAAATTCAAATTGATATAGAAAATGTTAAAGTAGGTAATAATTATGTGGAAAAAGATGTAAGAACTCTTGAAAGTAAAACTATTGAACTTTCTAATTCAATAAAATTAATCTCTGAACACATACATGATAACCATAACGAAATAGATGGTATTAGAAACAGCATAGAAGAACAAACAAACTCTGTATCTGATATTACTATAGCAATTGATACTATTGCAGCTAATGCATCTGATATAGAAAACTTAAATATTGATAACTATGCAATTGCAAATGAAGTAGTTGAAACAATGAAAAATGTAGAAAAAAAATTAACAGAATTAAGTAATGCAAGTGGGAAACTTAGTAATGAAATCAAAGATTTTAAATTAGATTAATAATTAAAAGGCTTAACTATTTGTTAAGCCTTTCAGATT
>CAZHXU010000213.1:0-5153 GCA_964536535.1 uncultured Fusobacteriaceae bacterium
TACAAAGTAATAATAGAACATAACACCAGTTACTCTCATACTACCATCTTCTTTCTTTTAGTTTAGAAGAATGCATCAAAATTATCAGTATTATCTTTTTTCTCATTTTTAACTCTAATAAAACCTATATCTTCATCATATTCACAATTTACTATAGGAATGTTTTCATAACCTGTATTTATATATTCGCCTGTTTTATTCAAATCATATATTCCAACTGAAACTGTGTACTTTTCAATTTCATTTCTTATTTTTTGCTGATTAACAAAAAACTTATCTCTTAATAACTTATTTTCTTCTTTATTTAGTGATTTATCAAAAATATATTTTTCTTTTAGTAAATCTTCATTTTTTTTCAATATGTATTTTATATTTTCATCTTCAAAAATAGCTTTTGGTATAACATTGTATGCTACGATATTTCTAAAGTATTTTTTTACATCTTCCAAACTTTTTTCTCCATTATATAGTTCATCTATATATTTTGTTACACTTCTAACTCTATTTACAAAATCTGAATTTTGTAGTTTTTCCAAAGTAAAGTTTTCTCTAATCATCTCTGCTTTCATTTCTTCCTTTAATATTCCTTGACCAAAATTTAATAAAATTTCTTTTGAAAGTTCATAAATATCTCTATCAATGAAACCTTTAGTATTATCATTTTTGGTAGTTAATAGATTTTTATTTATTTCAGTATAAACAAAAGCATTAGGTTTATCAAGCATATCGGCTTTAAGTCCTTTTCTGTTTATTCTACCTAACCTCTGAAACAAACCATTTAAATCATTTAGTTCAGTAAAGAGATAATCAAAATCTATATCAAGACTAGCTTCTACTAGTGAAGTTGATATCCATATTCCATTATCAATATGTTCCGTTTTTCCAAAATGTAATATCCTATCTTCTTTATCACTTCTTTGTTTTTTTATAAACTTTGAGTGTAATAAGTTTAGATTAAATCCACTTCCATCTAATTCTTTATAAAGCTCTTGTGCTTGTTTGATAGTATTGCAAACTACTAAAACTTTACCTTGGTTTCTTCTATAAAAATCTTCTATATCTGATGAGTTTATCTTCTTTTTAATTATTTTAAGGTGGTGCCTATCTTCTCCTTTGACAAAACTTTTACTCTTTATCTTCCCCACTTTTTCTTCTAACAAACTCTGAATAAATGGAGGAAGGGTAGCTGTAATTATAGCAAACTTGCCACCGACTTTATGTATCATCTCCAAACCACTTAGGATATATGCAACCAAATCAGCAGAATAAGCTTGGATTTCATCTAATACTATTTTTGAATAACTAAATGTAGCTAATTTTAGTTCGAAACCATTGTATCTATATACAAAATCAAATAATTGGTCTAGTGTAGATATAGTTAGTGGCATACTTAGGTTTTTTCCCTTACTTTGATATTCAATTATTTTATCCTCTTCTACTACAGATTCATCCATATATACTGATACTGTATTCGAATGTAAAAGTGCTAACCTTTCATCTACTTTATCTATGACAATATTATCTTTTATTCTCTTATACATAGCATTTAATGCTGTCCTAAGAGGTAATATAAAGAAACCTTTATTATCTCCTATCCAAAGTAATCCAGCTTCTGTTTTCCCCATACCAGTATTAGCTATAATAATTAAGTTTTCATCTCTATTGTCTATGGCATATTGTTGAACCTCTCTCCACTCTTTAAATCCTAATTTTGTTAACCCCTCTAACAAAAAATCATTTGGGTACTCTATGTCATACCCTCCACTAGCAGAATAGTCACATTTATGCAAAAAGCCTTTTATCAACTGGGCATCTAAATCTGTTTTGTAATCTGCTATTTTTTTAATAGTCAATCTTTTAAGTTTGTTACAATTGAACTCTTCAGAAAATTTATCAATAAGCTCTTTTTTCTCTCGAATTTCTTTAAAGTTATCAGTATGATGATGGTGAGTTAAGACTGCATATGAGACTTTCAAAAAATCTTCTTTAGAATTAAACTCTTCAGGATTAATAAAGCAAAGAGATAACACATTGTGTGCTACCTCTTTATTATTATCAAATTTTATTTTTTTTTCTGAAGAAACTCTCTTTTGAAATTCATGATTTACTTTACCATAATCATGATAAATACATGCTTTTTCAATATTATTTAATAGTTTTTCATTTGAAATGTAAAAACTAGAAAGTTTATTTAACTCTTTTAGAAGATTTTCTGTATGTTCTAATATAGTTTGATTAGGTTTAGCTAATTTCTTATCTAACATATATCCTCCATTTAAACAAAATTTACTATATAATTTTCATCTAAAAAAACTTCTTTACTGTCTTCATGAACAAAATAGTTTGAACAATATATAACTGGTTTTTTATTAAAATTACGTTTATTATCTTCTATTTTATAATCTTTATTTAGATAATATTTCGTGCCGTCTTTATGAATCCCTTCATGCTCATTATCTAGAACTACATCTTCTTCTCTAAGTCTAGTTACGTCAATATAAGCAGAGTTATTACTTAAGAATTCATCTTTGATTCCGTCCTCAAGTTCGACTATCTCACACTCTTCTACTTCAACAAAATCTTCACTTCTACCTATAGCCCTCAGATTATATATATTATCCCTAATATCATTTAGTGTATCTTCATCAGATTTTATATGAATAATTAATTTTACTCCATATAATACTTCATAATACTTAAGTGAAGTTGTAAGAGATTGATATTTTGAGATTTCTTTAGTATAGTTCTCATAAGTATATTTTGCTAATCTGTCTTTTATCTCTTTTTCAAGATTAACAATTTCTTTTTCTCTAGAAGTTAATTTAATAAAATCATCAGATTTTTTATCAAACTTTTTTTTCTTTTCTTTAAGAACTTTTTTTCTAGCTTTTATCAAATTATTTACTTTATCTATTCTTTCCTTTTTAAATAAAGCTATATCATCATTTGTATCCTTTAGCCCCTTATACTCTTCCATAAGTATTTTGTTATAGACTTGGATAGTTATTCCTTTACGAAAACTATTACCAGTTGATTTTAGAGCTTTTGCTACTCTATCAAAAGCATTTGATTGAAAATCACCATTTTTTGCTTTTACAAGTATTCCTCTATCATCCATTACAGAATTCAAAAAACAATAATCTGTATAAGCTTCTCTGCCCATAGATTCATAACTACCTTGTATAGACAAATCCATTGGATGATACTTTCTATATCCACAAGCATTATGTAGTGCTCCTATTACAGTAGAAAAAGGAGGAAGAGGGTAAGTCATTTTATTAGTAATTGTTTCTTCTTTTCTATAGTGTGCTTTATTTTGAGTTAATACTAATCTAATTGCTTTCATAGTTATACCTCAAAATATTTATTTACTTCATCTCTTAGTTCATCAAAAAATTTAGTTACACTAATAGGTTTTAATTCAGACATAATCTCTAATTCATTTTCAAAGTTTTCCCCTTCTAATAGGGCAACTTTATATCCTCTAGCAATTTTATCTTTCAAATCTTGAGTAAGAGCTAACTTACCATTACTTACATTTACTACATTTTCAAATTGATGTGTCATCCTATCACTTAGACCACCAACAACAAATAATGGCTCTGCATTATCAAGATTCCCTTTTACTACTAGGTTAAGACTTTCGATAGTGTCAATAATAGCATGTACTCTATCTGCTTTTTCTTTTTTATCTGCTTCAGTTCCAAAGTTTTCATCTTTTCCAACTCTAGTCAAATCTATAGTTACAGAATATGCTTTCATACTCTTATCATACTCATAGTTATAAGGCATAAGTCCTACTTCACCTGCATTATTTTGGACGTTTTTGTTATTTGCTTTTGCATAGGTAGAAGCAAGGTGTAGATTATTATGAAATCTATTTTCAAGAACAAATGGTTCGCATGAAATTGCATCTGTTAGATAAAATGAACTATTTCTTACAAAAGTAAGACCTTCTTTTCCTACTTTTGTATTCATATATCCACCTTCAAGAGCTCTACAATTGGCAACATTAAGCTCTTCGCTTACGATTTTTTGAGTTGCCCCATCAACAGTTACTTGTAAATCATCATACATACCACTTTGTACCATAATAGCATTTTTAAGGCTTTCTCTACTTCTTGTACTGTATGTATTTCCTTTTTTAAATATTTTTTGAACAGAAGCCACATTTCCTAATGATTCCCCATAATTTGATGTCATATTAGCAAGTACTGTTAAAGTTAATGATTTTTTCATTATTTATCTCCTCCTTCATTATTCTTACTCACAATTTTTTTCTCTCCAAGAGCATTTATAAATGTATATGCAATATCTTTATTTTCTACAAAATTTTCAAATAGTACATTAGCAAATGGTATAGGTAGTTGAGTTGTAGCAGAAATATGCAACAATAATTCTTTTACTTTGTCGTAATCTTTTAGAGTTATTGCCGAAATAAATCTTTGTTCATAAGCTCTTAATTTATTTCTTTTGTTTTCTCCTATGAATTTATTCTTAATTGCAATTGCAGAAGCAACAGCTTTTTTTTGATTTTCTTTTATACTAACTTGATTCATGGCTCCTCCTATATTAATATTTATCAAATTACTAATGATATAGTTCTTATTACCTTCTTTTAATAAAACGTCGATTAAATCGTCTAATTTTATATTGTTTATGACAGAATTAACTACTATATCTTGAATTTTTAAATAACCCTCTTTATTTATAGATTCATTTAAAACATTTCCTCGATATCTTTCGATTTTCAGTGATTTACTAATAGCCTCCAAAGTTTTTAAGTCTATTTTTTCAAATCTTTTTATAGCTTCTTTTCTTAAGTAGATAGTTTCAAAATAGTCTTTTTCTCTATCTTTATAGATAATCTCTACATCATAATCAATATAATTAGATGATTCTTTTACTTTGAAGAACAACTCACTTTTGATGTTATTTTCATCTTTGTGAATATCGTTTTTATTAGAACTAACAAGTTGATCTATAGTAAAGTTATTATTAATAAAAAATGCTTCTCTAGTAAGGGAAAATGCAAATGGAATAAAATCAAATAATTTTGAATCTTCATATACAAAAGTATTTTGATTAGCCATATAAGAAACTGATTTTCCTTTTTTCCCCATATCTACACTATAACCTCTAACTCTACAAGA
>CAZHXU010000214.1:0-3042 GCA_964536535.1 uncultured Fusobacteriaceae bacterium
ATGAAAAAAATATTTGTTGCATTATTTACTCTTGTTTCAGTAAGTGCTTTTTCACTTAACTTAAACATTGGAGTAAACATGAACCAAGGTTCATTAGATTTTAAAAATGGAGCTAAATATGATTACGAAGGTACAAACTTTGGTATTCAAGCAGAATTAACTCAAGGATTTATAATTGGTGATCTTGGAGCAGGTATCTCTTATGAGCCTGGGTACAAATTAGATGGAACTTCATCTGAATTCACTGCTATGCCTATGTATTTAATTGGTAGAGTAAATTTATTCCCAATAGCAATAAAACCTTACTTAGCAGTAAAAATTGGTAAAACTTTATACAGTGGTGAAAAAAACTTTGTATTTAATTTAGAAGATGGAGAATATTATGCAGCTGCTTTTGGAGTAACTTTAATTGATATGTTACAAGCAGAAGCTATGTATTCAATCAGAACTTCTACTTTTGGAAATACTGATGTGACTAATTCAGTTGTTTCATTAAGCTTAAGTTATAATATGTTTTAACATATAAAAGGGACTAATTAACTAGTCCCTTTTTTTATTCTATTTAAATCATATAACTTAGTAAAGTAATATATATTTCCCATTACAAAATAAACTAAACTAGCCAAATAAAAACTTCTTATTTTGTACAAATTAAAAACTTCTACTCCGACTACACCTCCAAAAATAAAACTGATAATAAGTAACAAATTAAGTAGTATTTTCCACTTATCACCTTCTTTATTTTTTATAAAACTACCACACATCACTCCCAAATCTGTAACTGTACCTGTAAGGTGAGTTGTTCTAACTAAAGCCCCTTCAAATCTAAAAATAAGTCCATTTTGCATTCCACATATAAAACTAGCCAGATACAAACCTAATTTCATCTCTTTTGTCAAAAGAAGAGTAGCAAATATCAATAAAATACTCATTCCAATTAGCACTTGCCCATATTTTCTTCTAAATTTAAACTCATCAAAACCAATAATCAGCCCACTTACCATACTTCCCAAGAAAAAAGCCATAACTATACTTAAGAATATATAAAAGCTATAATAATCTCCCTGAGACAAACTTTGAGCTAACCGAGAGATATTTCCTGTTAAATGGCTAATAGAATATTCAAATTGGGATAATAAAGCAACCATATTTATATACCCACCAACAGTAGCTAGAGTTGACACAACAATTAATTTTAGTATTCTTTTTTTCCTTTTTTCCATGTACTTCACCTCTTGGTCTATTATATCAAATTATATAAAAAAATTAATATTTTTCTAGATGAATTAATAGTTTTTAAAAGAACAAACATTATTGATTTTAAAAGTCACTTCTCCCATAATTATTTCATACTTATTATCATCAATTATTAAAAAATACGAATTTTTTTTCTTTTCTAAAAAAGCACTAAGTCCATTTAAGCTTTTAATATCATATTCCTCTTCTCCAAAGGGTTTTTTAGATTCTTCCCAGTCAATTGTTTTATAAAAAAACTGTCCATCTTTAAACACACTCATAAGAGCTTCTTCTTCAGATGAATCTTTATATACCAAACCTTTTCTAGTTCTTATACATTTATTATCATAAATCCAATAATACCCAAGTATTTCTGGAGAATAATCTATAAAAGCTTTTTTATCACTTGTATATAAATAAACTGAATCATCAAAAATACTTGTTTCAATAGGTAAAGTTATATTAATTTCTTTCCCATTACTATCAAAAAATATATTATCAAATCTGTCTAAAGTAATAATTTTATTCATCACTGCCTCACATTAATATTTTTTTATATTCTATCATATATTTTATTAGGAGCAAATAAAAAGTCTAGCTTACGCTAGACTTAAAGAAAGACTAATTGTTCCCTTGCAACTTCTCTTGTAACTCTTCTATGCTACTTGCCATAATAACTCCTGGAATTTCTACTGGAGCTCCTACTTGGGCGATGAATGAACCTTGTACTTCTCCTCTTTTATACGTAGTAAATCCTATTCTATAAAGTCCTCTAACAAGAGCTTTTGTTGGATTATTAATATCTGATTCTACTCTTAATAATGAGTTATAATTTGCTCCACTTGGTAATGGTGGAACTTCACTTGAATCATCATTTCTTTCTAACATTTGCCATTTTGATCCTTTTACACTTGCTTCTGTAATTTGATCTGGATTAATGATAGATAATGATCTTTCAAATTCTATATATGTATCAAAATATTTTCCACTATTGTCATTTTCACCCCAATAAGTTGATGTGAAATCTCCTTCTACTGGAGTACTTCCTTCTGGAACTGGTGAAACCATTCTTACACCGATTTCTGGTGCTGCTGCTGGTATCCAAACATAAATATAGTTATATTTTCTATTGTTTTTTACTTCATCAGCTTCTGCTCCTGGTTTTACAAAACCATAATAATTTTTAACATCTGTATAAGGTACTCTAATTGTTTTCCCCGCTAAACTTTTTTTCCCCAATTCTGCTCCAAATGTACCTACAGGTGTAGAGTTACTACATCCAGCTAAAATTAATGCCCCCAATACTGCCGTCAACATTGCTTTTTTCTTCATCTTGCCCTCCACATTTTTTTATTGTAATAATTATATAATAAATTATGTAAAATAGTCAAGTAATTTATTATTTTTATTTCTATTATTATTTAAACGTTTTTTTACAACCAAATACCTTTTTGATTTTTTATGATAATCCTCTTAAAAAATTAACTAAAACCACAATTTTATTTATAAAAACACATATTAAATCAAGTGGAATCCTCTACTTTTTTTATCACTAGAATATAAAAGGCAAGCACTATTGTGCCTGCCCTATTTTATATCTTTTCCTTTTATTAAAATCCAATCAAATTAAGTACTATAGTAAATAATACTGTCATTACTAGTGTTATTGTTGTTCCAAATACTTTTCGTTTTAATTTTTTTATTATCATTTCTCTATATTTATCCTTCATAATTTTCCTACTTTATTTTGAATATCAAATTATTTTATATTCTTATTTTAACAGAAAAATTATTATTTTTCAAGTT
>CAZHXU010000214.1:3142-5151 GCA_964536535.1 uncultured Fusobacteriaceae bacterium
ATATCAAATTATTTTATATTCTTATTTTAACAGAAAAATTATTATTTTTCAAGTTCTTAATAATTAATAATTGTAAATATCTGCATTTGGATTCATAACTTTTACTATTCCACATCTTTCTACACCTTTATTTATCGCTTTATTTATTCTTAAAAAACTAGGTATTTTAAACAATTCCTTTCCTTTTATTAATTCTTTTGAACTTTTAGAAATCAAATTTTCATTTGTTAAAGTATAAGGGAATTTATCAACAACAATTCCGTAATTTGAGAGCATTTTTTTTCTTAGCTTAAGTGTGTTTACTATTGTCCTACATAACCACTTATCTAAATTTTTCATTTGTTCTATATCGTCAATTAAAAGGTAAAAACTCATTATCCCCTTGAAAATTATTCTTTTATTTGATCCTGTTAAGTAAGCCTTTATTTTTTCTTCTGTTAAATCTCCATATAAATACTTTCTTATCTGACAAATAGCAACTAAATAATCTTTATCTCTATAAGTAGGCGTTTCTTTCATATTATTAGTTGCTTTAATAGGATATATTAGATTTTGATATAAAATTGAAGTAATTCTTTGTTTTATCTTTCGTATACTCTCATCTTTAATTCCAATTGATTTAGACCCTATCTTATATCCTAAAAATTCTACGTAATTTTTATTTTTTAGCATTTCTGCTGACATACCTTCTGGAACTAACAAACTAATCCCTTCTGATTTATTATGATTAATATTAACTCCTGCTTTTTTAGAAAATACTTCAATTATTTCAGCAGCTTTTACAATTTTTGTATAATCTCTTGACCAAATCAAAGTATCATCGGCATATCTAGCAAACCTTACTCCAATATCTTCTAGCATTCTATCAAGTTCCCAACATGTTACGTTAGCTAAAAATAATGATAAAGACGTTCCTTGTGGTATTCCTTTAGATTCACTTTGAAGGTTTAAAAATGATTTAACAATTTTTTCCTCCTCTTCAGTAATTAAAAAACCATTTTCTTTAAACTGAGAAAATAAAAATTCATGATTTATTGTGTCGAAAAATTTACTAAAATCAAATTCGGCTACAAATAATCTCGATGTTTTTTTTAACTCAATTGAAATATCTTGAATAGCAAAATGAACATTTCTATCATCTCTATAAGCATAACTAAACGAACTAAACCTATGCTTGTTTTTACTTAATAACCTTTTGTAGTAATAGTTTGAAATAGCTGCATCGTGAACTTGAAATATGGATATTTTTCTCTGTCCTCCTCCTTTTTTTTCTTTATTAATAATTGTTGGCCTATTTGGTATGTATTCTCCCTCTTTAATTTTCTTTGCTATTGAATTAGCAATTGATTTTCTATTTTTCAAAACATAAAAAGGGTTAAATTTCTTGTCTTTATTCCAATATTCTGGTATTTTAATTTCTTTTTCTGAATGATTTTTAAGTCTTTTTTGAATTCTGTTGTACTCAATTTGAAGTGAATTATGATACTGATGATACTTATTAATATGTTTTTTTGCTTCTTCAAATATATACATTTCAATTATCTTCTTCATTAAATTACTCCTTTCAAAAAAAAACACCTTAAAAAAAGGTGTTCAGAGAATAAGTAATTAAAACTATGTTCTCAATTAATAATTCTTTTTGATAAAAATTATTACTAAATTTATTGGACTTATTCTCCTCACCCATAAGGCATATTTGATTTTATCATTTTATAAATTATTTTTCAATAATTTTATTTTTAAATTTTTTCGAATTAAATTCTTTTTCTATTCATTTTATATCTATTACTCTATTTGTTATATAATATCTAAAAGTTACTCTGCTAACTCATAGGAAAGCTCTTTTGGTATTTCAAACTTATTTTAAAAATATCGCCATTAAAAATTATTTCAATTTCTTTAAATTTTCTAAAACTTTGTTTTTACCACAGTATTCTCATTCTTCTACCTATTGCTACTATCTTCCCCTTTATAACTTTCATAGTGTTTGTCTGTTCCTTCTTTATAAC
>CAZHXU010000215.1:0-5144 GCA_964536535.1 uncultured Fusobacteriaceae bacterium
AAAGGAGTAAATTACTCCTTAATTGCTTTGTATATAGCTTCTACTTTTACTTCCAATTTATTCAGTTTCCATTTATATCCTTCTATTTCCCTAATTATACTTTTTACATCAATAGTATTATCTGATTTTACAACTATTGCCAAAGTATCTAAACTGTATCTAATAGCTATTTCTCCTTGAGAAAGATTATTTTTTAGAACTAATCCACCTCTTTTTAATACTAGTTCTAAAACTCCATTACCATAATTATTAACAAGTTCTTGGAGGTTTGTATACCTAAATAAAATCATTTCATACTCATTTGTATCAAATGAACCTTTATTTTTTTCAAAGTATTTTTTTCTATATAATGAACTTTCTTGATCTAATTCTAATTCTTTTTGAAATTTTTCAATAGTTAAAGCAAGATTATGGATTTCTTCATAAACATTTGAATAAAACCCTTCTGTTTTTCTCTTTATATCTAATTTTTCCTTTGCTATCAAAATTCCATCTCCACGTAATTCTTTTATGTATGCTATAAGTTCACTATTTCTTTTATTCATTTTGTATATTTGTACTTCGTAAGTGATAAAAATCAGTGCTAATATTAGTATCAAAAAAGTTACATTTGCTGATTTTAATTCGGTAATATACTTATCTAAAGATTTTTTAGGTGTTATACTTATTAATTTCCAGTTTGTCACTGGATCTGTATAAAAATCAATAAAATCTCCTGTTTGATTTTTTAGATATCCTTCATTAGCAATTAAAACTTCTTTGTACCATACTTCATCTTCATAATTTTCTATTTCTTTTTCATCACCTACATAAGCTAGGAGTTTGTTGTTTTCATTGAGTAGAAGAAGACTACTTTCTTTTGGCACTTCTACTTCACCTAACGCCTTATTTAATGTAGCAAGACTCATATCTACACCCAAAACTCCCTTTACTTTATCATCTTTTCCTCTAATACCTCTAACAAGAGAAAGAGTCATAAGATTTGTTGTAGGACCCCTATACGGGTCTGTCCACTGGACTTTATTTGGACTAACTAAACCTAATTGATACCAGAGTCTACTTGCCAAAGTATAATTATCTGGTTTTTGCCATTTTTTAGTTATTAATATCTCACTTTCTCCATAACCAACATATATCCAAGTTATATTATCATTTTGTTTTTGATATTCTTTCCAATTTTCTACATAATATTCTTTTTCTTCATGAATATTATCTATATCTATTTCTTTATAAACATTAGTAAATACTTCTTCAAAAGATTTCCTAAAATATTTCACATAAACATTCATAGTATTTTTTAATATACTACTTTGATTTTTATGAAATGAATCTATAAATATCTGTTGATTTTTTTTCACATAAAACAACAAAAAAAGTGAGAATATGATTATTAATATTAAAAAATATAGATTTAACATAAATAAACTTGATCTTTTTTTCATTAATTACTCCTTTTAGAAAAATTCGCAATATTATAACCTGTAATACAGATATTTACAAGTTTTTTTTATATATGTCACCTCTATATTCTACACTTTTTTTACTTAAAGTTCTAAATAAAAAACTATTAGCTTTTATTAATAAAATAAACTTTTGATTAACAATACTTCTAATACCCTTTAGGATAATGATTCATCTTTTCCACTTTAGTTTCAAAATATTTTTTATTATTTTTATTCAAATCTGTATAAATTCCTTCTCTTTCTTCTACTTCTACCCCATACTTCCTAAGCCCATCTATTTTACTCGGATTATTAGTTATAAGTTTTACACTTTTTATTCCCAAATCTTTTATTATCTCACTTGCCAAATAATAATCACGTAAGTCACTATCAAAACCAAGGTGCTCATTTGCTTCTACTGTGTCATATCCCTTATCTTGCAAGTTATATGCTTTCAATTTGTTATAGATTCCTATACCTCTTCCTTCTTGACGCATATAAATTATTAACCCTTCTCCTTCTTCTTCTATACGCCTCATTGCTTCTTTTAGTTGATTACCACAATCACACCTAAGACTGCCTAATATATCCCCTGTAAAACACTCTGAATGTATACGTACTTTTACACCTTTTTTACCTACCAAATCTCCCTTAACAATAGCCATATGTTCTTTATTATCTATATTATTTTCATAAGCTTTAAGAATAAAATTCCCAAATTCTGTAGGCATTTTTGCTTCACTTACTAATTTTAAGGAATTTTTTCTTCTATATTCTTTAAGGTCTTTTATTGATATTAGTTTAAGTTTATGTTTTTCCTTAAATTTAATTAATTCAGGTAACCTAGCCATAGTTCCATCTTCATTTAGTATCTCACAAATTACTCCACTTTCATTTAAGTTTGCCAAACTAGCCAAATCTATACTTGCTTCTGTATGTCCTTCTCTTTCAAGTACTCCACCTTTTTTTCCTATTAGTGGAAAGATATGACCTGGTTTCTTAAATTCTTCTACCCTATTACTTCCTAATGCTAATATAGTTTTTAACCTATCACTTATGCTAATACCCGTAGTTGTTTCTATATGATCTACAGATACAGTAAAACAAGTTCCGTGACTATCTGTATTATTTTTCACCATTTCTTTCAAAGCAAGTTCTTTACTTCTTTCTTCTGTAATACTTACACAGATTAATCCCCTTGCTTCTCTAGCCATAAAATTAAGGTTTTCATAGGTAGCAAGTTCACTTGCCATTACCAAATCCCCTTCATTTTCTCTATCTTCATCATCTACAACTATTATCATCTTACCCTTTTTAATCTCTTCTATTCCATCTTCTATTTTATCAAACATATTTTCTCCTTATAAAAATCCGTATCTACCAAGTTTTTCCATAGTTATACTTTCACTTTTTTCTTCTCTAAAACTAAGTAGTTTTTCTACATATTTACCAATCAAATCAAATTCAATATTTATTTCATAAGCTATATTTTTTTCGCCCAAGATTATAGAGTTTTGACTATGGGGAATTAGACTTACTTCTACCCAATCCCCTCCAAAATCAGATATAGTAAGACTAGTGCCATCAAGAGTTATCCTTCCCTTTTCTACTATATACTTTGCATATTTATAATCAAACTTTATCCTATATATTTTTGCTATACCTTCTTGTTTTATATTAATAATAGTCCCTGTACAATCTACATCACCAGTTACCAAATGCCCTCCAAGGGGTTTTGTTAGTGTAAGTGACTTTTCTAGATTTACTTTTGAATTAACTTTTAAGTTTTTCAAATTACTTCTTTTAACACTTTCATACATTACATCTGCATAAAAATAGTTTTTACCCATTTCAGTAATAGTCAGACAAACTCCATTAGTACTTATACTATCACCTACTAAACTCCCTACAAGGACTTTTTCACAGCTTATTTTTATTCTCAAAAACTTCTCATTTTTTATTATTTCAATAATACTTCCTATCTCTTCTACTAATCCTGTAAACACTCTACACCTCCAAAGTTCATAAGGACATTATCTCCAAAGGTTTTATATTCTACATTAGTAAAATTGATACTATCATCTATACTATCTACTTTTCTATTATGAACAATAGAAATACTTCTTTTATCCCCAAGGAGTTTTGCTCCTATAAATATACTTCCCATATCTATTCCACCTTGACTCAAAAAACTTCCTATTATTTTACTCCCACCTTCTACCATTACACTATCTATTCCCAGTTTATATAGTTCTCTTTTTATATCAAACACACTAAAATCTCTGTTTGAAAAGTATATAAATCTAATTCCCATTTTTTCTAGTTCTTTACTCTTTTCAAACTCTTTTTTACTAGTAATAATAATGCTTTTTTTATCTTTTTTTCCTAACTTTACAAAATTACTATTTTTATCTATTTCCAAATAGGGGTCAAGAACTATTCTATATGGGTTTCTTCCATCTTTCATCGAACATAATAGTTTTGAATCATCTTTTTTTATAGTTCCTACACCAACTAAGATTCCCATAAATTCATTTCTTAATTCTTGTACATATGCCCTTGATAATTCATTACTAATCCATCTGCTACCGCCATTATGACTAGCAATATACCCATCTAATGTTATGGCGCACTTTAGATAAAAAAGTGGTTCTTTTTTCTTTATGTAGTGTAAAAATACTCTATTTAGTTTATATATTTCATCTTCACACAAACCAACTTCTACTTCTACCCCACTCCTCCTAAGTTCATCTATTCCTCTTCCACTTACAAGGGGATTGGGGTCTACTATTCCTACTACTACTTTTTTTATGCCTTTTTCTATAATTAGTTTTGTACAAGGGGGAGTTTTGCCATAATGTGAACAAGGCTCAAGGGTTACATAAAGAGTTGCTCCTTTTGCTTCTTTACTTGCTTCTTCTAGTGCAAATACTTCAGCGTGCCAGCCACCATACTCTTTATGGTACCCACGGCCAATAATTTTATTATTTTTTACAACTACTGCTCCAACTAAGGGGTTGGGGTTAACTTTCCCCCTACCCTTCTTAGCTAAAAGAATTGCTTCTTGCATATATTTTTCCATTAGATTTCACCTAATAAGTTTGCCATTTCTATAAAAGTCATACCTGCTTCAAAACCTTTATTTCCAGCTTTAGTCCCAGCTCTTTCAATAGCTTCTTCTATAGTATTTGTTGTTAATACTCCAAATATTACTGGTTTTCCACTTTCCAAACTTACACTAGCAACACCTTTTGTTACTTCATTTGATACATAATCAAAGTGTGGTGTAGCACCTCTTATTACTGCACCAAGTGTTATTACTCCATCATAATCTTTTTTTACCAATTTTTGTGATACAAGTGGTATCTCAAATGCACCTGGTACCCAAACAAGGTCTATATTTTCTTCCTCTACCCCGTGTCTCTTAAGTGCATCTACTGCACCGCCAACAAGTTTACTTGTAATAAATTCATTAAACCTTCCTGCTACTATAGCTACTCTCAAACCTTTTCCATCAAATTTTCCTTCAAATACTTTCATAATTAATCCTCCTTTTTATTTAAAATCTACAAGGACAGATATTCATTTAATAAAAATAGCCCTAAGTATAAACTTAGGGCGTACTAAAATTAAAGTAATCTTTACTTTTCTATTCCTATCCAGACTTTACTGTCGGTACTGGAATTTCACCAGTTCCTGTAG
>CAZHXU010000216.1:0-5140 GCA_964536535.1 uncultured Fusobacteriaceae bacterium
TCTATACTTAGAAAATCAAGGTTTTCAAGCCTCACATCTAATATACCTTATTTAAGCCAGTAATTTCAAGTGTTTTTTGAAAAAAATAAAAAAAAGTTAGTAAAAAGTTCTAAATTTTTATTATTTTGACCTGAATTTACCTAAAAACTATAAAATACTCTTATTTACTTTAAGAAAATCAATAGTATCTTCAAGACACATTGGTTTAGAAAAATAATATCCTTGGAAATACTCACATTCTAAACTCTTTAAGAATTCGAAATGAAATAATTCTTCTACTCCTTCAGCTACCACTTTTAGACCTAATACTTTAGCCATATGGATAATTATCTTTACTAATTCACTATTTTTACTATTATTTAAAGACAAAATAAAGCTTTTATCGATTTTTATAGTATCAATAGGGAGTTTTGTAAGATAAGAGAGACTAGAATAACCAGTACCAAAATCATCTAATGCAATTTCAAAACCATATTGTCTTAATTGTTCTAATTGTTTTAAGTAATTAACTCTTTCTTTCATAAATAATGATTCTGTTATTTCTAAAGTTATATTTTTACTAATATCTTTATTAGCACAGAAAATATCGAGTATAGATTCTTTATTTAAATAACTTTCTTCAAAATCTTTCAAACTTATATTTACAGATATTTTAATATCTTCAAAACCTTCTTTTTTTAGTTTATTCAAATCTTTTAGAACAAGTCTTCCAACTTCTTTACTGATTTTGGTAATAAGACCAGTTTCTTCAGCAATAGGAATAAAAAAGAAGGGGCTAATCATATTCCCATTTTTATCAATCCAACGAATTAAAGCTTCTACTCTAAGAACTTTACCTTCCGAATCTAATATGGGCTGATAATACATCAAAAATTCTTTATTCTCAACAGAATCTTTAAGATTTTGAATAATAGCAGTTTTTTTAATATGTTTTTGATGAAGTTCAGCATCATAAACAATAAAAGAATTACCATCATTTTCTTTTGCTTTATCTAGAGCATAATCTGCACTAGAAATAAGGCTACTAAGATCATTACCATAATAAGGGTATGAGCTTATCCCTACACTAATTGTAATAGGGAATTGTGAATTATTTATGTCTAAAGGCTTTTTTAATTCATTAAACAAATTTTTAAAGACAGAATTAATTCTTTCTTCAATATTAGAACCTTCAAAAATAATAATAAATTCATCACCAGATAGTCTACATTTATATAACTCTTTTGGTAAAACATGTCTTAAAAGTTTACTAAAAACAATTAATAATTCATCACCAAAAGGGTGCCCATAATGTTCATTTATAAATTTAAATCGATCAATATCTAAAAGTGCTATAGAAAATGAAGCTTTTTCTTCTAATAAAAATTGAATTTTTTCATTAAATCCTTTTCTGTTTGGTAAAGTAGTTAAAAAATCATAATTTGCAAAATAATCTAACTCTTCTTCAACTTTATTTTGTATAGTTAAATTAGAAAAAAAGATAAAAATATAGTTTTCTTTTTCTTTTTTTGTTGGGGAAAAGAAAGTTACTTCTTGTGGAAATATACTGCCATCAATACGTTTAATCCAGAGAACACAAGTCCAGTAAGGTTCTTTTTTAATTTCATCTATAGCTTCATCTATTACTTTATTATTAACAACAGTTTTTTTAAATTTATCAAGGGTATTAATTTTATAGTGAGTGCTTAGTAGCTTTGAAAAAGAGCCATTTTGAACTACAAAATTTTTATCACCATCCATAATAACAATAGGAAATGGCATAATACCAAGAAAATCTGTTGCAATTGAAGAAATAGATGTAAATTTACAAATGGACATAAAATAATATCTTTCAAAATATATAGATAATAAATCAATAGATTCTAGAATTTCTTCTATAAATTTAATGCCTTTTTTATAAACGGAAAAAACGCCTACAATATTGCTATTAATAATCAAAGCTTTTTGTATATAATCATCTTCTACATTAATACTAGAGCCCAAATCAAAAGAGTACTCTGGCATTTGCTCTAACCTTTTTCTTTCATATTTTTTCGAAAATGAAAGTTCCGTACAGACTTCATCAAATTCAAAAGTGATTTCTATATTATCCAAAGAAAAAAAATCTTTTACTAAAAAAGTAAAATTTTTTAAGAAATCATTTTCTTTAGAAATTCGGTTTAGTTCTTGGTTAAGTCTTAATATATTCATCAAATCAACTCACTTATAATAACTTTTATACAATAATACCTTATATTTATTAAAATGTAAATTACTCTCAAAAGTTTATTTCTAAATTTATAAAGATAAAATTTGATTTTTTATAAAAAAAGACCGAATCAAAAGCGACTCAGTCTTTAAATAATTTAAGTGGTTTTTTCCTAAATAAACAAGTTTGAATAAGAATCTTGTGCATCACCTAAGTAAGCAGCTACTCCTCCATATTCAATTCCATCTATTAGTTCTTCTTTAGTAAGTCCCATTACATCCATAGACATAGTACAAGCAGTAATAGTCCCACCATTTTCTAAGTATGTTTTTAATAAAATTTCTAAACTATCTACATTTTTATTTTTCATTACATATTTCATCATAGCTGTACCCATACCAGCCATATGCATATTACTTAGTTTTAATTTTTTAGTTCCTTTAGGCATCATCATACCAAATAATTTATCTAAAAATGGTTTGTTATTATTTGTAACATTTGATTTTCTAAGAGCATTAAGTCCCCAGAAAGTAAAGAACATATTGACTTTTTTCCCCATAGCAAGAGCTCCATTAGCAATAATGAAACTTGCTAAAACTTTGTCTAAGTCTCCTGAAAAAATAACCATAGTTTGCATATCTTTTTCGCTTACAAGTTTATTAACTTCTTTTTTTTCAGCACCTTTTTTAACTCTAGCTACGATTACACCATCTTCATTTTTTACATTAATAAGTTCGTTACCTGTTTTATCAGCCCATGCTTTAATATCTTTTTTAAATCCTGGATCACTTGCTTTTACAATTAATGTATCTCCATTATTAAGTTCTTCCATTTTTTGTCTAGTTTTTAATATTGGACCAGGACATTGTAGTCCACAAGCATCTAACTCTATATTAATCATATTATCCTCTTCTCTTTCTTCATCAATAAGTTCTTTTTTAATTCCACAACAGTCTGAAATATGGTGTTTAAATTCAGCTTCACCAAAGATTTTTTTGTTTTCTTGATCTAGTTGTGTATAATACCAAATCTTATATCCACCATCAAGATTAACTGCTTTGTAACCATTTTGAACTAATAATCTATATGCAATATAACCTCTTAGACCAATAGCACAATATACAATATAAGTAATGTTTTTATCTAATTTATCAAGATTATTTCTTAGAGTATCAAGGTCTATATGTAAAGAATTTGGAATAACTCCTAGAGAATTTTCATCAGCTGTTCTAATATCAAGTAATTTATAGTTGTCTTTTGTTAACAGCTCATCTAACTCATTATATCTAACAGTTTCAATTTCACCATTAATCATATTTTCAGCAACATAACCAAGTATATTTACAGGGTCTTTTGCTGAATTAAATGGTGGAGCATAAGCAAGTTCTAACTCTTGTAAATCCCAAACTTTAAGATTTCCTTTAATAGCAGTTGCGATTACATCAAGTCTTTTGTCTACACCTTTACATCCAATTCCTTGTGCTCCTAATATATCTCCTTCTTTATTAAAAATTAATTTTAATGTAAGTGGAGTTGCTCCAGGGTAATATCCAGCATTACTATTTCTATTTACTGTAGCTACTTCATAAGGAATACTATTTTTAACTAGGAATTTTTCATTTAGACCAGTAGAAGCTACTGTTAAATCAAATGCTTTTAATATAGCTGTTCCAAGACTGCCAATATATTTTTTTCTTCTAATATCTAAGATAGTATCTGCAACTATTCTTCCTTGCCTATTAGCTGGCCATGCAAGAGGAATTAAAACTTCTTTTTGATTAATAAAGTGTTTTACTTCAATAGCATCTCCTACAGCATAAATATCTTTATCACTAGTTTGTAAATATTCATCTACTTTAATCCCACCAGTTAGACCTATTTCTAAACCAGCATTTTTTGCTAACATATTTTCTGGTTTAACACCTATAGACATAATTACTAAATCACTAATAATTTCTGTTCCATCAGCTAAAATCACTTTTGTTTTATCTTCTATATCAATAAATTCTTTTACTTCATTTTCTAAGTATAATTCTACTTCTTTGTCTTTAATATGTTCATGAACTATAGAAGCTATATCAAAATCTACAGGAGCAAGTACTTGATTAGCTTTTTCAACTATAGTAACTTTAATGTCTTTTTCAACAAGATTTTCAGCTATTTCAAGACCAATGAATCCAGCTCCAATTACAACAGCTCTTTTTACTCCACTATCAACTCTATCTTTGATTTTATCCATATCGTGCATGTTTCTTAGAGTAAATATATTATGTGAATTTACTCCTTTGATAGGGGGAACAAAAGCTTCAGCACCTGGAGATAATAGTAATTTGTCATAGTTTTCACTATAAACTTCACCAGTAACTAAGTTTTTTACTTCTACCCTCTTTTCTTCCTTATTAATAGATAAAACTTCAGTTTTGATTCTTATATCAACATTAAATCTATCTCTCATACCTTTTACAGTTTGAACTAAAAGATTATCTCTTTCTTTAATAGTCCCTCCAATATGATAAGGTAAACCACAGTTAGCAAAACTAATATATTCTCCTCTTTCAAATAAAACTATTTCAACATCTTCACTCATTCTTCTCATACGGGCTACGGCACTTGCACCACCAGCTACTCCACCAACGATAATAACTTTCATAATAACCTCCTTGGTAATGTTTTATATTTCACATTAATTATATATTTTTTGATTAAGCATGTCAATATAATTTTATTTTATTTTTCATACTTTTCATACTTTTTAAAAACTAAACCTCTCTATACTATTCTACTACCCTATTTGCACAAAATAAATATAATTTTTTTAAAAAAATTATAAAATAAATATGAAGTTCTCTTTAGACCTTTAAAGCTGTAGACAAGTGAAATTTGTCTAATAAAAATGAAAAAAACTTTTATTTTACAAAAAAAAGACTGATTTTTATAAAATCAGTCTTTTGT
>CAZHXU010000217.1:0-5127 GCA_964536535.1 uncultured Fusobacteriaceae bacterium
CTCTTAAAAAACATCTTTTGCCCCCTTAATGTATAATCCAAATTATCGACTTTTTCCACACAGTTCTTTAATCCATAACCCCAGTCTTTTCAAGGTTTTAATTGATATTCATCGTTTTTTAATTGTATAATTCAATATTTCTTTTGACATTTTTTATCTTCCTTATTTCTATCTCTTCACCTAAAATAAAAAAATTATTTTAATAAATTTTTTATTATTAACCTATAAAACTTCTGATTCTCTACTATACAAAATATTTTATTAAGCTAATTTCCTTTTTATATAAAAATATGGAACTTTCAACTATAACTCTTCATAGCTAAAAACTCCATATTCTTATGTATAGTATTTTTTGTTTCTCTTTTTTCTTTATTTTGTTCATTTTCAAATTTCACTCAAGAAATTATTAATAAAACAGCTAATTTTAAAGTGTTTCTATTCGCTATAATTTCCTTAACATTCAAAAAGAAGAAGTTATTAACTTCTTCTTATCTATATACTAAGGAGGTTTTCTAAATATTATTTAATCTTATAAGCCGTTTCTATCAATCACATCTTTGTACCAGTCAAAACTTTTTTTCTTAGACCTTTTGTTACTTCCATTTCCTTGGTCATCTCTATCAACATAGATAAAACCATATCTTTTAGACATCTCACCAGTACTAGCACTTACAAGGTCTATACAACCCCAAGGAGTATAACCTATTACTTCTACTCCATTATCGATAGCTTCCTTCATAGCACTAATATGTTTCTCTAAATAATCTATTCTATAATCATCAATAACACTTCCATCTTCTTCTACTTTATCTTTTGCCCCTAATCCATTTTCTACTATAAATAATGGTTTTTCATATTTATTATATAATCTTTCCATTATATTAGTTAAACCAAGAGGATCTATCTCCCATCCCCACTCACTAGCTTCTAAAAACGGATTTTTTACTCCTGCTAACATATTTCCACTACTTTTAAGCATCTCTTCATCTGTTGTCATAGTCCCCGACATATAATAACTAAATGATATGAAATCTACAGTATTTTCCCTTATTAATTTAAGTTCTTCTTCGCTTCTATCTAACTTCATTCCTTCTTTATTTATATAACTTTCAACAAAAGTTGGATATGCTCCTCTCACTTGTACATCTAGTGGAAAATCAACAAATTTCATCTCTTCCATTTGAGCAGCCCTTTGATTTATAGGATTTGAGTCATAACCATACATAGGTAATACTATAGACATACACCCTATCTGTACATCTTCTCTTAATGATTTTGCATATTTTATTGCTTTTGCCCCAGCAACAAATTGATTATGTAACCCTTGATAGATTTCACCTTCATCTTTCCCACTAAATCCTAATGAAAATAATGGGAAGTGAAATGCACTATTAATCTCATTAAATGTTAAGAAGTATTTTACTTTATGGATATATCTATCAAATACTACTTTGGTATATTTCTCAAACATATCAATTAATTCTTTACTTTTGAATCCTTGATATTTTTTAACTAAATTAAGTGGCATCTCATAATGCGATAATGTAATTAAAGGTTCTATCCCATAATTTAATAGTTCATCTATTAAATTATCATAAAATTCAAGACCTTTTTCATTTGCTTTTTCTTCATCTCCCATAGGAAAGATTCTGCTCCAACTAATAGAAAATCTAAATACTTTAAATCCCATCTCTGCTAACAGAGCTACATCTTCTTTATATGTATTATAAAAATCTATTCCACTATGATTAGGATATACATATCTATCTTTATCTATAGTAAAATCAAAATCTGGGCTCATCATTATCTTAAATCTTTCTTTACCTCCAGGCAAAACATCTGCTATACAAAGTCCTTTGCCATCTGTATTATATGCTCCTTCACATTGGTTAGCAGCTGTTGCTCCACCCCATAAAAATCCCTTTGGAAATTCTCCTCTATTCATCTTCTACTTCACTCCTTTTCCTAGTATACTTAATAAATCATCTTTATAATTTATCTCTTCATCTTTATTAACTTTTTTTACTTCTGAATAATCATCTGTGTTTGTTACAATAACTGGCGTATGAACAGAATACCCTGCTTCTTTTATCTTTTCTATGTCAAATTCCAACAATATATCTCCAGCTTCTACCCTTGCCCCTTGTTTTACTTTGGGATAAAAGAATTTACCATCTAATTCTACCGTATCTATTCCAACATGGATAAGTACTTCTTCTCCTTTTTTCCCCTCTAATGCTATCGCATGTCCTGTTGGAAAAAATGTTGTTACTTCTCCACTTATTGGTGCTACTAATCTACCTTCTGTGGGAATAATTACTACTCCTTTACCAAGAGCACCAGATGAAAACGCTTCATCACTTGTATGACTAAGTTCCTTTACCAAACCTTTTAATGGACTGATTATTCTGCTACTTTCAAATTTCATTACTTTTGTTTCTTTACTTTCTTCTACTTCTTCTTCCTTCCATAATATATATGTTGCTACAAACCCTAATACAAATGCTACAACTATAGCTATTACAGTTCCCAAAAATTCAATTCCTAAACCATTTTCTGGATGAATATATGTAGGTAATCCAAATACACCTAATCCACCAATCATAAATACTTTTGCATTAAAGAATCCAGATATTCCACCTGCTATTGCTGCTGCTACACAAGAGATAACAAATGGTTTTTTTCTAGGTAGAGTAATACCATAGATAGCTGGTTCAGTTACTCCAAATATACCCGAGATAAATGCTGGGATACTCATAGCTTTAAGTTTTTTGTCTTTTGTTTTAATAAGTATTGCTAATACAACTCCTATCTGTGCAAATGATGCCCCAAAAGTTGTTGCTAATATTGGATCATATCCAAATACAGTTAAGTTGTTTATTGCAAGTGGTACAAGTCCCCAATGAAGTCCAAATATTACAAATACTTGCCAGAATCCACCTACAAATAAACCAAGTAATACTGAACTAAAGTTATGTATAACTAAAGTTACTTGTCCTAATAAATTCCCTACCCATGTAGCTACTGGTCCTATTACTATAAGTGTAACTGGAACAACAATTAATAGAGTAAAGAATGGTAATAAAAATGTTTTTACTACACTTGGTATTATCTTATCCAATTTTTTCTCTACTTTACTAGCTACAAATACAGCTAAAATAATAGGTATAACAGTTGATGAATAATCCATAAGTATAACTGGTATATTCATAAATGTTACGTATATTGGTGATGATATCATCGAACCTTCAAACATCGTATATAATACTTCTCCACCCATCAATTTTCCTAAACTTGGATAAACTAATGATGCCCCTATAGCCATACCTACAAAATGATTTAATTTAAACTTCTTCGCAGCTGTATACCCTAAAAATATTGGGAAGAAATAAAAGAAACTATCTCCTATTGCATTTAATATCTCATATGTTCCCCCACTACCACTTATTAGCCCTAGAGCTACAAACAAAGCTGTTATACCTTTTATCATCCCTGTAGCTGCCAAAACACCTAAAGTTGGAGTAAATACTCCAGAAACTACATCGATAAACCTATCTAATAGTTTTCCCTTTGGTTCTTCATATGCGTCTTCATCTATAGTCCCTACTTCTGCCATCACATCCCTGTACACCTCTGGCACATGGTTACCGATTACTACTTGGTATTGTCCACCACTTTGAATTACAGTTGTTACTCCATCCAAAACTTTTAGTTTTTCTGTATCTGCCTTTTTTTCATCTATCAGTTTAAACCTAAGTCTTGTTATACAATGAGCCAAACTTCCTACATTTTCGGCTCCTCCTACTAATTCAAGAATCTCTTTTGCCAATTTAACATAACTCATACACTCACCCTCCTCTAACTTTTGTATAAACACTATACACCCAAGTGTAAAGTATTTCAAATCAGGTTGTTTTGTCAATTTTTCGTTCATTATTTCTTGAATTTTATTGAAAATAGGTGTACAATTACTTATAAGAAGATTTATTTTGATAATTGTCGTCTATAAAAATAATTTTTTATATTTTTCATACGGAGGAAAAAATGTATTATTTTTTAAAAAAGGAAAATTTTAATTTAGATAAATATGATTTTGATGTAAATATAACGCCTAGATTAACTAAAAGAGAACTAGATATATTAGCTATTTTTTTAGAAAAATTTAAAGTTGAAGAGAACTATACAGAAGTGGAATTTGACTCAAAATTATTCAAAGAAGATAAGGAAAAACTTAAAAAAACAATTAATAATATAAATAAAAAAGCTATCAGTATCTATATCTATGAAGATGGAGCAGAATTAACTTCTATTTATTTTAATATCTTTGATATAGTTGTATTTGAAGGGAATAAAATAATCTATAAATTGTCTGAAGAACTAAGATTATCTTACGATTTAGGAAACTTCTTTAGTAGGATTCGTATCCTTACAATTATTCAATTTAAATCTACATATTCATATAGATTTTTTAAATTGATATCTAGAACTTTGTCTCCTAAAAAAGAATGGATACTAAAATTTAGTATGGATGAATTAAGGGATAAACTAGGTTTAGAAGATGGTATCTATACTAGATTTTATGATTTTGAAAATAAAGTTTTAAAGCCTGTCATCAAAGATGTAGAGTCTTTTAGCCCTCATATCTATTATAAAAAAATATATAGTAAAAAAGGAAAAGGTTCTAAGATAATCGGAGTTGAATTACATATAATCAATGCATATCATATGGTAGTCAACAGTGATACAAATATGTTAATAAAAGAGTTTAATGATTATATAGATGATTTTGCAATTGCATACAATAATATCTATTCTTATCGAAAACTTCATGACTTAGAAGATACCCGTAGTTATATAAAAGCAAACTTAGATAATATATCAAAAGATTTATAATATTTGATTCAAAAAAATCCAAATCAAAGATATCTCTATATATAAACCTTTTGTAACGAATAATACTGTGAGGGTAAATTCCTATATCTACCCGGGCACAGCAATGTGCCCATAAAAAACACCCAAATATCTCTATATAATCATTAAAAATCTATTTTTACCTTTAAACCTATTTATAACTACAAACAATAAAAATCTAAGATAATTTTAATTCTTACTATTTAAATATTCAAT
>CAZHXU010000218.1:0-5082 GCA_964536535.1 uncultured Fusobacteriaceae bacterium
GCAGCTGACTTGTAATCAGCAGGTGATTGGTTCGACTCCGATTAACGGCACCATTGCACGGGGCGTTCGTTTAGTGGTTAGGACTCCAGGTTTTCATCCTGGCAACAGGGGTTCGATTCCCCTACGCCCTACCAATATAGTAATTCAAGTCTTACTTTTTAAGTAAGACTTTTTTTATTGCCAAATTGATATTTGACCTTTCCTAGGTTATAATTGTTTAAAGGCAGTAAAGGGGTGAAGAGATAGATGAAAAGGGTATTAAAATTATTGAAAGAAGACGAAATACAAGAGATTATTAAAAACAAAAAGATAGAACAAAAAAGATTTGAAGAAGTAATGGAAAAAGCAAATTTGACAGATAGTGAATATTATGAATTAGTAGATGCCATATTAAAAGAAGGTGTTGAAGTAATAAATACTGATGAAGATGAAATAGAAGAAGAACATTTTGAAGATTATTATACTGAAGATATTGTTAATCAGTACTTTCATGATATATCAACTTATGATTTGTTGAGTAAAAAAGAAGAGATAGAAGTAATAAGAAAAGCTAAAGCTGGAGATGAAGAAGCCAAAAATATTGTTGTAATGTCCAATTTGAGACTAGTAGCTAAAATTGCTTTGCATTATTGTAAATCTGGAGTATATTATTTGGATTTGATTCAAGAAGGAACAATTGGTCTTATTGCAGCTATTGATAAATTTGACATAAGTAAAGGATATAAATTTAGTACTTATGCAACTTGGTGGATAAAAAAAGAAATTATAGATGCACTTAAAAAAAAGGTAAATATGATAAAAATACCTAATTATATTTATTTAATGCATAAAAAGATACAAATTTTTGAAGAAGATTATATGAATAAAGAAGGAAGAAAACCTTTGTTAGAAGAAATAACTAGTGGATTAGATATTACTGAACATGATATAATCAAAGTGAAAAAAGCAGTTGATATGAATATGATTAACTTGAAATTTTCAGATGCTAAAGAAGATGAAGACGGCATAGAAGTAAAAGATTATACAACAATAAATGAAATAGACAGCGAATTAAATACCCTTCAGCAGAAGAAAAGAGTTTCTACTTTGTTAAATAGACTAAATAATAGAGAAAAAAGAATAATTGAGATGTATTATGGTTTGTCTGAAGAAGGTAAATATACATTTAAAGAAATAGGAAAAGAACTAAATATTTCTGCTGAGAGAGTTAGAGTTTTAAAAGAAAGAGCTCTGGGTAAACTAAAGTTTGCTGGAGAAAGGATGTGGAGTGATTAGTGGTACTTGAAGAGATTATTAGAATTCTTGAAAAAGACTTTCCTTTGGACCTTGCAGAAGATTGGGATAATGTTGGACACATTATAGGAGATAAAAAGGATATAATAAAAAGAGTTCAGATATCTTTAGATCTTACAGAAAATGTTTTGAATAGAGCAATAGAAAATGGAGTAGATTTGATTATAACACATCATCCTCCGATATTTTCTTCTTTGAAAAAAATTAATGATAACAGCATTGTAGGAAGAAAAATATTAAAATTAATAAGACATGGAATTAATGTGTATAGTTTGCATACGAACCTTGATTCAGCAATGGAAGGTTTGAATCAATATGTAGCTGAAAAATTAGAGGGTAAAAATATAAAAGTACTTGATCCGATAAAATATGAAGTATATAAACTAGCTTTTTATACTCCTAAAAAAGATTATGAAAAAATAAAAAAAATACTAGAAACAGATAAAAGTCTAGAATTTAATGGATATGAAAATGTTTTTTATGAAAGTGAAAGTCTTGAAAATATAAAAGATCAAGATAAAGTAGGAAGTATAAAAGTAGAAGTTGTTGGAGAGAGAAAAAATATTAATAGTTTATTTAATAAAATAAAAAATAAACATCCATATGATGAAATAGCCTATGAAATTGTAAAACTTGAGAATAACTACTTTAAAAATGTTGGTTTAGGAAGGGTTTTTGAGGTAGAAGAGTCAAACCTTGAAGAATATATTGATTTTGTAAAATCAAAATTTTCTCTTGATAAAGTGAAATATGTAAAAAGTAATAATAAATCCATAAAAAAAGTAGCTGTAGTAAATGGAAGTGGAGCTAGTTTTTGGAAAAAAGCAAAAAAAATGAAAGTAGATTTATTTATTACAGGTGATATAAAATATCATGAAGGCTTAGATGCTTTTGAAAGTGAGTTGAACCTTATAGACTTTGGTCATTATGAATCAGAAGTGTTTTTTAATGAAGTAATCATAAAAAAACTGAGTGACAAGTTAGAAATAGATGTGTATAATGAAAAGAGAATCTTTGAAATTAGATAGGAGAAATTAATGAAGAAACTCATTTTTATTTATTTTTTATTTCTGACAGTATTATTTGGTGAAATTAATGATAATTTGGGAATTTATAGTGATGAAGAAGAAAAAATTCTTGTTGAAAGAATAGAACAACTTGAAAATAATTATGGAATAGATTTTATAGTTTATACAAGTAAAGAAAAAGATATTTCTTATGAGAAAAAATTGAAAAATAGTAAAAAAACTGTTATAATAGGCATCTCTAATGAAGGAGAAGGAGTAGCTAATGTAAAACTCTCTCTAAGTAATGACTTGGATATAAGCTCATATTCTGAAGAAGTAGAAGGTATTCTTGACAAACTAGAAGTTTTAATAACAGAAGAAGAATACAGTGATTATACTTATGAATTGTTAGCAAATATTGGAGATATAGTCAATTTATTAGAACTAGAGAAAAGAAGTGTAGAAAATGAATCAAGTTCTATACTTGCTAAAATATTAATTAGTTTCTTTAAAATAATCTTAGTTGCTCTAGTTTTAGCCATAGCTTATTATGCTTATAACTATTTTAGAAAAGTTAAAAATGCAACTATTTGTTCAGAATGTAATGTGAATATGATTATAGATGAAGAAATAATAAGAGAAAAAAATGTGATGAAAGTTTATAAATGTTCATCATGTGGAAAAATAAAAAGAGTAAATAGTAAAATTTAAAATAGGTATTAGAGATAATCGCGTGAGTTATCACGAGGAAAGTCCGGACTCCGTAGGGTAAAGAGGACAGATAACGTCTGTTGAGAGAAATCTTAAGGAAAGTGCCACAGAAAATAGACCGCCTATATGGTAAGGGTGAAAAGGTAGTGTAAGAGACTACCAGTGTTCTAAGTGATTAGAATAGCTTGGTAAACCCCCTCTGGAGCAAGACCAAATAGAGAACCTTAAAGAAGTTACCCGCTTTGGTTCTAGGGTAGGTTGCTAAAACTTTTAGGCAACTAAAAGTTTAGATAAATGATTATCAAATACATAATCCGGCTTATACTAATACCTTTATAAATAAAATTAAAAGGAAGCGAAAGCTTCCTTTTTTTATCTATAATAAAGTTTAGTTAAAACATTTAATTTTTCTTCGAGAGTTTTAGTTAAATATTTTTCTTCGAATCTCCATTGCCAATTATTACTTGATACACCTGGTGTATTCATTCTAGCTTCTTTGCCCAAATTTAACAAATCTTGTAGTGGAGTTATGGCTATAATAGCTACGCTAGACCAAGCAGCTTTTATCATTTCCCAAGAGACATTAGAATCATCTTCAAAATCTAAATAATTTTTAACAAATTTTTTATCTTTATTACTTAAATTTTGAAACCAACTAAAGCTAGTATCATTATCGTGAGTACCAGTATATGTAATAAGATTTTTTTGGTATAAATGTGGCAGATGATTACTTTCTTCAGAAGAATTGAATGCAAACTGTAAAATCTTCATTCCAGGAAAATTAAAATAATCTCTTAACTCCTCTACCTCTTCTGTAATAACTCCTAAATCTTCAGCTATTATAGAGAGATTACCTAAAGAATTTTTTATTTGATTAAATAATTCTTTGCCTGGGCACTGAATCCAAGAGCCATTTATTGCAGTTTTTTCGCCAAAAGGGACGGACCAATATGCTGAAAAACCTCTAAAATGATCTATTCTAACAATATCTACCATTTTAAAATTAGACTGAACTCTTTTTATCCACCATTGGAACTTTGTATCTTTTAAAAAATCCCAATTATAAAGAGGATTACCCCAAAGTTGACCTGTTTCGCTAAAATAATCTGGCGGAACACCTGCAACAGAAGTTGGATTTAAATTTTTATCAAATTGAAATAAGTTTGGATTAGACCATGCATCGGAACTATCCATAGCAACAAAAATAGGTATATCTCCAATAATTTTTATATTGTTTTTGTTAGCATAAGATTTTAGACTAAACCATTGTTCGAAAAAAAAGTATTGTAAAAAAGAATGATAGTTTATTTCTTTTTCAAGTAGTTTACTATATTTATCAATAGCTTTGGTTTCTCTAAATTTGATATCTAAATCCCATTCACTCCAAGGAGCACCTTTGAAAAAATCTTTGAGGGCTCTAAAAAGAGAATAGTCTTTTAGCCAAAACGAATTAACTTTTTTAAAGTTTTGGAATTTTTGATTTAACAATTTGTCTTTATTTCTTAGGAAATTTTCAAAAGCGATATGAAAAATTTGATCTTTATAGTTTATAACTTCTCCATATTCCACTGTTGAATTAGAAAAGTTATTTTTTTTAATATCATTTTTGGATAAAAGTTTTTTTGAAATTAAATCATCAATACTAATTAACAAAGGGTTTCCTGCAAAAGCAGAAAAAGACTGGTAAGGAGAATCACCATAACCAGTAGGTCCAAGAGGAAAAACTTGCCAAAGTTTTTGTCCGGACAAAATTAGAAAATCAATAAATTTATATGCTTCTACTCCTAAATCTCCTATACCATATTTACTTGGAAGGGAAGTTGGGTGTAGAAGGATTCCACTACTTCGCTCAAAATTCATATTATCCCCCTTTAAAATTTATCTAATAAATATTATATTGAATAAATTGATTTTTCCTTTTTTTATTTAATAAAATAGAAAATTAAGTCATTGATTTAGAAGGTTTGTAAAAGAGAAAGGAAAAAATAAAATAAAAAAGGTAAAAAAGTATTGACGAAAAGAGTTAGGTGTGATAGTATATATCTCGCGTCAAGGGACAGGAGTTCCGAGG
>CAZHXU010000219.1:0-5030 GCA_964536535.1 uncultured Fusobacteriaceae bacterium
TATGTAAATAGTAACAGATTATTTAAAAATTAATCTAAATTTAGCTTTTAAAAAAAGAAAATCTAAAAGAAAGTAAAAGGACTGATTAAAAAACAGTCCTTTTATTATTATTAGAATTTATTTATAACTAATAATTTTTTCTAAATTATCTATAATAAATTCTTTACTTTTTTCTCCAAAAATTACAGTATTAAATTTTTTTCCTTTTTTACTTATTCTTTCAACAGGGTTAATATCTAACTCAAATCCTTTATGACTAGGAAATTTATAACTTTTTTTATCTTGGTCAAAACGTTTTTCTAAAAGACCTAATTTACATAAACCTTCATTCAGAGCAGTCCCTGTTATTGCTTTACACCTTTGTTCATTTGTTGTTTTATTAATAATTTTTGCTATTTGACTAATGTACATTCCTTCTTCATTTGAAAAAATTTCTTTCAAAATTTCTTTTTCTTTGTTGTTAATAACAAAAGGAAAATCTTTTCTTAAACGATTTTTTTTCCTTAAAAAAGCTTGTTTTTCTTTGATTTTTTCTTCTTCTTTTAATTTCACAAGTTCTTCCAAAGCTCCTTTTACAAAAGAAAAACATTTTGAAAGTTTGTCACAAGAAATAGTTTTTTCATCTAAAATCAGCTGATTATTAAAAGGATTTTTACCACGAGATAAAGATTCCATTACTTCTACTGATTTTTCCAACTTATAAATATAGTCTTTCACATTATCACTCTTTAAATATTCTCTAAAAGAGAAATACTTGAAAGAATATAATTTTCCTTTTGAATAATTTAAAAAATCAAAGATTTTCTACTTTTTCAATATATTTATCAACATCAAATTTTCTACGCAGACCATTATCATTCATGTACCTTACTTTACCAAAAATATCTCTTTCAAACCAAGGTCTATCATGTTTTCCAAAACACCATGCAATACCAGTATATGAATTTGCATCTCTTCCATCAAGGGCATATTTATTATTTAAATAAATTGCATACTCAAAAGCTTTTTTCGGAGTATCTGTCCATTCAAGGATTTTTTTACCCCAGTACATACGCATATATCCGTGCATATCTCCACTTTTTATAAGCTCTTTTTGACATGCATTCCAAATAATATCATGTGTATTTCCTTCTTCAAAATCCTCTAGAGTATAAGTATACAAACGTTTATCACCAATATGATTTTCAAGAGTTTCATAGATCCAATTTGCTTTTAATCCCTTATAATTGTCATAATTTTCATTGTAATAGCAAAAATTAAATGCAAGTTCACGTCTAACAATTAATTCTTCCAAAAAAGTAGCAATACTTTCTTTGTTTTTTCCACTATTTCTTACTCTAAGCCCTATCTCTATGGGACTAATCTGACCAAAATGTAAATAGGGACTAAGAGTAGAAGTATAATCTAAACTTGGATCATTTTTGAGTGTATCGTATTTATCAAGTTTGTTTTCAATAAAATCATCTAATCTTTCTATAGCTTTTTCATAACCACCAGTAAAATAAGGTGACTTTTTTAAAGATGTATCTAAATTTACCCTATTTAAAATATCATCTAAAGAATCAAATTTTTCACTTTTTATATCTAAATCTAAACTAGATATAATAGGAAGTGGGAGGGTAGAAGAGAATAAATAATCATCTAATTGCCTCGTAATTTTTTTTCTGATAGTATAAGCTGCATATTCTTCTTTATCACTTGCTATTTCAACAGGAACAACAAGATCTGTATCAACTTCTACTACAGGCACTTCCAAAGATTGACATAATTCAGCTCTCCATTTTTTTTGTATATTCAAATATCCTTTATCAACAACAACTATACTTGCTTCTTTTCCAAGTTTTATAATCTCTTTAGGTATATCTCCAAGGGAAAAAACAAATTTAATCTTTAAATCTTCAAGTTTTTTCTTTACTTCTAATAATCCTTCTAACATAAATGTATAATGTCTAAGATTTGCTTCAGGATAATTTTCTACAAGACAAAACTGAACAATTATAGGTAGATTATACTTATTAGCTTTTTCTATAGCGTATATAAGAGCATGATTTTCTTCTACTCTATGACTTTGTTGCATCCAGTACAAAATATATTTTCCATTTTTATTAAATTTTCTATTATTTATTAGATTTAATCTAGTATCAAACATCATATCACCTCAATTTATTTTACATGAAATTTTATAATAATTCTAGCAAGTATATATTTTTATTTGAAGAATTAAATAAAATAGATTAAAATAATTATGAAAAGACCTAGACAAAACATTAAAAATAGATTAAAATTAGGTTAACTAAATTCAAGGAGGACTTATGAAAAAGAAATTATTGGTATTATTTACTATGGTATTTTTATCTGCAAATGCATTAGCAGTAGGAATAGGATTAAAGTATGGGTCAGATACTTCCCTGACTATATTAGCAAATGACATAAGAGTAGATCTTGGACTAAATACAGAAAATTTTGATAATTTTACATTAAGTGTAGACAAGATGCTAACATATGATTTATTATATGTAGGAGTAGGTTTAAAAGCTATAAATTCAAGTAACTTTGATATTGGTGCTAGAATACCAGTTGGAGTTAGTTTAAATGCATCTTTCTTAGAGTTATTTGGTGAAGTAGTACCAACATATTATTTAGATAGAGCATTTGATTTGGAATATGGAATAGGTTTTAGAATACATTTTTAATAAACTACTCATTTGAGTAGTTTTTTTTATAGGAGGGCAAAGTGAAAAAGATACTGATTATTTTAACATTATTCATGTCGACACTAATTTATGGTGAAGTAGGAATGGGGATTAAACTTGGAACATTAAATGAAATTAGTATAATAAAAGACGAAGTACAATTTGGTTTAGGTGTAAGTATGAAACTTGATGGAGGTTTGTCATATACAATGGACAGAATCTATCCCTATGATAATTATTATTATGGAATAGGTATAGCTGCTAATACTTTTAATGGTTTTGATTTTGGTATTAGAGGTTTGATGGGATTTTCAGCTAGAGAACAAAATTTAGAATTTTTTGCTGAACTTGCTCCCACTTATTATATGAAAGAATTAATAACATTAGAAGCAGGACTTGGAATTAGAATACATTTTTAGCAATTATCCCTTTTATCAAGGGATTTTTTATTTATAAAAAATTATTTTATCAAATATAAGTTTTAAAAGGGAACTAAATGAAAAAATATAATAAAAGTAAAAATTTAATAAATATCCTAAAATTGTTCTCTCAAAAATTTGATTTTAAAGTCTATATAAATA
Source organism: uncultured Fusobacteriaceae bacterium (assembly GCA_964536535.1). Classification (GTDB taxonomy): domain Bacteria; phylum Fusobacteriota; class Fusobacteriia; order Fusobacteriales; family Fusobacteriaceae; genus CAZFBB01. The sequence goes on from CAZHXU010000219.1 coordinate 3,275, forward strand.
TAGAAAACTTCATTTTTTAAAAAATAAATAATCAAAAGGACTTTAAAGGAAAGTCTTAATAGTATATAATATAATGATTAATTATGTCGTTATGATTGCTTTTTTCTATGTAATAGAGTATAAATATATTATTATGAATACTGAGGTGAAACATTGAATATATTAGATGTTAGAGAAATGAAGGAATTTGATAAAAAAGCTACAGAAGTATTAGGTATAAAAGAAGAGATTCTGATGGAAAATGCCAGTATAGATACTTATTCTATACTTAGAAGAGAAAAAAATCTTGATAAAGAGAATATTCTAATTGTTGTAGGTAGTGGTAACAATGGTGGAGATGGATTAGCATTAGGAAGAAAATTATTTTCTTCTAATTATAAAGTAAATATACTTTTTGCTGGTGGAAGGGATAATTATTCTCATTCAGCTAGAAACAATTATGAAATTATTAAAAGAATGGGGATAAAAACATACTTATATGAAGATATAAAAGAAGAGTATGATTTTTATAACAGATATAGTCTTATAATAGATGGAATATTTGGAATTTCACTTGATAGAGAAATTGAAGGTGATTACTTTGATATAATAAAAGGAATCAATGATAGTAGAGCATATGTTGTTTCATTAGATATTCCATCAGGAATAGATAGTAATAAAGGAAATATAATGGGAATATGTGTAGAAGCAGATATGACTGTAGCATATGGATCATTAAAATTAGGACATTTATTAGGTGCTGGAAGAGAAAATTCAGGTAAGATTTATTTAAGTAAAATCTCAATTCCAGATAATTTACACAAAGAAGATGGAATAGAATTAAATCTGCCAAAACCTTTGCCTAAAAGAAATAATGCAAGTCATAAGGGGAACTTTGGAAATATTTTGTTTGTTGGTGGAGGAGCAAAATATTATGGTGCACCATATTTTAATTCAGTAGCTTTCTTAAAAAGTGGTGGAGGATATTCAAGACTGGCTTGTCCACATACTATTGTAAAATCTTTGGGAGTAAAAGCAAATGAAGTTGTTTATTATCCAATGAAAGAAAGTACAAATGGAAACTTGAGTATAGAAAATTTAAAGCAGATATTAGATTTTTCTAAAAATATGAGGTTAGTTGCTTTAGGTGGAGGTTTTTCACTTGAAGAAGAATCACAAAGGTTAGCACAAATATTAATTTCAAAATTGGAATGTCCAATCTTGGTAGATGCTGATGGAATTACTGCTTTATCTGAAAAGATGGATTTATTATATATGAGAAAACACCCGACTATACTTACACCACATTTGGGAGAAATGTCAAAACTTACTGGTTTGTCTGTTGAAGATATTAGTAAAAATATTGTAGAAGTTGCAAGAGAATTTGCTAAAAAATATAGAGTTATCCTAGTATTAAAAGACCACAAAACAGTAATTGCTTATCCAAATGGTAGTTGTAAAATAAATGATAGTGGGAACTCTGTACTTGCAGTAGCAGGAAGTGGAGATATACTTACTGGAATTATTGCAGGTCAATTTGCCCTTGGACACACTCTTGAAGAAGCGTGTAGTGCAGGAGTATTTATACATGGTTATGTTGGTGACTTGGTTTCTAAAAAACTAGGTTATGATGGAGTAATGGCTGAAGATATATTAAATACGATAACAGAAGCAATTAAAAATTATAGAGAAGACTATGTAAATCTTAGGAAGAAATATGAAGTAGAAGTGATATAGTATTAATATAAAAGCAAAAATCCCGTTTCGGCTGATTTTT
>CAZHXU010000220.1:0-4995 GCA_964536535.1 uncultured Fusobacteriaceae bacterium
GTTAAAAATTTTAAAGAAATAAAACTTTTTAGAAACTATTTTTTAAATTTAAAGAATTTATAGAACTGTCAAATCTTCTACATTAACTGAAATTAAAAACATTTTATTTTTATATATGTACACGTATTAAAATACGAACAATGCTTTAGTTAAATACCTATATTTATCTTTTTAAAATGTACATTAATAGAAATAAAAAAAGAAAACTTCTTGTTTTTTAAGAATTTATATATGTACATATATAAAAATAAAATCTTAAATTTGTAAATTTGATACTTTTTATAATAATTGTTCATCTAAAATATTAAAAAAAATTATTTTTATTTTTTTTGAAAATATTTACTTTAAAAAGAATTCTTTTATTATAGGGAATAAGAGATTCTGTATATGTACATAGTTAAAAATATTATTATTCAGTATGTACATATCCTCTTGATTTTTTTTTAGTTGTATGATTTAATATTAGTACTTATTATTGATGATATACACAAATTTATTATTAATAATGTACACAATAAACTTAATGTTTTTAATATTTTAAGGGGTAGTAATGGAATTTAAAGAAGATTTAGACGAAGAAATGATACTCAGTGAAGACATATTAGATTTGGATGAATATGATATAGAAACTGGTGGAAAATTAATAAGTGATATGGAAAAAATCGATATTGAAGAGAAAAAACTACCAGATATCGAAGTTAAAGAAATGGTTATTAGAGAAACTGGAAATTTTCTTAATTTAAAAGAAAATGTAATAAATATTCCAATTGAAATGATAGTATTTCCATTCTTTACGCCACAAAAACAAAATAAAAGAGTAAACTTTAAATATTCTTTCCAAGATCTTGGTGTAACTATGTATTGTACATTAGTTAGTAAAGATAATGAAGATATGGTTTTTCAACCATCTATCTTTGAAGAAAAAATATACACTTACTTAATATCTATGTATGAAAAGAAAAGAGATATTAATGATACAGATGAGTATATAGAATTTGAAATATCAGATTTTATATGTGGATTTTTGGGAAATAAAATGAACAGAAATTATTATTCAAAAGTAGAACAAAGTTTGAAAAACTTGAAAAATACTGAATATCAATTTGTTGTTTCAAATCATAGTAAATTAGGAAAATATAAATTCGAAGATGAAGAATTTAAATTATTAACTTATAAAAAACTTAAAATAGGAAAAAAAGTTCTTTATAGAGTGACCCTTAATAAAAATATAAGACAGAAAATAAAAGACAAAAGATATATAAAATATAATTCGAAAAATTTATTGGAGATATTGGACAAAGATGTGATAGCTTCAAGAATATACAAATACATAAGTAAAATTAGGTACAATAAAGTAGAAGATGAAGCTAGTATTAGAGCTTTAGCTGCAATTATTCCACTAAAAACAGAGCAAATAGTAAGTAGAATAAATACTAATGGAGAAAACAGAAAGTATAGATTAAATAGAATAAAACAAGTGTTAAAGCGTATAGATAAAGCATTTCAAGTCTTATCAAAATTAGGCTATATAGAAAAATATAGGATAATTGAAAAAGGTGGAGAACATTTTGTTAAATACAAGTTTAATTTAGAGAAAGACAATGAATGTCATATTTCTTCTTATTTAGAAAAAAATAATCTTCAAGTGGAACATAAAGGTAAGTGGGATAAAGTAAATGAAGCTAAAAAACTTAGAGCAGAAGCTAAGAAAAACGAGATTCAAGAAGCTGTAATTATTGATAGTGAAGAAAATCCAACACTTAATTTTGACAAAGCGATAAAAAAAGCTAAAAGAAATATATATGTTTCAAAATATTGGAGTAAACGTGTTGAAAATAAATTAAAACGTGTAGTAGAAGAATTTGGAGAAGAGTTTGCAATAGATTTATTAAATAGAATCTATAAAAAACTTAATACAGATATAAAAACTACTCTAGTTCAATATATGAATGGCATAATAAAAAATATGAAAACAGAAAGAAAAGCTGTTAAAAAAGAAAATTTACAGTTATTCAAACAAGGTAGTGTAAAAGTAAAAAAACCAAGCATGCCAGGTGATTCTGTTAAAAGAAAAATTAAACCAGATCAAATAGAAAAAATATACAATAATCTAGATGAAATACAAAAAATAGAAGTAGAGCAAAAAGCTTTAGAATTGTGTGAAAAAAAGGAAGGGGTAAGCGTATCTTTCTTGCTACAACTAAAGAAAAAATCAGAAGCAATCTATATGAGTACAATAGTTAGATTTATTGGTGAAGTTTTAGAAAAAAAATAACTTTAAAGGAGTATCACATGATACTCTCTACAAATTAAAAACAAAGGACTGATTTTATAAAAAATTAGTCTTTTTTTTACAATTTAAAAGTTTTTTTATTATTTTTGTTACTTCCTTTTGAAAAGTATGTTACCTTTGGAGAAATAAAATATCTAAATCTTAGTCAAATTAATTATCAAAATTTTAAGTAAAATAATTTTTTCAAAAAGGTCCCAAAATTTATTTGTATATTTGTATATTATATAGAACTAAATAGTGAGGAAGATTAAGTTATATCCAAACCATTATAATAATAGACACATTAATCCCCAATTAATTAGTGAATATTGATCCAAATTAATTAGTTCAACACTAACCACAACCACTGAGGGCGTAAGCCCTCTTAGAAGAAAAAAATATTTTAAGATAAGAGGAAGTGATTTATTCACTTCCTTTATATGTATATAGACAAAAATAAAAGATAAAATGAGATTATTTAAAGGCTTTATAAGCAATTGACATAAAGTTACATATATGTTAAGGTATTTATGATATAATAGGCAAATTATAGTAAGTTTAGGAGGAGCGATGACAAAACTTAAAACCACTCTAGCTAGTTTTCTTCTGGTAAGTGCTATGACTCTAGCTGAAGAAGTTAGTAGTTTTCAAGCTGAAGCAGTAAGAGAACTGTATAATAAGGGGATATTGAAAAATGTGGTAGAAGAGGATAAGTTTGGTGAAAAAGATAGTTTTAGTAGATATGAAGTAGCAAGTATTTTATACAACACTCTAAAACTACAAAATGGCGCGAGTTTAGAAGGAGCATCTGAGTCAGATATATTAATATTAAAAGCTCTTGTTTCAGATTTAGCCCTAGAATTGGGGAGATTAGGTGCTAAAGATAGAGAATTATTAGTTGAAATAGGAAAAGTTGAAGAAAAATTAGATAAAAAGTATTCAAAAGAAGTTGAGAGATTAGAAGCTAAGATAGATAGAGTAAGGCTAACATCTAATTTTGAATTAGCAAAAACAGCATATTTAGAAGATTTAACAGCTGAATCAAAAGGATTTAGGGATATAAATATTAGTGGAGAAGCAAGTGCAATAGTTTCTTTTAATGAATATGCAAAAGGAAGAATTAGATATAACTTTGATAAAAATGAAATAGATGAAATTGAATTAACATTAAAAAATGATTTGTTAACTATAGATACATTTGTATCAGAAGAAATGAAATTACCAACTTTTAAAAGTACTTTAGGAATAATAGATGGTAATGACATAAACAGTAAAGATGGAGTAGTATTAAGAACTGGCTTTATGGGAGGAGATATTACAGCATTAGCTTCTTCTGGGTACAAAGAAGATCAAACGGAGCAATATATATATGGATTAGAATATACTTCAAAAATAGGTTATTTTTCTAAAAATGAAGGACAAGATTCTAATTTATATATTTCTTATGCTCACTACGATGAAGAAAATTGGAATGAAGATTCTAAAGGAATTTTAGCTTTAGGTGGAGATTTCCAATTTAAAATGAATAATATAGCTACTCAAAGATTTGAAGTAGAATACTCAAAACTTAGAGGAAATGAAAATAAAGATGGCGAAGGTATTAATTATTCTTTCCCTATTATTCAAGATGAAGCAACATATATATATTCAAAAACTGAAATAAGAGGCTCAAAATACGGTAAGTTTACATTTAGTGCTGGAGGGATTAATACAGGGTTACATTATGACCTTGGTTTCACAGGTAATGAAGAAAAAAATGCCTTTAGAGAAACAGATGTAGTAAAAATGGAAAGTAATAAATTAGGAAGTGTGTTCAATATAGATTATCAAGTAAAAAATATTGAAACAGATATTACTTATGCGACTTATGGATCAAATTATGAAAGTGATTTGGCAAGGGAAAAACTAAGTGCAGAATTTGCTTACAAAATTCCTGGGAATGCAAGATTATCTTTTGAATACGGATTAGATAGACCAGAAATTATGCTTGCTGAATATAATGAAGAAAATGGTACTAGTTTAACTTCTCTTGATAAAGTAGAAGGATTCCAATATTTTATGCCAAAATTAAGATTAAATAATCTATTAACGTCTAGTTCTGAAAATGAATTTAGATTTTATGCTATAAATAATCTAGATTTAGATCAAAATGCTTGGAGATTATATGCTGATCACACAGAATTTTTATCTAATAACCTAAGTTATAAAGTAGTTGGAACATATGAAGAAAATTATGACTATGATTTTCAAAATATAGGAAATGGTTTTGATAAATTTAGATTATGGGAGATTGGAGCTAATTTAGAAAAAGATTTTTGGTTAGCTAGTGAAGGTCAATTAGAGAATACTTTATTAATTGGTGGAAGATATTCAGATAAAACTTATTTAGATAAAATGGCTAATTTGGCTAATTCTAACGATAATGAATCATATAGAGTTTTTGCTTTTATAGAAACAGAATATGGACCATTCACACTGAGATATGGTGGAAAATATCAAGATGGAAAAGATTTTAGAGATGATGAAAATCTTAATACAGAAGAAAACTTTAAGTATGGGGCTAGTGTTGAATACGAATTTAACAAAGACTTTAGAGCGTCACTAACTTATGGACCAGTTGATATTTATGAAACTAATTCATCAGATGACTTCTTGGGAGATAGAACAAGTGCTTTTGATGGAGAACAAGAGAAAGTAACATTTAAAATTAAAGGTAGATTATA
>CAZHXU010000221.1:0-4943 GCA_964536535.1 uncultured Fusobacteriaceae bacterium
GGGCAAACTTATACTGCACGGTTTGGCTCTTGGTAGAACGCAAATATTCTTTGGTGTTTATAGTAAAAAATCGTGCAACTATTCCTTTATAACTAGGATTATTACTTGTTTTAATATATTCTGCATTGTTCAACTAGAGAGATAAATCTCTAAGTTTCACGAATCTGTGGTAAAGTTTTTTTAATAAAATTTATTTTATATATTAATATTTTTAAAAATATTTGATAATTTCTTTTAAATCTTGTCTCTTTTTTTCAGGTTGTGGATTTTTTCTGTAACCAAGTGCTAACATATGACTAATAGCATATTTATCCATATCTAATCCAAAAGTGTTTTTTAATATTTCATTTGCTCCTTCTGGATCAAAACCTTCAATAGGACAAGAATCGATACCGATACTACTTGCAGCAGTCATCATATTTCCAAGGGCAATATAAGTTTGTTTTGATGCCCAGTCAATAATACTTTTTTCATTATCAGTTAATTTATATTCATTTTTTTGGAAATTTTCCAGTCTATTTTTATAAGCAACTTTCAAATCCTTATCAAGATTTTTTATTGTACCCATCATATACTCTACATGGCTACTATCATATCTAATATTTTCTCCTTTGTATACAAGGGTTATGATAAAATGGCTAGCAGTAGGAAGTTGTTTTTGACCACCCCAAGTAACAGGAAGCAGAGCATCTCTATATTCTTTATTTTGAACTACAACAAATTTCCATGGTTCAAGACCAAAAGAACTAGGAGATAATCTAGCTACATCCATAATAAAATTGAAATCATCCTCTGGGATTTTTTTAGTTGAATCAAATTCTTTACAAGCATGTCTAAAATTCATAAAATCTAAAAATTCTTTTTTCATATTTCCCCCCTTTTTTTTATAAGTATAACATTTTTAAGAAATATAAAAAATGATTTAATTTTTAGAAATTGTCCAAATAACTTTTTATAATTTGATCATATTCTCCATTTTCTTTAATAAGTTTTAAGCCTTTATTAAAATTGTCTCTTACATTTATATTTTTGAAAGCAATAGAATAAGGTGTTTTTTCAAAGACATCATATATAACAAATTCAAGTTCTTTATCAAAATTTAACTGTGAATTTTTAAAATAATATTGAAATATATATCTATCAATCAAAATCAAATCAACTCTTTTATTAAACAAACTTGCTACTTGTCCCTCTTGATTACTAACTTCTCTATAAGATTTGTTTTTGTTTGTTATATTAAAAAATTTGTCTCCAAAATTATCTTTAGCACCTAAAAAAGCAATAATGCTGTAATTTAAAAGATCTTCTATGGAATTTATTTCAATCTTTTTTTCCTTTAGACCAACTAGAATATTGTCATAATAAATATAAGGGTCTGAAAGATGATAACCCTTTATATTATCAAAAGAATAAGCACTTGAAAAAGCATCAAAATCAGGTGAACCAATCAAATTTGATAAACGTCCAAATGGAACAAAAGTATATATTGGTCTATGGATAGTATTGTTAAAAACAGTATCGATAATATCAAATTCAAAGCCTATATATGCTTCTATTATATATGGCGGTAATTGATCACCAACAACGATTTTTACATCTTGGCTAATGATATTTGTATATAAAATAATAAAAATAATCAATAATTTCATAATATCTCCTTTCCCCTATTTATATTTTACCTTTTAGAAAATGGAAAAGTAACAGTTAAGAAAGAAATATTTTGAAAAAACATATTATATATTTTAAATAGCTTGAAAAAGACAATCAAAAAAACTATACTTAATTAGTGAATGAAAGGAAGGGTGTTATGATAAAGAATCAGTGGTATGTAGTGGCTGAATCAAAAGAAGTAGATAAAAAAGGAATAGGGTTAAAAAGACTTGGAGAAAAATTATTTTTTTGGCGTAATGACAGTGGGAAAGTAGTTTGTTTTGTTAATAAATGTCCTCATAGAGGTGTTGAACTTAGTAAAGGTAAAATAATAAATAATCAAGTTCAATGTCCTTTTCATGGTTTGGAATTTGACTCTAGTGGTAGATGTACAAAAATACCAGCAAATGGGAAAAATGAATTTGTAGAAAATCGATTTGATGTAAAAACTTATGAAACTAGGGAAATAAATGGTTTTGTATTTATCTGGTGGGGTAAAAAAGAAGATATAAAAGAAGAACCAGATTATTTTGATAATATTGACGATAGTTTTATATATATGACTGTGCGTGACCCTTGGAAAACACATTATTCAAGAGTTATTGAAAACCAATTAGATTGTGCACATATACCTTTTGTACACAAAAAAACTATTGGTCGTGGGAATAAAACATTAGTAAATGGGCCAAAAGTAATGTGGAAAAAAGATTCAAAATTTCATATGTACGTATATAATGAAGTAGATAATGGTCAAAAGATAAAAAAACCAGATGAATTAGAGGAAAAAAGAGAAGGAGAACAAAGGTTGGAATTTATATTCCCAAATCTTTGGCAAAACTATATTACAGAAAAGGTGAGAGTTTTGGCAGCATTTGTGCCTATAGATGATGAAAATACTATTATGTATTTGAGAATCTATCAAAACTTTATGACATTACCAATATTGGGAACTTTTATCAATTGGATATTTTGTAAATTTAATAAAAAAGTAGCTCATGAAGACAGATATGTTGTAGAAACACAAATGCCTAAAAGATCAGATATTAATATTGGAGAGAATCTTTTTCAAGCTGATTTGCCAATAATTGAATATAGAAAATATAGAAATAAACTTATAAATAAAGGGGAATAAATGGGAAAAATATTGATTACAGGTGGCTCTAGTGGACTTGGTTTTTCACTTGCAAAAGAGTATATTGCTAGAGGAAAAGAAGTAATAATAGTAGGAAGAAATAGAGAAAAGTTAGATGAAGCAAAACAAGAACTTGGGGAAAAAGCACATATTTGTGTGGGAGATATAAGTAAAAAATCGGAAGTAGAAAGTTTATTTAAGTATTTTTTACTTAATAGGATAAAAATAGATAAATTAGTAAATAATGCTGGATACGGAAGTTTTTCTAGGGTAGAAGACCTTTCATATATAGAAGTTGATAAAGTTATAGATACAAATCTTAAGGGAGGTATCTACATAACTAGTGAGTTTATCAAATATCGAAAGGGAGTAGAAGGTAAGGGAGAGATAATAAATATCTTATCTACAACAAACTTGACTTATAAACTAGAAGAGAGTATTTATAGTGCAAGTAAAAGAGGTTTTGAAGCTTTCTTGAAGATAGCAGAATTAGAAGAAGAAAATATTGATTTTTATTATATCTATCCTGGAGGAATGGCTACAGGATTTTGGGAGGAAGAAAAGGATACAAGTGCTTTTATGAATCCAAATGAGATAGCAACAAAAACCCTTGATTTTTTAGATGAGAATGAGGGAAATACATTAATATTAAAAAGAAAAAACTAACGGAAACGTTAGTTTTTTTGTTAGATTCTTTAAAACTCATTATATTTTTAATTTAGCTTAATTTCTTATTTTTAACTAAATGCCAATACATCAATAGAGTTATAATAGAATCGATTAATATGCCTGTAGCGAACATAATTGCTATGCCATATATATTAGGATTAAATAGATTATTTTTATACAAGATAAATAAACTACCATAGTATATAGAGTTTACTATTAATGACTGCCATAACATTAAATCAGTTCTACCTAAACCATAGAATATGCTATCTATTACGTTATTTATAGCAAAAGCTATATAAAAAGGTAGGGATATAAGAACAATGTTATAGACAACTTTATAATTATTAATATTTAGGATGTTTTGAATAAATGAACTCCAAAGAGGTAGAGTGATTAACCAAAGCAAAACTATTAAGAGAGTCACTTTTATATATATAGATACATAGGTTCTAAAGTGTTCTTTATCTTTTCCCACTTCACTTTTTATCAGTTCTCCTAGTGCTAATACAGGTAATAGTATCCAACCCCATATAAAGCTATTAGCTACCCAAAAATTTCCTTGCTCATTTACTAAATTAACTAGTTTTAGAACCATAAACATAAAAGCAAGATTTCGAACAAGTGATTCTGTTCCACTAAATCCTCCTATTTTAAACCAGTTTTTAGCCCAGCTAAAGTCTAGGTTCCCTTTTATTAAAACCTTACTTCTAATTAATAATATAGACATTATGCCAATAAGGATGATATTAACTATGATATTACTAATAGCAATTCCTAATACACCCATATCTCTAGAGATACTTAAGCTACTTACTAGTAATGTGTCTGTTGCAATACTTACTACCATTTGTATTCCAAGCACTAAGTACATCCACATATGTTTTTCCAAAAGTATAAATATGATACTTATATACCTAAAACCTATAGAAAGAGCAATAGCTATGGTTTCTAGTCTAATATATTTTGCACTCAACTCAATAAGTTCTGATTTTTGTCCCATCATTACAAGCAAATCCTTAGCATTAAAGTTTATTATTAAGGACATCAGTGCATAAAGTGATGTTGAAATTACCAGTCCTGTTTTAATTCTGTTACTAAATTGCTTCTTATCATTTATAACACTTCCAAGTATAAAAAATAGAGGTAGAAGTATAGCTTCCTGTAGTACTTCGTAGATTATATTTACCCAACCTATCTGAGAGGCTATGTTAAAACCCCAATCACCTGGTAAATTTCCCAATAAGTGTATTCTAAATGTTGTATAGATTAGAGGTAGTAGCGCAGTTAATATGAGTGCACTATACATCTTCCAGTTTAGTTTTTTCATTATGAACTCCTTTATGTAATTTTTTTAATACTTAAATAGATAATTGTATCTTTTAACTTGCCATTTATTATAAAATTATGAAGGTAAAATTTATATTCATCAGTTATATTAATTTTCTGACCTCTTTCATTTATTGCTTTAATAATATTAATATTTTTTTCT